>JADGOH010000032.1 GCA_017883025.1 Acidimicrobiales bacterium
GCGACATGCCCTGGTACTTCCGCCTTGCTGACCGATACCTCATGGGCGTCAGGGATCGCACCGCGGATCTCGTGTCGAACATGGAGGCAACGCTCCGACGTCTGAAGACAGCAACCGAGGATCTGGACGGCTTGCCTTGACCGAGCCGAACTCCAGAATGCCGCTCCCCTTGGGGTGACCTCGATGTGCCGGACAGTGACACTCTCCGGGCGGTAAGGGATTCCAGACCCGGCCCTCTCCTCGATCTGGTTCGGAATGCGCAAGTCTCGTGCAGCCCGAGGACGGCCCGCTGATTCGGATTCGCCAGGATGGGGGCGGGGACTGGCACCGATCTGACACCGGAAGAATGCCGAACGGCCCCCTCTACCGGATCGCCGGTCGCGTCGTCCCAATCCGGGCTCAGGTGCTCGTCACTCCCCTTATTGGGACAGTTTCCACTGCTGAAGCGCTACTTCTTGGCATGGGACGAGGTTGACGGAGACATTCGCCGCAACTCGGGGGATGACGAGGCAACGCCCCTTGGTCCCCTGGGTCAAGGTCCCGGTCAACGAAAGTGCCCACCGTTCCTTGCCTGTGTACCTGCACGGGGCGTCGGACACGCCGAAGAAGCTCGGGGCACTCTTTGCACCGGTCGAGAGACAATTCCCCTGCGAGTCGATCATCAGGCTGAAGCCGTCTGCACCACGCGTGAACGAGAATCGCTGGCTCGACGCCGCCGTGCACTGGGACAGGATCAGTCGCGGCGTCGGGCCCTGGTTGTCGATGTCCATACAGAAGCTCTGGTCGGCCGCCGACTTGAGTTGGAACACACCGCCGATGGTCACTCCCGCAGGCGCCGCCGCTCCACTCGCCCGTGACGAGAACAGCGCCAGCACAAGAGCCCCCCCGATCGCAGCCACTGCCAGGAGTTTCACTGTGTTCCGCATCATGGGGACCCCTCTTCCTCGACTGCCTGGATCGGCAACCCTTCGGCCAGTTGACCATCGCCTGACATCACGGGTCAAGGAGTGGGTCCACCGGGTGCATCCGCGTAGGATCCACATTCGAGCCAGTCGAACGGATGCCGCCGAGCAAAGCGACCGGTGCGTGATGGTCGAGACGCGGAGCTTGCCTGTCGTGACGGCGTGTTCCCGCACGACCTGGGCGGACGAAGGCAGACGTGCCGATCGGAGGCACCCCCGGAGGGCGTCTGAACGGCAACTTGCGGACAATCCGGCCCTGCCGTGCCACCACCACCACCACCGGATGACCCCGCACCACCGGAGCCCGTGTCCGGGGGGTGACGCTCAGTCCGGAGCCGCCGCCCGGACCGCCATTCGAATCCGGTACCGCTCGATCCCTCTACGATTCGTCCCATGAGCGCACCCGTGTCGTCGGACGGAACCATCGTCGTGGTCGGTGCCTCGCTTGCCGGCCTCCGGGCCGCCGAGGAGGTTCGGCACGAGGGGCACACCGGCCCGGTAGTCGTCGTCGGCGAGGAGCGCCACGCCCCGTATGACCGACCGCCGCTTTCGAAGCAGGTGCTGTCGGGAAAGTGGGACGCCGACCGCATCCGCCACCACACTCCCGACGCACACGATGCGCTCGACCTCGAGTTCCGGCTCGGACGGCGGGCGACGGGACTCGACATCGGGGCGCGCCTCGTCGCCCTCGACGACGGGACCGAGCTCGCCTACGACGGCCTGGTCATCGCCACCGGGGCGGCCACCAGGGCGCTGCCCGGCTCCGAGGGGATGGCGAAGGTGTGGTTGCTGCGCACCCTCGACGACTGTCTCGGGATCCGCGCCGACCTGGCCGCCGCCGGCGATGCGCCCCGGCTCATCGTGATCGGCGCGGGATTCATCGGCTCGGAAGTCGCAGCCACCTGCCGGGGGATCGGTGCCAGGGTGACGCTCCTCGAGGCCTACCACACGCCGTTGGCTCGGGTGCTGGGCGACGAGATGGGTCGGATGTGTGCCGACCTGCACGTCGCCAACGGGATGGACCTGCGGACATCGGTCTCGATCGACCACCTGGAGTCCGACCCCGGCGGACCTGACCCCGTCACGGTCGTCCTCGACGATGGCACCCGGCTGCCGGCGGATGTCGTCGTCGTCGGCATCGGGGTGACCCCCTCGGTGGGCTGGCTCGAGGGTTCGGGAGTCGAACTCGACAACGGCGTGCGCTGCGATGGGTCGCTGTTCGCCGCCGAGGGCATCGTGGCGGCCGGCGACGTCGCCAACTGGACGCGTCCGACGACCGGCCGCCCGGCCCGGGTCGAGCACTGGACGAATGCAGCCGAGGGCGGTGCGGCCTGTGCCCGCAACCTGTTGGCCGGTTCCGTTGCCGCCACGCCGTACGACCCGGTGCCGTTCTTCTGGTCGGACCAGTACGCCACCAAGATCCAGATGATCGGCCTGCCCGACGCCGACGACGAGGTGGTGGTGGTCAGCGGGTCCGGAGAGGAGGGGAAGCTCATCGCCCTCTACCGGTCAGGGGACCGCCTCGGCGGCGTGCTGACGTTCAGTCAGCCGGCCAAGCTGATGGGCTACCGACCGTTGCTGGCCGCCGGCGCATCATTCGACGAGGCACTCGACCACGCCAGCTCCTGAACCGGACCGCCTGTGCCCGTCGGTCCGCTGCCCGGCCCATCGGACCGTCGGCGCTTCGGGATCGAACGGACGTGGCGTGACCGATCGAGGGCAACCCGGATCTCGTCCGCCGAAGGTTCGATCCCCCCGTAGGTGGCACCCTCGACGAGGCCAGTCAACGCGGTGATCGCCGACGCGTGCTCGGGGGCGGCTCGCGACAGGCGCTGGCCGTATGCCGTCAGGGTCTCGTCTGGTCGACGCGGGCAGCCGATGCGGGCACCGCACCGTGCGAGGTCGTCTGCCACCTGGTGTGCCCAGGTTGCCGGGCGACGGCTGCGGCTGCGACGGACCCATACGACGATGCCCACGACGGCGACCGAAAGGGACAGGGGCACCCACGGGAGTCGGGTCAGGGCGTTCCCGAGTGAGTGGGCGAGCACCGAACCGGGCGAGGGGTTGGCCAGCGGGACAGTGGCAGTGGGGTCGAAGTTCTGCCACCCGTAGCCGGGGAACCAGACCTGGACCCAGGCGTGGGCGTCCTTCGCCTGGATGTCGTAGAGGTCGGTGATCGGGTTGTACGGGCCCGGTACGTAGCCGACCGCCTCACGGGACGGGATCCCGAGACTCCGGAGCATCACGACGGTGGCCGTCGAGATCTGCTCGCAGTAGCCCCGGCGGGTACCGAAGAGGAAGGAGTCCACGGCGTCGGCTCCGGCAGGGAGCGGCGGGATGTCGGTGGTGTAGCGGGCGTGGGAGGACATCCACTGCTCGATCGCCGCCACCTTGTCGTAGGTGTGGGGATCTCCGGCGCCCGCCGATCCGATGCCCTGGGTGATCGACGCCGCCAGGGTGGCGACCCGTCGGTCATCGCGTGGCAGCTGGAGGTACCGGGCCTGCTCGTCGGCGCCCAGCACGATCGGGCCGACCACCGGGGTGATCCGGGTCGCAGGGTCGGACGTAGCCGGGATCGAGGCCGCACGGAGCTGGTCGGGGATCGCTGCGCTGTCGTTCGAGACGACCGTGTAGATCGTCCCGGCGCCCATCGACTCGGTGGAGGCGATGGTGCCGTCGGCGGTCACGTAGACCGAGCGCGCCCGCAGGTACACGCGCTGTGCGTCATCGGCATGAAACACGAGGTTGGGTCCACCGGAGGTCACGTAGAAGGTCTGGATGTCCTCCTGGCCCGACGACAGGTTGGCGACCTGGTCGGCGTAGGTGGGGATGGTGAAGGGCGAGCCGCCGGTGAGCTTCTGGACCCGCCGTCCGTTGACCGGGTTGGCGGACTGGACCCACGAACGACCGTTCCAGACGTCGAACGTCTGTCCGACCCAGTAGCTCGGCCGGGTGGCCCGGACCCGCAGGATGACCTGGTCGCCGAGTGCGACACGGTCAGCCGTGTCGAGCGACTTGGCGAAGCCCAGGTAGCCGCCGACCGCCGTCCGCCCGGCAGGGCTGGCGGCGTGGGCCGGCAGCGACGTGCCCCCCTCCGTCAGGCTGGTCGGGTTGTCGACCGGCGACGAGGCGCCCGGCGCCGAGGCGAAGATCAACGACGTCGACACCTTCGGTGCCGGGAGCACGGCCACGAGGGCCACCGCGGCCACCGCCACCAGGCAGGCCGCTGCCAGCAACGGACGCCACGGCACCCCGGCCGTCTCCGACAGCGACTGCCACATGGCGACCAATCCCCACACGCAGCAGGCCACCCAGGCCAGGACCCAGATCCCGAGGCCGAGGTCGACCGACTGGGCCGCGGACACGGCGACCAGCGCGGTGGACCCGGCCAGCGAGTACGTCACGTCCCGCCGGGAGGGGACGTCGAAGGCGTGGGTCGACAGCACCCAGGCGAACAGGACGGCCAGTGGCGCCTCGACCGTCGCGATGTCGCCGGGCGTGGCGTTCCGGGTGACGGTGAGGATGAACCACACGAAGCCGCCGACGGCGCACACCGCCAGGACCGGCTTGACCCCCGGCCACGGGTCGGCACGCCTGCGGTAGGCGACGATGTTGCCCACCACCGTGGCCACCACCGCGAACAGCGTGACCGCGGGGCTCAGGAGGCCCTCGGACCGGCAGGCCCCGATCCCGACGAGGACAGCTGCGACCGACGCGGCCCGGAACGACACCGAGTGTTCCGGCGGACCGGGTCGGTTGACCTCGACGAACCGCTGCCACAGGGTCACGGCGCCACCGCCCTGGCCAGCCGCCGCCCGAGGTCGACCTGGTCGGCCACCGGTCGCACCACCCGTCCGCTCGTCTCACGGGTCGCCAGCACGACCGGTTGGCGGCGGCCCAGGCACTCGGACACGGCGGCCATCATGCGTTCGGTCTCGGCCTCGGCGGCCGCCGGGTCGATCGGCAGTACCAGCTCGACGAAGACCGGATCGTCGGTGGGGCGCTCGGATTCACGGACCATGAGGGCCCCGGCGTGCGACGTCGCCGGCCAGTGCACGGTCCGACGGGGGTCGCCCGCGGCGTAGGGGCGGATCCCCCGGGGCTCGCCGATCCCGGCCGGCACCCGTGGGGCGGCCTCACCGGGAGCGGCGTCGGCCGCGGTGAGCCGTTCGCCCGGGTCGCCGGTACGAGGGGCGACGTGGAGGAGGTGGGGCAGCGGGAGCTCCACATGACGGGCCCACCACAGCAGGCCGAACGGAGCGCTCGACGCCACCTCGACGACCACGGCATCCAGGACGCCGCGCCGGCCCGGTGTGACCTCGAGCCCGACGGACCGGTACCCGCGTTGGCCGCCACCGGCCTGGTGGCCCCGCCCGCCTGGGAAGATCCCCCGCAATCGGACCGGGCGGTCGACCTCGAACGTGAGGCCGAGCGCTTGTCCGGCCCGGCCGTCGAACGGCGCCGCGGTGCAGGCGATCCGGGCACGGCGAGCCGGCCAAGCCGGGGCGACGAGGCCGACGAGGAGGAAGGCGCCGAGCAGTGCGCCGACGGCCTGGACCCAGCCCGATCCGCTCGAATGGGCGACGGCGGCCCAGGCGACGAGCGTGATGATGCTGCCGGCCACCGGCCCTATCCACGCCACCGGGTGGACCCGCCTGCGGAGGCGGAGTGTGCGGGGGATTCCGAAGGAGTCGGCGGGACGGCGCCGACCGTGGAGCTGCCACGAGAGCACCGTGCTGCTGGCGAGGGCGGCGGCGCCGATGACGATGCCGAGGGGCGCGGCCTCTGGGCCGAACAGTGCACGGGAGACCATCACACCCACGAGCCCGGCCGCCACGCCGACCAATGCTGCCTGGAGGGCCCGCCATCGTGACGGTGCCCCGTTGCGGGACATGGCCCGACTCACGTCGTGGGGGCGGGGGTGTCGGCGATCACGCGGCCGACCAGCAGAGGTCCCTCGCCCGCACCATCGGTGATCAGGCGGTGCGACAGGCAGGCCACGGCGACGGCCTGGACGTCCCCGGGGGTGGCATAGGGACGCCCGGAGAGGACGGCGTAGGCCTGCGCGCTGCGGAGCAACGAGATGGCCGCCCGGGGGCTGGCGCCGAGCCGCACCGACCCGGTCGTACGGGTCGCCCGGACGAGGGCGACCGCGTACTCGGCGACGGAGTGGACGACGTGCACTCCCGCCGTGGCGTCGATCGCACGCTGCCACCGCGCAGTGTCGGCCACCGGGGCGAGGGTGTCGAGGGCGTAGCGGCCGCCGTTGTGGAGCACCAGGCGGGTCTCGACCTCGGCATCGGGATAACCGATGGTGGTGGAGAGTCCGAACCGGTCCAGCTGGCTCTCCGCCAGCGGATAGGTGCCCAGCTGGCCGATCGGGTTCTGGGTGCCGATGACCAGGTGCGGACGGGGGAGCGGCCACGACTCGCCGTCGACGGAGACCTGCTGCTCCTCCATGGACTCGAGGAGGGCGGACTGGGTGCGGGGCGGGGTGCGGTTCATCTCGTCGAGCAGGACCACGTTTGCGAACACCGGGCCGGGCCGGAACTCCCAGGTTGCGGTGTCGGGTGAGAAGACGGTGACGCCGGTGATGTCGGACGGGAGGAGGTCGGGGTGGCCCTGGACACGGGACAGCTCGGCACCGAGCGCGGTGGCGAGGGCCCGGGCGAGGACCGTCTTGCCCACGCCGGGCACGTCCTCGATGAGGAGGTGCGCGCCCGACAGCGCCGCCACCACTGCGGTCGTGACCGCGATCGGTGTGCCGAGGAGGACCCCCGAGAGCGCGTCGTGGAGTTCCCCGGCCAGCGCCACGGCGTCGTCCACCGCGCCGGCGCCGGGCGCGTCGTGGGGAAGCTCGGGAACCAGGCCGGGGATCGGGACCGAGCCCGGGAGGTCGGACCTGCCCCATGTCTCGATACCGGTGGTCATGGGGTCTCCTGCCTCCCCGGCCTGGGCCGGTGGGATCCGCGGGTGCGCGGACGTCGCTCCTCGACCCAGTGTAGGGGTGGCAATTGTGACTCCACAATGCACTGCACCCGAGAAGTCCACGCCCGGGTGGACGCACCAATCCCCAGCGGTGTGACTCGGGTCAGAAGTCGATGCCGGACAGCTCGGGGACGGCGCCCTGGGCCCGCGACCGGGCCGCCAGCCACCGTTCCCGGGCCGAGGCGCGTTCGGTCGTCGTCTGGGTCGGCTCGATCACGGCGCGGGGCGTCCACGCCTCTGCCACATCGTCCTCGTCGGCCCAGGTCCCGACGGCCATGCCCGCCAGGAACGCCGCGCCCAGGGTCGTCGCCTCGAGGACCGGCGAGATCTCGATCGGGCGGCCGCATGCGTCGGCCAGGGCCTGGGTGAACACGTCGTTCGACGTCATCCCGCCGTCGACGCGCAGTGCGTGGATGGGCAGGCCGGAGTCGGCCTCGGCGGACTCCAGCAGATCGGCGCCCCGGTGGGCCACGCCCTCCAGCACGGCACGGACCATCTCGGGCCGGCCGCTGCCCCGGGTGATGCCGGTGAACGTGCCCCGGGCCCCGAAGTCCCACACCGGCGTGCCAAGTCCCAATAGCGCCGGCACGAACCACACGTCGCCGGTGTCCGCGCACCGGGCGGCCACCGTGGCGGAGTCTGCGGCGTCCTCGATGATGCCGAGGTCGTCGCGCAGCCACTCCACGCAGTTGCCGGCCGACAGCATGATCGCCTCGATCCCCCAGGTGATCGTGCCCGAGCGGCGCCAGGCGATGATCGGGATCGTCCCCGCCGGTCCCCGCACGGCCTGCTGCGGCCGGGTGGTTCCGAGGCACTGGTCGAGCATGCCGCCGGTCCCGAAGGTGGCCTTGGCCTGACCGGCGGCGGTACAGCTCTGGCCGATGAGCGAGGCCTGCTGGTCACCGGCCATGCCGGCGATGGGCGGTGACCCGGTGAGCGTCCGGGCGGCGCCGACGACGCCGGACGAGTCGATGATCTCGGGCAGCACCGCTTCGGGGATGCGCAGCGCGGCCAGGAGGTTGGCGCTCCAGCCGTCGCCGTCCCCGTGGACGAGCCCGGTGACGCCGGCATTCGACGCGTCGGTCACGTGCAGGTCGCCGCCCGACAGGATCCAGGCCACCCAGGTGTCGATGGTGCCGAAGGCCAGCTCGCCCCGCTCCGCCCGGGTGCGGTCGGGGTCGGCGAGGTCGAGGATGGCCGCGAGCTTGGTTGCGGACGCGTTGGGGGCGACTCGGATGCCCTGGCCCTGGAGCTCGAGGCAGGTACCGACGGTCCGCAGGTCCTGCCAGCCCAGTCCGGGGCCGACGGGCTCGCCCGTCGCCCGGTCCCATACGAGCGTGGACGCCCGCTGGTTGGCGATCCCGACGGCGGCGACCGGGCCGCCATCGGCCAGGCAGCGCGCTGCGACCTCCTGGACCGCGGTGGCGATGGCTGTCCCGTCGAACTCGACCAGTCCGGGGAAGGGGGTGTCGGGCAGCACCGGGATGTGATGGATGTGCTCCACCGACGCGTCGGGGCGGACCACGGCTCCCCGCACCCCCGAGGTGCCGACGTCGATCACGAGGACGCTCATGGCCAGGGCACCGGCCCGAACGGTCCGGCGAGGCCGAGCTTGCCCGGGTTGAGGATCCCGTTCGGGTCCAGGGTCGACTTCACCGAGGCGAGGACGCCGAACGCCGAACCCAGCCCGTCGGCCAGGAAGCGGGCCCGGTTGAGGCCGATGCCGTGGTGGTGGCTGATGGCGCCGCCAGCGGCGATCGTGGCCCGGGTGACCTCGTCCCATGCGCGGCGGTAGTAGTCGCCGACCCAGCCGTCGCTCGCGACGCTGTCGCCGGCCAGGACCTCCGGCGGGCGACCGGCGAAGGTGAAGTAGAGGCACGCCCCGTCGGTGTAGGCGTGGCTCTGGTGCGACGAGGCGACGAGTGTCCCGTCGACCCCCCCCAGTGCATCCAGGACGGCCGCGTAGAGACCGGGTAGGGCGCTCCACCGCGCGGCCACCTCCACCGTGTCGACCACGACGCCGGAGCGCCACAGCGGCGCCAGCGCGGACACGTCGTTGCGGTGGGCCAGCCAGCGGTCGACGAGGCCGACGTCGAGCGTGGCGGCCGGGGCGCACTCCTGGTCGACGACGTCGAGGGTCGCCCCGACGAGCGCCGGGTCGGCCTCGTCGAGCACGATCAGCACGTTGGTCGCCGGCTCCTCGAACGACCGGCCCGACTCGGTGGCGTCGTAGAGGCGCAGGACGGCCGGGGCGGCGCCACGGCGGAGGATCCGGCGGCAGGCGTCGAGCCCGTCGGCAAACGTGGCGAACCCGAACGCACGCCGCCCTTCGCCCTCGGGGACCGGATGGACCCGGAAGCGTCCCTCGGTGATGACGCCGAGTGTGCCTTCGCTGCCCACGAAGAGCTGGGTGAGGTCAGGCCCGGTTGCCGACCTCGGGCCACGCCCGCCGGTGCGGACGATGCGCCCGTCGGCCAGTACGACCTCGAGGCCGAGGACCATGTCTTCGATCTTGCCATAGCGGTTCGAGTACTGGCCGGCGCCGCGGCAGGCGAGCCAACCGCCCACGGTGGAGAGGTCCATCGACTGGGGCCAGTGACCGAGCGTCAGCCCGTGGTCGCCTCGCAGCCCCGACTCGACGTCGGGGCCGAACGTACCGGCCCGCAGGTCGGCGACGAGCGAGGAATCGTCGACGTCGCCGATGCCGGCCAGCCCGCACAGGTCGAGTGCGACCCCGCCGAAGAGCGGGATCGAGGCGCCGCACACCCCGCTGCGACCGCCTGCAGGCGTGACGGGCACGCGGGCCTCGTCGCACAGGGCGAGGACAGCCGAGACCTGGGCGGTGTCGGTCGGTCGGGCCACGACCGCGGGACGGGACGGGACTGCTCCGGCGGCGGCCCACCCGATGGCCAGGGGCCACCAGTCGCGCCCTGCCTCGGCCCGGTCGTCGTCGAGCGTCGACACGGCGTCGCAGGCGTCGGCCAGTCGACGGGCGAGGTCGTCGTCGACGATGATCCGGGTGACGTCGAACCGATCGGCGACTCCAGTCGGGCCTGCGTCGATGGGCGTGACGGGGGTGGGCCGGCTCACGCGTCTCCCGCCACAGCCGGCTCGCCGGCGCCGGTCACCACGGCGGTCCCCATTCCCGTTGCGGTGGCGGGGGCCGTCGACTCGGCGATCGGGTCGAGCCCGGCCCGGGTCAACCGGTCCCGCACGTGCGCGGCGTACTCGTCGGCTTCGGCACGGGCCCGTCCGGCGTCCCAGCCGAGCTCGGGACCGATCAGCGCGGCCACCGAACCGGCGGCGTCGGCCGACGCCCGGGCATCGCGCAAGGACGACTGTGTCCGTCGGTCGAGCACGTCCGACACTGATCGGGCCATCTCGCGGCGCACGGCCCAGAGGGCTTCGACCGAGAGGTAGGGGAGTCCGGGGACGAGGGGCTCCAAGAGCTCCGACCGGCCGTCCGCCATGGCCAGCACCGCGTCGGCGTCCGTGCCGAAGCGCGAGGCGAGGTGCACCCGGCGTGAGGCGACCGGATCGGACGGGTCGGGCCGCACGTTGGCGCCGACGCCGCCGGCCCTGGGGACAACCCGCTTGCCGGCGGGCGCACCGTGGAGGCGCAGGTTCTTCGTGCGGCACCGCAGGCCCTGGCGACCGAGACCGGCAACCGCGGCGTCGACCGTGTCCTCGGCCATCTTCCGGTAGGTGGTGAGCTTCCCGCCCGTGACGGTCACCAGCCCGCCGGCGGACGTCCGCACCGTGTGGCGACGGGAGAGGTCGGCGGTGCGCTCGGACGAGGCACCCTTCTGCTCAGGGGCGAGGAGGGGGCGCAACCCGGTCCAGATGCCGGTGATGTCGGCCCGGGTCAGTTGGCGGGTCGACACGGCGTTGGCCGCATCCAGGATGTAGTCGACGTCCTCGGGAGTGCACGACGGGTCGTCCAGCGGGCCGACCCACGCGGTGTCGGTGGTGCCCAGGTAGACCTGGTCGCCCCACGAGACCACGAAGATGGACCGCTTGTCCTCCTTGACGGGGATGACGGCGGCGATGTCGCACGGGAACGCCTCCTCGGGCACCGTGATGTGGATGCCCTTTGCCGGCCGGATCGAGTTCGGGTCCTTCCGCTCGTCGAAGGTGCGCACCTCGTCGGACCACACCCCGGCGGCGTTCACGACCACCGACGCACGGATGTCGAACGGCTCGGCCCCTTCGGGGGCGACGGTGGCTCCCCGGACCGTTCCGCCGGCATCCGTGACCAGGCCGGTCACCCGGGTGTGGTTGGCGGCGGTGGCCCCGTGGTCGAGGACGGCGGTGCGCAGGACGGTCAGGGTCAGGCGGGCGTCGTCGGACCGGGCGTCCCAATAGAGGAAGCCGGCGGCGAGTCGGTCGGCCTTCAGGGTGGGCATGTGGGCGAGGGCCTGCTCCCGTGAGACCTTCTCGTGGCGGCGGCCGATCCGGACGCCGCCGGTCAGGTCGTAGAGCCACAGTGCCGTCCGGTAGACACGGGCCACACCCTTGTTCACCACGCCGGAATTGCCGAACAGGGGGATCAGGAAGGGGAGCGGGGTGACCAGGTGCGGGGCGTTCTCGAGGAGTCGCTGGCGCTCGGCCAGGTTCTCGTAGACCAGGCGGTACTCGTGCTGCTGGAGGTAGCGGAGGCCGCCGTGGATCAGCTTCGACGACTTGGAGCTGGTGCCCGAGGCGAAGTCGTCCTTCTCTACGAGTGCCGTCTTCAGCCCGCGGCTGGCGGCGTCGAGGGCCACGCCCGCGCCGGTGATCCCCCCGCCGATGACCAGTACGTCGAACGACTCGGTGGCCAGTCGGGACAGCGCACGGTCGCGTTCGAACGGGTCGTGGTGCGCGGCGCTGGCGGGCGCGGGATCAGGCATGGACAAAGCCTGCCACACGTAGGCGCGCCCTCCCGGGGGCGACGCCATCGGGAGGGGGTGCCCGCCCGGTTTCTACAAGTGCTGTCAACTAACAATGGCTGGTGGTACGCTGGCCGGGTGCGTACGCCCGAGGAGTTGACCGAGCTCTTCCGGGGCAGCGGGCGCAAGGTCACGGCGCAGCGCCAGTGCATCTTCCGGATCCTGCAGGACGACGAGACCCACCCGTCCGCCGAAGTCGTCCACGCCGCCGCCGTCCGCGAGATCGAGACCATCTCCCTCAAGACCGTCTACCAGACCCTCCACGACCTGTCCGAGCTCGGGGAGGTCGTGGCACTCGACGTCGGGACCGGCAGCAGGCGCTTCGACCCGAACGTCGACGGCGCGCACCACCACCTCGTGTGCCGCGCGTGCGGCAGCGTGCGTGACCTCGTCGTCGACTTCCCCGACCTGGCCGTCCCCCGGGGTGCCGAGCTGGGGTTCGAGGTCGGCTCCGCCGAGGTCATCTTCCGGGGGCTCTGCCCGCAGTGCAGAGCCCCGAGTCTCCAAGTGGCGGCACGGCCCGACGTCACCTGACGCCCGCCGATCACCGGACACCGACCGAACCACCGAAACGACCCGAAAGGACCACCGTGCCCGAACTCAAGGACAGCAAGACCGAGGCCAACCTCAAGGAGGCCTTCGCCGGTGAGAGCCAAGCCAACCGCCGGTACCTGTATTTCGCCCAGAAGGCCGACGTGGAGGGCTACCCGGACGTGGCCGCCCTCTTCCGTTCGGTCGCCGAGGGGGAGACCGGCCACGCCTTCGGCCACTTCGACTTCCTGCGCGAGGTGGGTGACCCGGTGACGGGGGCCGCCGTCGGCCCGACCGAGGACAACCTCAAGTCGGCCATCGAGGGTGAGACCTACGAGTACTCGGAGATGTACCCCGGTTTCGCCCGCACCGCGCGTGACGAGGGGTTCGACGAGATCGCCGAGTGGTTCGAGACCCTCGCCCGGGCCGAGAAGAGCCACGCCGGTCGATTCACGGAGGGCCTCACGTCCGTCTCCTGAGCCGTCGGGCGGTGGCCGCTCCGGGTTGCCGGTGCCGGTCGCCCCGACGACCCGACGGCCCCGTCCGAGCGGCGGCGCCGGAGGCACGGACGCCAACCAGTCATGACCACCTCCTATGCCCCCGACGATCCGGCATACCTCGACGAAGGTGAGCTGCGGGTCGAACTCGAACGGGTCTTCGACCTGTGCCACGGCTGTCGTCTGTGCTTCAACCTGTGCCCGTCGTTCCCGACCCTGTTCGACATCGTCGACGCCCACGACGGTGACGTCTCGGTGATGACGGCGGCCGAGCAGGACCGGGTCGTCGACGAGTGCTACCAGTGCAAGCTCTGCTATCCGAAGTGCCCGTACGTGCCGCCACACGAGTGGCAGCTCGACTTCCCCCGGCTGATGATGCGTGCCCACGCCGTGCGCCACGAGTCCGGCCGCCCCGTGCGCGAGCGGGTGACCGACCAGGCCCTGGCCCGCACGGACCTTCTCGGGCGCCTCTCGACGGCGGCCGCTCCGGTGGTCAACGCCCTGACCGGGACACCCGGCTCGTTGGCCCGCAAGCTGATGGAGAAGACGACGGGCATGGCCTCGGAACGGCTGCTGCCGCCGTACGCCCGCACCCGGTTCTCCACATGGTTCCGCCGCCGTGGCGCGGACCATGGACCCCGGGCCTTCGTGACCGGGGCGGCCCAGGGCGCCGTGTCGGTGTTCCCGACGTGCTTCGTCGAGTACATGGAGCCCGCGATCGGCCAGGACCTCGTCAAGGTCTACGAGCGCAACGGCGTGTCGTGCTCGCTGCCCGAGGGCACCAGGTGCTGTGGGGCCCCCTGGTTGCACCAGGGGAACGTGAAGGAATTCACCAAGGCCGCCGCCGCCAACGTGACCGCGCTGGCGAAGGACGTCCGGGCCGGCAAGGACGTGATCGTGGCCCAGCCGACCTGCGCCTACGTCGTGAAGAAGGACTACCCGCTCTATCTGGCCGGTACGGCGCTGGCCGCCGACGCACAGCTCGTGGCCGAGCACACCTCGGACCCGGCCGAGTACCTGATGGCCCTGCACAAGGCGGAAGGGACCTCCCTCGACACCGGGTTCCCAGGGAGGGAGTCAGGCGCCGTACCCGACCAGGTCACCTACCACGTTGCCTGTCACCTGCAGGCACAGCACATCGGGTTGAAGAGCCGGGACCTCCTGAAGGTTGCCGGGGTGAAGGCGACCCTGGTGCAGCGGTGCTCCGGCATCGACGGAACCTGGGGCTACCGGGCCGAGAACTACGAGCTGGCCCGCAAGGTGGCGAAGCCCATGGCGAAGGAGATCACCGCCGCCGACAACGACGTCGTGTGCGGCGACTGCCACTTGGCGAATGGAGCCATCGAGCAGGAGACCGGGACGCGGCCCGTCCACCCGATGCAGCTCATGGCCCGCGCCTACGGCATCCCTGCGGAGCAGCCGTGACCATCCGCCCGCTCACCCTGGACGACATCGCCGACCTCCGCGCCTACGAGCGCGAGCGCAACGAATTCCGCCGTGCCGTCATCGCCGAGAAGAAGGTGCGCCGGATCTCGGTCGGTCCGGTGGTGACGCTGACGTTCGAGAGCCGCACCACGGTGCGGTTCCAGGTACAGGAGATGGCCCGCGCCGAGCGGCTCACGACCGATGCCCAGGTCCAGCGCGAGCTCGACGTCTACAACCGGCTCCTGCCGGCGCCCGGCGAGTTGTCGGCCACGCTCTTCTTGGAGCTGACGACGGAGGAGCAGCTCCGGACGTGGCTGCCGAAGCTGGTCGGCGTGGAGCATTCGGCCGTCCTGCTGATCGGCGACGGAACGGGGACCCGGATGGTGCGGTCGGTGCCCGAGCAGGATCATCGGGCCCAGCTGATCCGTACCGATGTGACCTCGGCCGTGCACTACGTGCGGTTCCCGTTCACGCCGGCCGACGTGGCCGCGTTCGAGGCCGGTCCGGTGACGCTCATCGTCAACCACCCCGAGTACCCCGAGGGCCGCCCCGGCGTAGCGCTGTCCGAGGCCTCCCGTGCGGCGCTGGCCGTGGACCTCACCGCGCCGTGACGGGATCCTGACCCCGCACCCACCGCCTGGTGACCGCCCGGGCGGGAGCATCGTGTTGCGCGGGTGCCTACTCGCCGCGGAACCGAGGCGACCGGCGTGCCAACGACGCGGCGATCCCCTCACGGAAGTCGGCGGTCTCCATCAGGCGGAGCTGTTCGACCTGCTCGTGGTCGACCATCGCCGTGAACCCGTCCACCACCTCCGCGCGCAACGTCCGACGGATCGACCGGACGGCGAGGGGGGCCGAAGCGGCCAACTCGACCGCCAGGGCACGGGCTCCGGTCCGGGGGTCCTCGTCGAGCCGGTCGATCAGGCCGATGGCCAGCGCCTCGGGCCCCTCGATCCGCCGGCCGGTGGTCAGCAGCTCGAGGGCCCGTTGGCGACCGACCACAGCGGGCAGGGTCAGCGAGATCCCGAACCCCTGGTGGAAGCCGAGGCGTGCGAAGTTGGCGGAACACCGGGTGGAGGCGGCGCCCACGCGGAAGTCGGCCGCCAGTGCGAGTCCGAGGCCGCCCCCGATGGCGGAGCCCTGTACGGCGGCCACCACCGGGAGCTGGCTGTCGACGAGCCGTCGGGCGGTCCCGTAGAGCGTGGCCAACGCCGCCGGTGCGGGCGTGTGGGTGGCTCCGAAGTCGAGCCCGGCACAGAAGTGCCTCCCCTCCGAGCACAGGACCACCGAACGCGCGCCTCTGTCGCTGGCCCACCCGATGGCGTCCACCACCCCGGACAGGAGGGCGGCATCGAAGTAGTTGGCCGGCGGCCGGTGCATCTCCACTTCGGCCACGTGGTCTTCGTCCACGGCGCACGTGACATCGCCGAACGTCGCGTCGGCCCCGCTCACGGGCTCGGCTCCCCGCGTTCCCTGTGCTGCCCGCGCTCGGCCCACGCGGCCACCTCGGCGAGCACCTCCTCGGTGTGCTGGCCGCTGAGGGCCGCCGGCCGATGGACCGTCGGACCCGGGGACGCCGAGAACCGGACCGGCTGCGGGATCACCTTGTAGCGCCCGGCCAGCGGGTGTTCGTCCTCGGGCAGCGCGTCGACCAGTTCCTCGAGGGTGGGGACGGCCGACGCCGGGATCTGCGACTCGGAACAGAACGCCAGCCAGTCGGCGGTGGTGCGGTGGAGCAGGACCGCGGCGACGTCGCCGTAGAGGCTGTCGGCATGGGCGATCCTCGACCGGGCGCTCCGGATCCGCTCGTCCTCGGCGAGGTCGGGCCGCCCGCCCTCCCGGAACAGGTCCTCGTAGTTCTCCCTCGTATAGGCGAGCACGTTGATCCAGCCATCCGCCGTGCGTTGCGGCTGGCGCTCGGGGTTGAGTATCCGCGGGTAGCCGGGCGGCCCCTGGGGAGGCACCGCCGTGGCGGCGCCTGCGTGCTCGACCAGCGTGAACGCGGTGAGCACGTCGATCATCGGGACCTCGACCCGCTGGCCCTCGCCGGTCCGTTCGCGGTGGAGCAGGGCGGCCAGTACGGCATAGGCGATGGTCAGCCCGCTCACCTTGTCGGCCACGAGGGTCGGGACGAGCAGCGGGTCGCCCCCCTGGCGCCGGAAGGTGTCGGGGATCCCCGAGCCGGCCTGGATCACGTCGTCGTAGGCGGGGGCGTCGGCGGCGGGGGAGTCCGACGGGTAGCCCTGGGCCTGGCAGTAGACGATGTCCGGACACACCTCGACGACGTCGTCGTAGGTGAGCCGGAGCCTCCCGAGGGCGCCGGGGCGCAGATTGGTGATCACCACGTCGACCGTGGCCGCTATGGCCAGGACCCGTTCCCTGTCGGCCGGGTCCTTCAGGTCGAGGACGACGTTGCGCTTGTTGCGCAGGAGGTTGAGCGCGATCCCGGACAGTTGGGGGACGGGTCCCGGGGTCATGACCCTGCTGAGGGTGCCCCTCGGGTCCTCGACGGTGATCACATCGGCGCCCAGGTCACCGAGGATCTGGGTGGCGAGCGGACCCATGACGACCGAGCTGAGGTCCAGTACCCGCACGCCGTGCAGCGGTCCCGGCGACGTCGATGGCATAGGGCGGTCCTTTGGTGCGGTGCCCGGCGGTGCATCGGAGGGGCGGCCCGGGCGGGTGGCCAATGGTAGCGAGCCGGTCCCCGGCCCCGGGCACGCCTCTTGCGGGACCGCTGCCGGCCCGGGACCGTCGCACCGGCCAGCTCCGACGCCGGGGAGACTGTCGGACGATGCCCACTGCAACCGCACGGAACGGGCGACGTCCCCGGTGAGCCCCTCTGACGCCACGGACCCCGAGGGGGAGCCCGGCACCCCGGATCCCGTCCCAGGGCCGGCCCCAGGAACGGCCGCACCGGCGACCCAGGGGGTTCCGCCATTCCCCGGTCGGCGCCGTCCGACCCTGGTCAGTGAGTTCAAGGACGCCGTGACCCTCCGTGCCGTCCTGCTCGTCGTCGGGGTTGCCGTCATCCAGCTGGCGTTCATCATGTCGTACGTCGGGGCGTTCCACCGCCCGGTGCCCTACCGCATGCCGTTGGCGGTGGTGGCGCCGCCCGGCGAGAGCGCCCGGCTCGTCGCCGCCCTCAACGGCATCACGGGCACGCCCCTCGAGGCGACGGCCGTCTCGAGCAGTGCCGCAGGAACCGACCAGCTCCTGCGCCGCAGCGTCTACGGCGTCCTGGTGGTGGGTTCGGGCACCGCCGGCGTGCGGCTGATCGAGGCGAGCGCCAGCGGCGTGTCGGCCTCCCAGGCGCTGACCGAGGTGCTCGACTCGGTTGGCGTCACCCTGCACCGGTCGGTCACCGTCGACGACATCCGGCCGCCCTCGCCCGGGGACCGGAACAGCCTCACGTCGTTCTACCTGGTGATCGGATGGATCGTCGGCGGGTACCTCGTTGCGTCGATCCTGGGGATCAGCGACGGGTCGCGGCCGGCGAACCCGCAGCGGGCCACTGTGCGCCTCGGGGTGATTGCCGCCTATGCGTTGGTCACCGGGCTCCTGGGCTCCCTGGTGGTGGGTCCGCTCCTGCATGCGCTGCCCGGGCACACCTGGTCGTTGGCGCTGCTCGGCGCGCTGCTCGTGTTCTCCGCGGGAGCGTTCTCGATGGCGCTGCAGGTGGTGGCGGGCACCATCGGCATCGGAATCACCATCCTGGTCTTCGTCGTGCTGGGCAACCCGAGTGCCGGCGGCGCCTACTCGGGCCAGCTGCTGCCCGGCTTCTGGCGGGTGATCGGCCCGTGGATCCCGTCCGGAGCCGGCACCGCGGCAGCACGGGGGATCGCCTACTTCGGCGGGGTGGCCATCGCCACGAACCTGCTGGTCATCGCCGCCTACGCCCTCGTCGGCATCGTGGTGATCTACGTGGTGCTGGTCGACGTCGGCCACCAGCTGATCCGCATGCCCGGGACGGCGCGCCGCGACGAGGCGGCGGACGGGTCCTGACCGACCCGGCCGGTCAACGACCCAGGCGGATCCAGCAAGGTGTCCGGCCAGCGCATCGCCGGACGCCCGGCAAGGTGGCCGCCGCATGGTGACGGCGTCGCCCGAGCGGGCGGCCCGACCGGTGCCAGGGGCATCCGGCGGCGACGCACCCCGGTGCACGGAGGGACCACACATGAGCAGCGCCACCACCACGACGATCGTCGGGAACCTGACCCGGGACCCCGAGATCCGCTACACCCGCGAGGGCCAGGCCACGACCAACCTCGGTGTGGCCGCCAATCGGAGGTGGCAGAACCGGGAGACCAACGAGTGGGAGGAGTCCACGTCCTTCTTCGACGTCGTGATCTGGCGGGACCTCGCCGAAAACGTCGCCCTCAGCCTGACCAAGGGGATGCGGGTCGTCGTGACGGGGCGGCTGGAGCAGCGCAGCTGGGAGACCGAGGAGGGGGACCGACGGTTCAAGGTCGAGATCGTCGCCGATGAGGTGGGCCCGTCGCTCCGGTTCGCCACGGTCGACGTCCATCGGGTCGTCCGCCCGTCGGTCGAGGGCGATGCCGGCGGCGGGAGCCCGGGCGGGGACCCCGAAGGTGCCTGAGCGGCGGACCGGCCACCGCCAGGGCCCGCCCACCCTGGGCCGACCCGGCACCACGCGGCCGGCCTCTCGGTTCAGCGGAGAACGGTCAGGGACGAAGGTGCGATTCGGCCCGCAGGTCGTCCTGACCAAGGAGGAGGCGTTCGGCGCCTGCCAGGCGCTGGCCGATGCCGGTCGGCTCCTGGTGCGGTCGGGTGGTGCCGTCGAGGCGGACACGCTCTGTTCGCTCTTCGTGTTGCTGGAGGAGCGTCTCATGGCGGGATGACGCAATTCCCGACCCCCGGGCGCGCATCCGCCCCCGACCGGGGGGAGTCGGGGGCGAATCGCGGGGGTGGGGGGAAGCGGTGTGTGGGTGGGGGTGCGCGTCAGGCCTGGTCGGGCTCGAACTCCAGTGACAGCGAATTGACGCAGTAGCGCAGGCCGGTCGGCGCCGGTCCGTCGGGGAACACATGGCCGAGGTGGCCGCCGCAACGGGCACAGGTGATCTCGGTGCGGCGCATCCCGAAGGACTTGTCCTCGTGCTCCACGATGGTGCCCTCGGAAAGGGCATGGGTGAAGCTGGGCCAGCCCGAGCCCGAATCGAACTTGGTCGACGTGGGGAACAGCTCGGCACCGCACCCGGCACAGGTGAACATGCCGCTGCCCTCGACGTGCAGGAGCTCACCCGACCACGCTGGCTCGGTGCCCTTCTGGCGGAGGACGTCGTATCGCTCGGGCGTCAGGCGGGTGCGCCACTCCGCGTCGGTGAGCTCGACCTTTCCCGCGTCGGCGCCGGTGGTGGCCGGCTCATTGGTGGTGCTCATGAGACCTCCTTCGTCTTCGTTCGTGGTGCAGTCCCGGGAGTCGGCGTCCGTGTTACGTCCGGCACGTCGTTTCATCCGACATGGCTCCCGACCCGGTTGACGGAGGCACGGGCGGAACTGGCGGTCGCGCCGCATGCCCGGTCCTACGGCGATCACCAGTGACAACCCCGGATGGCCACCAGGTGTTCCCGGCCCCGCCACCGGCCCCGCCACCGGCTCGGCGCGGGACGCCCGGACCGCCGGTCGGGTCAGAAAACCCGTTTGCTAACGTCGCGTCAGATTTCGCTCCCCCAGGTACCCCCGAGGCATTCTGCCCGGACGCCCCCCTCCACCAGGACGCTCCCAACCATGGACCTTCGAGACCGACCCGAGGACGAGGCCTTCCGCAAGGAGGTCCAGGCGTGGCTCGCCGACCACGTGGTGGGGGAGTTCGCCGCGCTGGGCGGTCGAGGCGGCTCCGGCGACGAGACCTACGGGTTCGAGGTCCGGCTCAGGTGGGAGGAGGTCCTGGCCGCCGGCGGGTGGACCTGTCTGGGCTGGCCGGTCGAGTTCGGCGGGCGGGGTGCGTCCATCGCCCACCAGGTGATCTTCAACGAGGAGTACGTGAAGGCGAAGGCGCCCGGACGGGTCAGCATCCTGGGGGAGGGACTGCTCGGGCCGACACTGATCCAGTACGGGACGAAGGCCCAGCAGGACCGGTTCCTGCCCAGGATCGTGGACGGGACCGAACTGTGGTGCCAGGGCTACTCCGAGCCCAACGCCGGGAGCGACCTCGCCAACGTCGCCACCCGGGCCGAGCTCGACGGCGACGAGTGGGTGGTCACCGGGCAGAAGGTGTGGACCTCCCTGGCCCACCAGTCCGACTGGTGCTTCGTGGTGTGCCGGACCGAACCCGGGTCGCTACGGCACAAGGGCCTGTCCTACCTGCTGGTGCCCATGGACCAGCCCGGGGTCGAGATCCGGCCCATCACCCAGCTCACCCGTACGTCCGAGTTCAACGAGGTGTTCTTCGACGGGGCACGGACGGCCAAGGACCTGGTGGTGGGCGAGCCCGGCGAGGGCTGGCGAGTGGCGCTCGCCACCCTGGCCTACGAACGAGGCGTCGGGCTGCTCGGCCACCAGCTCTCGTTCCGCCGCGAGCTCGACCACCTGATCGACACGGCACGGGCCAACCACCGGGCCGACGACGCGGTGATCCGCCAGCGGCTGGCCCGTTCCTATGCGGAACTCGAGATCCTGCGCTTCAACACCTTGCGCAGCCTGTCGGGATACGACGGCCCGGTCGCGCCGCCCGAGGCGTCGATCATCAAGCTCTACTGGGCCACCTGGCACCAGCAGCTGGGTGAGCTGGCCATGGACGTCCGCGGTCCGGCCGGCCTGGTCGCCGAGGCGGCCCCCTACGAGCTCGACGAGTTCCAGCGGACCTTCCTCTTCAGCCGGTCCGAGACCATCTACGGCGGCTCCAACGAGATCCAGAAGAACATCATCGGCGAGCGGGTCCTCGGACTGCCGCCCGAGCCCAAGGGGGACCTGCGATGACCGACCCAGCCACGGCGCCACCCCGAGCGCCCGAGCCCCCGGCGGGCCACGCCCTGCTGGCCGGCAAGATCGTGGTCGTGACGGCGGCGGCCGGAACCGGGATCGGCTTCGCCACGGCCAAGCGCTGCATCGAGGAGGGAGCGACGGTCGTCGTGTCCGATGCTCACGAACGACGTCTCGGCGAGGCGGCGGACGAGCTGGCCGCGCTGCCAGAGGCGAACGGGGTGAGGCCGCTCGCCGTGCCCTGCAACGTGACCGACGAGGCCCAGGTCCAAGGGCTCTACGCCGCCGCCGTGGCCGAGCACGGTCGCTTCGACGTGGCGGTCAACAACGCCGGACTGGGCGGTCAGGTCGACGTGGTCGACATGACGGACGAGCAGTGGGACCTGGTGCTCGACGTCACCCTCACCGGCACGTTCCGCTGCACCCGCGCCGCCCTCCGGCACTTCTACTCCCGCGACGGCGGCGGGGTCATCGTCAACAACGCGTCGGTGCTCGGCTGGCGGGCTCAGGCCGGCCAGTCCCACTACGCCGCGGCCAAAGCCGGCGTCATGGCCCTCACCCGGTGCTCGGCGGTCGAGGCCGCGCCCCACGGGGTCCGGATCAACGCGGTGTCACCCAGCCTGGCCGTGCACCCGTTCCTCAACAAGGTGATGGCCGACGACGAACTGGCCCAGCTCGCCCAGCGCGAGGTCTTCGGCCGCGGGGCCGAAGTCTGGGAGGTCGCCAACGTGATCGCCTTCCTGGCCAGTGACTACGCCACGTTCATGACGGGCGAGGTCGTGTCGGTCAGCAGCCAGCACCCCTGAGCCGATACCGTCCCCCACCCGGGTCGCACCGGGTCGCCGACGCGTCCTGTCCCACCCGGCGATCCGCCGGGACCCATGCAGTACCCTGACGGCGTGTCAGATGTGACGGATCCCCGGGGGGACCTGGAGTGGGGGACGCTGCCGGGCCTGGTCCAGGACGCCGCGGCCCGATTCGGCGAGGCCGAGGCCGTCGTGGACGTCCACGGTCCCGGCGGCACGACCACCCGTTGGTCCTTCGACCGACTGGCCGAGGAGGTCGCCGCCGCCACCAGGGCGGTCGTCGCCCACGGGATCGAGCTCGGCGACCGGGTCGCCGTGTGGGCCCCGAACTGCGCCGAGTGGATCGTCGCCGCGCTGGGTGCGGTGGGTGCCGGTGCGGTGCTCGTGCCGCTCAACACCCGGTACAAGGGAGCCGAGGCCGCGTACATCCTGCGGGCGTCGGGCGCCCGGATCCTCTTCACCGTGGAGGGATTCCTCGGGACGGACTACCCAGCCATGCTCGACGAGGCCGTGGCGAACGGTGCGGAGGTGCCGGGGCTGGAGCGGATCGTGGTGCTCCGAACGGACGACGTCGGCACGCCCGCCGCGGGCGACCACCTGCAGTCGTGGGCTGACTTCTTGGCCGCCGCGGTCGGGTGCGAGCCCGAGGTGGCCGCAGGGCGGACGGCGGCGATCACCGCTGACGACCTGTCGGACCTGGTGTTCACGTCGGGCACCACCGGCCATCCCAAGGGGGCGATGACCACCCACGGCCAGACGTTGCGCACGTTCGCCACCTGGGCCGAGGTCGTCGGCCTGCGCCAGGGCGACCGCTACCTCATCGTGAACCCGTTCTTCCACACGTTCGGATACAAGGCCGGGATCCTGGCCTGCCTGATGGCGGGGGCCACGATGGTCCCCGAGCCCGTGTTCGACGTCGACGTGGTGCTGCGGCGGGTCAGTGACGAGCGGATCTCGGTGCTGCCGGGCCCGCCCACCATCTTCCAGTCGATCCTCGACCACCCGAGGCGCGACGCGTTCGACCTGTCGTCGCTGCGGCTCATCGTGACCGGTGCCGCAGTGGTGCCGGTGGAGCTGGTGGAGGCCCTCTGGTCGGACCTCGGCATCGATACCGTCCTCACCGCGTACGGCCTGACCGAGGCGACCGGCACCGTCACCATGTGTCGCCGAGGGGACTCGGCGGAGGTGATCTCGGCGACCAGCGGCCGGGCCATCCCCGATGTGGAGGTCCGCATCGTGGACGGCGACGGGGCCGAGCTCGCCCCGGGCGAGGCCGGCGAGATCGTCGTCCGGGGGTACAACGTCATGTCCGGCTACCTCGACGATGCCGACGCCACGGCGGCCGCCATCGACGGGGACGGCTGGCTCCACACCGGTGACGTGGGCTTCCTCGATGCCGACGGGAACCTCGCCATCACCGACCGGCTGAAGGACATGTACGTGAGCGGCGGGTTCAACGTCTACCCGGCGGAGGTGGAAGCCGTGCTTCGCCGCCGTGGCGACGTCGCCCAGGTCGCCGTGGTGGGCGTACCCGACCGCCGGATGGGCGAGGTGGGCCTCGCAGTCGTCGTGCCTTCGCCCGGGTCCGACGTCGAGGCGCTCGTCGCCGAACTGCCCGGCTTCGCCAAGGGCCAGTTGGCCAACTTCAAGGTGCCCCGCCGGGTGGAGGTGGTCGACGTGCTGCCCACCAACGCCAGCGGCAAGGTGCTCAAGCGGGAGCTGCGGGCCCGCTTCGGCTCCTAGGTTCACGACCGACACCCGGACGCCCCAGCGACCGTCGACACTCCGACCGCCACCTACACCGATCACTCCCCTAACCCCACCGACCAGAAGGAGCACGCCGTGCGAGGCATCGTCTACACCGGATCCGACGTCGAGGTCACCGACCAGCTCGCCATCGGCGATCCCGGACCCACCGAGGTCCGCATCGCCGTCGGCGCCGCCGGCGTCTGCCACAGCGACCTTTCGGTCATCAACGGGACCATCCCGTGGAAGGCCCCGTCGGTGCTCGGGCACGAAGGGGCGGGCGTGGTCGAAGCGGTGGGCAGCGAGGTGCGCTCGGTCACGCCGGGCGACCACGTGGTGATCGCCAC
>JADGOH010000143.1 GCA_017883025.1 Acidimicrobiales bacterium
ACCAGGTCGGCCAGCGCCTCCTCCATCGCCCGCCCCAGGACGTCCACGTCGGGCACGAGGTCCCAGCACGCCTGGATCCCGACGTGCACCGCGTCGAGGTAGGAGAAGACGGTGACGTTGACCCCGACCCCTTCCATGATCGGGCCGATCGGGTGGAGCGACGTCATGCGGGCCCCGGCCAGGTAGAGCGGGACGTCGGGCCCGGGCACGTTGGAGACCACCAGGTTGAACATCGGGGCCACGTGGTCGAACAGCCGGAGGTTGGTCACCAGCCGGGACAGACGGGTGGCCACCGCCGGGAACGCCGCCTCGGCCCACGCCGAGTAGACGTCGGGCCCGACCGCCCGGCTCTGCTCCTTGGCGGCGGCCATCCCCTCGCGGATGCGCCCCAGCCGGGCGACGGGATCGGCGACCCCGGTGGCGAGCGAGACCAGCATGGCCGACACCCGGTTGCCCAGTGTGCCCTGCTCCGCCTCGGTGCGCACCGACGCCGGGACCAGGGCGATCAGGGACGTGTCCGGCTCCTCGGCCCGACCGGCGAAGAACGTGCGCAGCGCCCCGGCCGTCGCCGCCAGGACGATGTCGTTCGTGGTCCCGCCGAAGACGGTGGCCACCCGGCGGATGTCGGCCATGGGCAGGTCGGCGAAGGCGACGCGGCGATGGGAGGAGATGGCACCGTTGATCGACGTTTGCGGCGCCTGGAACGGCGCAGGGGGAAGGGTGCCTTCGATGTCCCGGCTCCGGGAGGCCAGCGTCCGTGCCGTCTGCACGGACCGGGCGATGGTGCGGGCTACGGCGTCGATCTGGGCGGGCAACGCCCCGAGCGACGCCCGCAGTCGGTCGAGCTCGCCGGGCAGTCCCGGCGGCGCCCACGCCCCATCGTGATCGTCCCGGTCCCCGGCGTCCCGGTCCCCGTCCCGGCCGGCTGCCGCACCGTCCGCCGATTCGGGTCGCCGGCCACGGTCTACGGGTCCGGCCCCGAACAGCGGGCGGGGCGTCGGGTCGGGCGAGAGGTCGACGAAGGCGGCCAGCACCTCGGCCCCCGACACGCCGTCGATGATGGCGTGGTGGACCTTGGACACGAGGCCGATGCGGCCCCCCGCCAGTCCCTCCACGACGTGGAACTCCCACAGTGGCCGCGACCGGTCGAGCGGGCGGCCGGCGAGGTCGGCCACGAGTGCGGTCAGTTCCGCCCTGCCGCCCGGGGCCGGCAGGCTGACTCGGCGGACGTGGTAGTCGAGGTCGAGGTCGGGGTCCTCCACCAGTGTCGGGTGCTGGAGCCCGAACGGGACCTCCACCATGCGCATCCGGAACGGCGGCACCAGAGGGACCCGTTCGGCCACCAGGGACCGGATCCGGCGGAAGCTCAGCCCGCCGGGGACGTCTGCGGGGTCGAAGACCATTGCCCCCATGATGTGGAGGTGGGTGGTGGGCGACTCCAGCGCCAGGAAGGCACCGTCGAGGCCGGTCAGCCGGGCCACGCCTACCGGCCCGTCGACCCGAACCCGCCGAGGCCCCGCTCGGTGTCGGACAGTGACCCGACCTCGACGAACTCGGCCGACTCGACCCGCTGGATCACGAGTTGGGCGATCCGGTCGCCCCGCTGCACCCGGTAGGGGACTTCGGGGTCGGTGTTCACCAGCAGCACCGATAGTTCGTCCCGGTAGCCGGAGTCGATGAGGCCCGGGGTGTTGAGACAGGTCACTCCGTGGCGCAGGGCCAGGCCGCTGCGGGGCTGCACGAAACCGGCATAGCCCTCGGGAAGCGCCAGGGCGATGCCCGTCGGCACCATGGCCCGGCCGCCGTTGGGCTCCAGCAGGACCTCGATCCGGGCCACCAGGTCGGCACCGGCGTCGCCCTGGTGCGCGTAGCCAGGGAGCGGCAGGTCGGGATCGAGTCGCACGACCGGGACCGGCACGGGCCGTTGGTCGGTCCGCCCCGCGCCCGCCCGGCTGTCCGCCGTCCCCGGTGCCCGACTCATCGGCTTGCTCCGCTCATCGCTCCGGACGCTATCGCCCGCGGCCGACGGGCGCAGACTCCCGCGGGCCGGCACCGGACGGTTCGGACGTACCGGCAGGGCGGAAGGCCGTCTTGGAGCAGGGGCCCGCACCCGGTAGCGTGACGCCGTGCTGGTGTGGATGGACCTGGAGATGACGGGGCTCGACGCGGGGCGCCACGTCATCGTGGAGATCGCCACCCTGGTCACCGACGACGACCTGACCGTGGTCGCCGAGGGGCCCGACCTGGTGGTCGGCGCCACCGACGAGCAGTTGGCGACCATGGACGACTTCGTGCGGGACATGCACACGTCGAGCGGTCTGCTCGACGAGATCCGGGCGTCGGAGCTCACGCTGGACGAGGCCGGGCGGATCACCGCGGACTTCATCCGGGCCCACGTGCCCAAGCCCCGCACGGTCCCCCTGGCCGGCAACTCGATCGGAACCGACCGCCGGTTCCTGGCCGCCCACCTGCCCGACATCGAGGAGTATCTGCACTACCGATCCGTCGACGTGTCGACGATCAAGGAATTGGCCGGGCGCTGGTACCCCGCGGCCCTTGCCGGTGCCCCCCGCAAGGCTGGCGGCCACCGGGCCATGGACGATATCAAGGAGTCGCTGGCGGAGCTGGCCTATTACCGGTCCACCGTCTTCCGCGACCCCCCCGCCCAGTAGCGGGACGAGAGGAGCAGCCATGTACGAGCCGGCCGAGGAGACAGCGCAGGACCACGGGGCACCCGTCCCCACCCGCGCCGAGGTGGTGGCCACACTGACCGCCACCGGCGCGCCATTCGAGATGGAGCCCGTGGTCGTGCGCGGCGTGCCGCTCCGGGCCTGGAAGACGGCACCGGCCACCCTGCGGGCCGTGTTCGAGCTCTCGGCCAACCATGGCGACGCCACGTTCCTCGTCTACGAGGACGAGCGGATCACCTTCGCCGAGCACTACCGGGCCGTGGCCGCCCTCGGCCGCCAGCTCGTCGAGCGCTTCGGCATCCGGCCCGGCGACCGGGTGGCCATCGCGATGCGCAACCTGCCCGAGTGGGTCACGGCGTTCTGGGCCACCATCACCGTCGGCGCCGTCGCCGTGCCGCTCAACGCCTGGTGGACCGGCGAGGAGCTCGCCTACGGGCTGGCCGACTCGGGCACCCGGGTCGCGTTCGTGGACGAGGAGCGCCAGGGCCGCATCGCACACCACCTCGCCGAGGTCCCCGGACTCGAGGCCATGATCGTCACCTGCGAGGAGCACGACCCCGACAGTGGCGGCCGACGCCCCGCCGTGGGCTGCCTCCTCGATCGCGCCGGCGTCGGGGCGCTGCCCGTCGTTCCCTTCGCCGATGTGCTCGGTGCGCCGACGGACGACATCACCCTGGCGGACGTGGCCATCGACCCCGACGATGACGCCACGATCTTCTACACGTCCGGCACCACCGGACGGCCGAAGGGCGCGGTCGGTACCCACCGCAACAGCTGTTCCAACCTGATGAACCTCTTCTTCGTCTCCACGGTGGGGAGCCTGCGCCGCACGGCGGCCCAGGCCGCGGCCTCGCCGGGGGGCCAGAACGCCAACCTCCTGTCGGTGCCGCTGTTCCACGCCACCGGGTGCCACGCGCTGCTGGTCACCAACACCGCCGCCGGGGGCAAGATCGTCATGATGCACCACTTCGACCCCGAGCGGGCCCTGGAGCTCATCGAGCGGGAGCGGATCACCGTCTTCGGCGGCGTGCCCGCCATGGTCATGCAGGTGATCGACTCCCCCAGCTTCGCCACCCGCGACACCTCGTCGGTCCAGTCCATCTCCTACGGCGGGGCCCCGTGCCCGCCCGACCTGGTGCGCCGGATCAAGGAGCACTTCCCCACCGGGGCGCCCGGCAACGGCTACGGCCTGACCGAGACGTCGGCCATGACGACCATGAACGCCGGCGACGACTACGTGCGCAAGCCGGACAGCGTGGGGCCCCCGTCGCCGGTGTGCGACGTCGCCGTCGTGCCCGAGGACTGGCCGGGCGACGAACCGCCCGACCTGCCGACCGATCCCGACCGCACCGGCGAGCTGTGGATCAAGGGGCCGAA
The DNA here is from genome assembly GCA_017883025.1 of Acidimicrobiales bacterium. GTDB lineage: Bacteria > Actinomycetota > Acidimicrobiia > Acidimicrobiales > RAAP-2 > Bog-756. The sequence goes on from JADGOH010000143.1 coordinate 4,068, forward strand.
CGTGGTCCGGGGCTACTGGAACAAGGCCGAGGCGACCGCCGCCTCGTTCACCCGCGGGTGGCTCCACACGGGCGACGTCGCCCGCATCGACGAGGAGGGCTTCGTCCACATCGTCGACCGGGCCAAGGACATGATCATCCGCGGGGGCGAGAACGTCTACTGCGTCGAGATCGAAGGGGCGCTGCACGAGCACCCGTCCGTCGCCGACTGCGCCGTCATCGGCGTTCCCCACCCCGTGCTGGGCGAGGAGGTCGGGGCGGTCATCGTGCTGCGACCGGGCATGGACGTGGCCGCCGACGAGCTGTCCCGCCACGTGCGTGAGCGCCTGGCCGCCTTCAACGTGCCCTCCCGCTACTGGTTCCGGGGCGAGGAGCTCCCGCGCAATCCGGCGGGCAAGATCTTGAAGCGCGAGCTGCGCACCGAGCTGCTGGGGGACGCACCGGTCATCTGACGACCCGGGGTGATCCGCTGGAGGTCACCCGACCCGCTCGATGGTCAGCGAGGCACTCACGGGATGCGTCCCACCGGCCAGCGGGGTGATCGTCAGCGCGGTCGGGTTCCCGGCCGGGTTGAGCACCTGGAGGGTCTCGTTCACCGACGTGGTGGTGACCAGTGACTCGCCGACGAGCTGCGACGTGCCGGTGGCCCGACCCACCACCGTGTAGGCGAGCGCCGAACCGTCGAGACCGACCTCGAGCTGCCCGGGCTCGTTGACGGACACCTGGAACGACACCCGGTAGGTGCCGATCGTGGCCAGGGTGAACGTCGAGGCGTTCGTCCTCGTGATCGACCCGCTCGACGGCCCATCCTGGGGGAACGACACGGCTGCGCCGGGGGCGACGGTCGCCGCATTGTCCGGGGGCATCAGTGCGAAGAATTCGGCCGAGTCAGAAGTAGCCGGACTTCCGGGAACGCCTGGCGGTCCGGGGGGACCCTGCGGTCCGGGGACCCCAGACCCGCTGCCGCTGGACGACGTGCCGCCGATCACGGGTGCATTGAGCACCTTGCCGCTCATCGAACCATTGCTGACCGCGTCGCCGAACGGGTACACGGCGCCGTCCTGGGCCACCAGCCAGTACCCGCCACCGTCGGACGTCGCCACGATGCCGGTGATCGGCGACGTGAGGTGCGTGCCGCCGAGCGAGCCGTGGAACTGCGCGGTGCCGAACGCGAACACCCCGCCGTCGGCCGACACGAGCCAGTACCCGCTCCCGTTGTTGACCTGGGCTTCGCTCGTGGCCGAAGCGAACCGGGCACTCACGGAGGCCGAACCGGTCGACGAGGACTGCTGCTCACCCAGCACCACGGCGGTCCCCGCGATCAGCAGGGCGATCCCCGCCATCGCAACACTTCTCCTGCGGGTCGTGGACCCCATCGGCGTTCCTCCTGGCGCACAAGGGGACGGACGCCTCCCTGTGGGGCAGGTCTACTCCGGGCTACGCCCAATTGCCGTGATCCGATCGGACCCGACGCCGGTTGGCCGGGTTCGGCGGGGGCGCTCTGCCAGGATGGGCCCATGGGATCAGACGGCAGCAAGGCCCGCAAGAAGCAGCAGCACCTCCCGAAGGTGGCCAAGTACGAGGAGCCCAACCGGATCGAGGGAGCCCAGGGCGGCGGCTTCGGCCGCGACGGGCACGGAGCCGACCACCACCACTACGAGAAGCCCACCGGGTTCGGCGCCTGGGTGCTGAAGGTCCTCGGCCGCAAGCCCAGCCCGTAGGCATGGCGGTGGTGCCGGCACCGTGTCGCCGACCGGTGCTGGATCCGACACGGTGCCCGGCCACGGGCAACACTGTCGGTCGTGGATCCCGAACTGCAGTCCGCCCTTGCCGTGGTCCTTGCGGACCTGTGTGCCACGACTCCGCTGGTTCCGGAGGTCCAGGAGTCCGAGTGGGGCGGAGTCGACGGTCAGGTCACGGCGATGCTGCAACTGCCTGAGGCCGGAGGCGCGGGCATCTGGGTGCTGCAGGGTGCCGACCCGTCGTCACAGGTGGCCGAGTTGGCCGCACAGGTCCAGGACTGGGCGATCGAGGCCCTGTGGCGTTCGGGTCACCCTCCGGTGTGGCCGGGGTGTCCGCACCACCCGTCCACGCATCCGCTCCGACCCGTGGACCTCGAGGGGCGTCCGGTCTGGATGTGCCCCCGGTTCCTGTCGCGGGTTGCCGACATCGGCACCCTGGCGGGGCCGTAGGAACACGCCACCTGTGGCGGATCGACCCTCCCGGGCAGATCCGCCCACGTCGGCCTAGGGGGCGTAGACGCCTTTGTCGAAGTTCGAGGTGACCGTCGAGGCCTCGCCGAGACGGGGCAGCCCGAACAGGTCCTCGATGGAGGCGAGCGATGAGTAGTGGTTGTACGACGACTTGCTCACCACGGTGCCCGGAGTGATGAACGGCGACAGCAGCACAGCGCCGACGACACCGCCGCCGGGACCGGTGATCCCGTTCCCGCCGGCGTTCGCGGCGGGCCCGGCCGTCTCGCCGCAGCAGGCCGTGGAGTCGAGGGTCGGGTTCTCCGCCTCGTCACCCGTGATCTCGATGAGGCCGTCCTGCTGGTAGGCGGGCGACGCCTGGATGATCGGCACCCAGGTCTGGAGCCACTTGTTGATGTCACCGACACTGGATCCGCCGCCCTGACCGGCACCGGTCGTGTTGACACAGGTGGCGTCGTGGCCGTCGTCGCAGAGGTTCGGGGTGATGAAGCTGAAGTTGGGCGTGGTCGACACCGACGACAGATCGGTGGTCAGGCCCGTGGCCCCTGCGGGCGTGCCGGTCGGCATGATCCCGCTGGTGTCGCCCAGTGGCACCACGTTCTGATTGCACCCGCTCGTGTTGTCGATGACCGAGTGGAAGTACAGGAACGGGTTGTGACGCGTCGTGTAGCCGTCGGCCGCCTCCGCCGAGTTCGTGGGATCACCCGAGCCCAGCGCAGGATGGGCGCAGGTGATGCCGTTGTCACGCACCGGGTCGTTGCCCATGTCCTCCTGGTAGCCCTTCCAGGTGAGCCCGTCGCTGTCGAGTTGGTTGGCCAACGTGCGCACCCCGCTCGGATAGACGCAGCCCGCTCCCTGCTGGATGCCGCCGATCTGACCGGCGCCGGCGAGGAAGTCGGAGAACCCGGAGCCGACGCAGTCCAGCTGGTTGGCGGAGTTCGGCGGCTGGCCCGAGATGAATCCGGCGTAGTTGTCGTTGGAGAAGTGCCCGATGCCGTAGTAGTTCTTCAGCAGCGCACCCTGACCCGGAAGCGTCTGCGCCAGATACGGGTCCGTCGCCGGGCTGCCGAAGGTCGCCGAGTAGTCGACGTTCTCGAACATGATGACGAACACGTGTCGGACGTGGGGCAGCTTCGACGTGACCGTGAGCGAGAGCGTCTGCGTGGTGGTGTTGAGCTGCGTGGTGGTGTTCGTGGCCTGGAGCCCGATCGAGTAGGTGCCGGCCAGCGGGGTCGGATCGGTCAGGGTCGCCGTCCCGTTGTGGTTGTCGGTGAATGTCACCCCCGGCGGGAGCACTCCGGTCACCGATAGGGCGGCGACAGGATTGGCCTTGGTCTTCACCGTGAAACTGAGCGCCTTGCCCTGCTTCGCCTTTGCGGTGGCCTTGCTGGAGAACACGGGCGCCGACTGCGCCTTGGCGGCCGAGGCCGGCGGTGCCAGGGGCAGGAGCAAGGCCCCCGCACCGAAGCACGCACCGATGATCCCGATCGCTCGCCGCAGGGTGGAGTTGCGCACAGTGGCCCCCTCTGTTCGTGGCCGCCCCGTTCACACCCGACGTGTCGGTCCCCCCGACTCGTCATAAGTGTCCCCACCGGGTACGGCAGTGTGCTGCGGAATCTTCTTGCATCGATCGGGCCTTGTCAAGCGCCTGCCGCCCCCCGACGGACCGCCTGCGCCGGCCCATGGGCCACCGTCCCGGCGTCGGTTCCGTCCCTGCCGGCCCCTCACCGGCGGGCCACCTCGCAGGCCCTATGGCGTGTCGAGCAGCGCGCCGGCCCGTTCCACGTCCCGGCGCATCTGCGCGACCAGCTCGTCGACCGAGTCGAAGGCCAGCTCGTCGCGGAGGCGGTGGACGAAGGACAGTCGGGCCGCCTCGCCGTAGAGGTCGCCCGAGAAGTCGAGGAGGTACGCCTCGACCAGGAGCTCGCCGTCCGGGCCGTAGAACGTGGGCCGGCGGCCGACCGACACGGCCGCCTTGTGCCGGGAGCCGTCCGGCCGCTCGAACCAACCGGCGTAGATGCCCGGTGCAGGCAGGCAGATGTCGGCGGGCACGTCCAGGTTGGCGGTCGGGAACCCGAGCTCGGCCCCGCCTCGCCTGTCGCCGGTGACGACCGGGCCCCGCACCTGGTGGGGACGGCCGAGCAGGGCGGCGGCGCCTTCGACGTCGCCGGCCGCAACCAGGGTCCGGACCCGAGTGGACGACACCGGCGGCGCCGACTCGCCGGCGACGTCGTCGGCAGATGCCAGTGTCACGCCGTCCACCTCGAACCCGGCGACCGAGCCCATCTCGGTGAGCAGGGCCACGTTGCCCTTGCGCCCGTGGCCGAAGTGGAAGTCCTCCCCCACCACCACCAGTCGCGCATCGAGCCCGTCGACCAGCTCCCGGTTCACGAACTCCTCGGCCGTCTCGTTGGCCCGATCGGCGTCGAAGCGGACCACCACGGTCCGGTCGACCCCGGCGGAGGCGAGCAGCTCGAGCTTCTGGTCCAGGTCGCACAGGAGCAGCGGTGCCGACTCGGGGCGCACCACGGCAGCCGGGTGCCGGTCGAAGGTCACCACCACGGTGGCCAGCCCGTCGGCGTCGGCCCGGGCCCGCAACTCGCCCAGAAGAGCCCGGTGCCCGAGGTGGACGCCGTCGTAGGCGCCGATGGTCACGGCGGAGCCACCCGGGGGCGGGTCGAGCGGTGCGCTCTCGGTGACGATCTCCACAACCCTGCAGGTTACCGCCGAGTCAGCTCGCAGCCCGCTCCGCCCCCCGACAGCGCAGTCGACCACCGTCGGACGCGTCGACCCGGCCCCGGGGTCAGCCGGCCGACTCGATCACCACCGCAGGCTTGATGCGGTCGGTCTCGGTCGCCTCGTACACGGCCAACAGGTGGTGGGCATCGTCGACGAGGCCCCACGGTCCGTCCCCGGACACCCCGAGGGGCACCCGGTCGAGGGGTAGTCCGCGCGCCACCAGCTTCTGTGCGTCGAGGGGGACCACCACCTGGTCGAGGTCGCGCATGGCCTGGGCCGGGGTGAGCACGACGGCCGGCGTGAGCTCGTCGACCAGTCGGGCGTCCTCGGTGGTGAACGACCCGATCCGGGTCCGGCGAAGGTTGCGCAGGTGGGCTCCGCCGCCGAGCGCGGCACCGAGGTCGGCCGCCAGCACCCGGACATAGGTGCCCGAGGAGCACTCGACCTCGATGCGGAAGACACCCGGGGTCATCCCGGGGTGCACGTCGTAGCGGTGGACGGTGACCGGCCGCGCCGCCCGCTCGACCTCGATCCCCTGGCGGGCCAGGGTGTGGAGGCGCTTGCCGCCCACCTTGACGGCCGAGACCATCGGGGGCACCTGCTCGATCTCGCCGGTCAGTCCGGCGGCGGCCTCGCGCACGGCGGCCAGCGATACGTCCTCCATGTCCCACGTCCCGGTGACGTCCCCGGATGCGTCGAGCGTGGACGTGGCCGTGCCGAGGACGACCTCGGCCTCGTAGGTCTTCGCCAGCGCGGTCAAGAAGCGCATCAGCCGCGTGGTGCGGCCGAGTCCCACCAGGAGTACACCGGTGGCGTCGGGGTCGAGGGTGCCGGCATGGCCGACCCGCTTCTGTCCGAAGATGCGGCGGCACCTCGCCACGACGTCGTGCGACGTCCAGCCGGCCTCCTTGTCCACCACTACCAGGCCGTTGACCTGGTCCGCGGGCGGCGGGCTCACCGGTCGGGCCCGCCCCCGTCGTCGCCGGACTCGTGGATCTGCCTGAGCAGGTCCTCCACCCGGCTCCCGGCCACCACCGCCGGGTCCTGGGCGAACGTGAGCAGCGGGGTCCGCTTCAACTGGGTCTGGCGGGCGACGGCCCGCTGGACCTGGACGCGGCGCTCGCCGAGGGCGACCGACGCGTCGTCGGACAGCGAGCTCAGGAACACCGTCGCCTGGCGGAGGTCCGCGGTCGAGTCGACCGACGTGACCGTCACCATGCGCA
>JADGOH010000144.1 GCA_017883025.1 Acidimicrobiales bacterium
CCGGCGGCAATCCGATCGAGCATCGAGTACTCGGGTGCCAACATCGTCCGAAGGCGGTCCAACTGTCCATCCGTCAGTTCCGAGCGGGGTCCACTCGCCCGCGCTCGGTATCCGGTGAGCGGGATGTCGAGACGGCGGCCGAGCTCGGCCAGTCCCTCCTCGTACTGCTCACTGAAGAACACGTAACTGCACGATGCGATCCGGTCTGCCGCCTCGCCCGCATCGAGGCGCTTGGAGAAGGTGTGGAGCTGGTTGAACAGGTGGACCTTGGGAACCCTGTCGAGGAAGGAATCGAATCCCCCGGCAACCCAGCGCTTCTGCCAGTCGGCAACCGGATTCGGTGTGCCCGGCTCGTCGCCGCTCGTGAGGTAGTCGAACAACGAGTGCACTCGCTGGACCGGATCGCGCAGGACCGTGACGGTGAACGTCCGGGGAGGAAGTTCGACGTCCGACCATGTGGCGTGCGACCGGGCGAAGTACCACGCACCCTCAGCCAGGACCATCCGATGGCTGAACGCGAATCCGTACGGACCGCTCACCGTCCGTTGCAACCGGTCCTCGGCGATTCGGCGCCACACGGCAGCAGGGTCCTCACCCCCGAGCCCGAGAAAACTGTGGAACAGACTGGTACCTGCCGTCTTGCGGACATGGTAGGAGAACACCCGGCGACTCCCGTCCGGAAACTCGTAGTCCCTGGCCAGGCGCCGGTAGGTGGGATCCATGCGGATCGCCGCGGCATCCCGGGCCACGTTCAACCGCCACTGCCAATGTCGCCCCGGGCTCCGGTTCGCACGATCGGATCCGGTGCTGCCCGCTGCCCCTGCCCTCGACTGGACCACACTCCGACGATACCCGCCCCCCAGGGAGTCTCCGCACGTGCGGCCCCCCGTCCGGTCATGGGCACCGGCCGTCCCGACTGACGACCGCACCCGATCGGGGTCCATGGAGGGCGTCGGGGACGGGTCGCTGCATCGGAAGGTCCGTGCCCACGGGGTCCGAACCCGGCTGCCCACATCCCCGGGCCCCGGAAGGACGCATCTGGGTGGATCCGACCACCGATCCGGCCGCTCGGATCCGGCCCGAACGATCCATCCGCCGCCCCCGCGCGAGTGGGTCGTCCGTCGTGGCCCGGTCGTGCACGACGCACTGCTCCGACGTGGGTCGATCGGCCGGCTGCGCCGAGGGTTGGTGTAACCTTCGTGGCGTTCCGGGCTGGCCGACGCAGCACCTATCCGACCCGTTCCCGAGTCCTCGGTTCATCGGTTCGGCGGCACGGCATCTCCGCGGTCCTGCGGTTCCCCACCCATGCACCCTTCCACCTCGACCTCAGCGACCCGATGATCCACATCGCCACCGTGCACCATCGATCATCCAGCTGGATCGACGTGCAGCTTGAGTATCTGCGCAGGCACATCACGGAGCCCTACCGGGTGGTCGCCAATCTCGAGGGGGTCGACCCGCACCATGCGGCGAAGTTCGACCGGGTCGTTCCCGCCATTGGTCGACACGCCGGCAAGCTGAACCTCCTGGCCGCCGAGATCGTCGCCGAGGCCCGGGACGACGACATCATCATCTTCCTCGACGGCGACGCATTCCCCATCGTCGACCCGATGCCGCTCGTGCGTGAGGCGCTGGACACGACGGCCCTTGTCGCCGTGCTCCGCCGCGAGAACGGCGAGGACCAGCAGCCGCATCCTTCGTTCTGCGCCGTACGCGTCGGCACGTGGGACCGCATCCGCGGCGACTGGTCAATGGGGCACCCGTGGCAGGACGATCGCGGAACCTGGGTGAGCGACTCCGGGGGGAACCTGTTGGCCTCGCTCGAGCGGCGCGAGCTCGCCTGGACGCCGCTCCTCCGGACAAACCGGGTCAATCCCCACCCGCTCTGGTTCGGAATCTACGGAGGGATCGCGTATCACCACGGGGCGGGCTTCCGGAAGCCCGTCGCTCGGAGCTTCGTCACCAGCCATCCGACCCGCTGGCGTACCGGTGAGCAGGCGCCACTCGTCGGGACCGCCATCAGGAAGATCGGCTCCTACCGCGTCCTGCGCTGGGAACGGCGGGAGTTCGAGTCGACGCACCGGCTGGGTGACGAGGTGTTCGCACAGCTCAGCACGGACCCGGAGTTCTATCGGCAATTCCTGTGAGCGGCACCCTCCACCCTGCGAGCGGATCGTGTCGGGCGGAGTGGTCCCGGCCGAAGCCATCCACCACCGCCGCGGGTCGACCCCCGCGATCGGGCATCCCCGGGTTCACGCGCCGCGAACCGGGCCGGGAACGCTCGCTTCCGGAGCACTAGCAGCTGGTGTGGACGACGAACGCCTTGGCCAGCGACGCCCACTCGTAGGCGACGTCGAAGAGGAGCGTCGTGCCGTGGGCGCTGACCGGCACCACCAGGAGGCGCATGTCGCTGCAGCGCCGGAACAGCAGCCGGGCCCGGGTGGCCTGGTCCCGCTCGGCCACCATGAGCATCGAGGTCCAGTGGCGGCGGGCCGCCTCACGGGTGGCGAACTCCACCTCACCCCGGGTGTTGAGCGGATCGGGCCGGAAGCACACCACCTCGATCCCCGGCTTCGCCGTCGGGCACGGTGCCGGAGGGTACCCGCCCCGTGACACCACCACGACCGGCGCGTAGCCCTGCTCGGCCAGGGACACGGCCTCCTTGGCCCGCAGCTGCCCCGGGTCGCCTCCGAGCGCCACGATGGCATCGACGTGCGCCGGCGCGTCGGTCGGGGGCCACAGGAACAGGCGGGCCGTGGCCATCGCGAAGACGGCGCAGGCGACCAGGGCGAGCACCACGGCCCATGCCGCCAGCCACCGCAGGGTGCTGACCCGGTCGGCCTCACTCACCGTGAGCGGTGCCCGGCGCGTGCGAGTTCACGCTGCAGCGCCGCGAGCCGTGCCGTGCCCGTCTCGCGATCGGGCTCGAGGTAGTTGCCCTCCGCCCACTCGTTCCAGGACTTCACCACGAGCACCTGCTCCCCCTCGGGCAGGGCCGACGCCAGCTCGAGTCCCCGACGGACGTGGGCGGCGAACCGCTCGGGCGTCGCGCCCGTCGCCACCACGCCGAGCCGGCCCGACCGTGGGGTGTTGTCCCAGTTCGGGTACACGGCAGGCAGGATCGGGCCGGTGAACTCCGCCGGTGGGTCGGCCAGGACATCGAGGTAGGGGTAGCGTTTCGGCCCCCGCGCCAGGCCCCGGGCCACCAGTCTCTCGCGGACCTTGGCACCGGTGGTGCGGGCGAACGGGTAGCGGAACAGGACCCCCGCGTCGAAGCCGTCCGCCACCTGATCGCGATAGGACGACTCCCCCAGGCACGCCACCAGGTGCAGCCCGCCCAACCCCGCTGCCTCGGCCATCCCCTGCCACGTGTCGACGAAGCGCGCGGGGTCGGGGAGGCTGCCCGGCTGGTAGACGAAGAAGAGCGGCCGGCCACCGATCCGCACGTAGCGGGGGTCGCGGAAGGCCGCCAGGAGCGAGTCGAAGTGTGCCCGTTCGTCCTCGGGTCCCGGATAGGTCTGCTCGACGAGGATGCGGTCGGGCGCCCCGTGCCAGATGCCCGACCACGACTGGTTGGCCCATGCCACGCAGAACGGGAAGTCCGGGCGCCCCGACGCCACCACTTCGTCGAGCGGGCGCTCGAGCAGCCGGTGGCCGGCGAACCAGTAGTGCCAGTAGCAGAAGCCGGTGATCCCGAAGCGACGGGCCAGGTCGGCCTGCGCCTCGCGGGTCTCGGGCACCCGGAGGTCGGTGAAGCCCAGATCGGCAGGCAGGTGGGGTTGGGCGTGGCCGTGGAAGAGGCGCCGGGCCCCGGTCACATTGGCCCACTCGGTGAACCCGGGGCCCCACCACTCGTCGTTCTCGGGGATGGGATGGTACTGGGGCAGGTAGAGCGCGAGTACCTCCATGGGGCGACATGTTACCGAGCGGCCCCTGCTGCACCCGGACGGGGAGGCGGTGCCCGGACGACCACCGGTAGGCTGTTCCGCGGAGCCCCCATGGACCGATCCCGCAGACTGGCCATCAGCCTCGCCCTCAATACCGGGTTGGTCGTCGCCTTGGTGGTGTTCGGGGTCCGGGCCCACTCGTCGGGCCTGCTGGCCGACGCCGGTCACAACGCGGTCGACGTCGGCGCCCTGACGCTCTCCCTGGTGGCCGTCCGGCTCGCCCTGCGGCCCCCGAGCGCCGCCCGGTCGTTCGGCAACCACCGGGCCACGATCCTGGCCGCACTGGCGAACGCCGTCCTGATCGCGGCCGTCACGGTGCTGATCGTGGTCGAAAGCGTCCACCGCCTCGCCCATCCCGAGCCCGTGCGAGCCGGGATCGTCGTGGTGGTGGCCTCGGCCGCCCTGCTGGTCAACGGCGCCGCCGCGCTGGTCCTGCGCGACCGCACGAACGACCTCAACATGCGCAGCGCCCTGCTCCACATGGTCGGCGACGCCCTCGCCTCGCTGGCGGTCGTCCTGGCCGCGGCGACGCTGCTGATCGCGCCCTCGGCCACCTGGCTCGACCCGGCGTCCGCCCTGGTCGTGGCCGCCATCATCGCCTACCAGGCCGCTGGGGTCCTGCGGTCGAGTGTGGCAGTGCTCCTCGAGTCGACACCGTCCGACGTCGACCTCGAGCACCTGGTGGCGACCATGGGTCGGGTGCCCGGCGTCGGCGAGGTGCACGACCTGCACGTGTGGAGCCTGTCGAGCGAGATGCGGGTGCTCTCCGCCCACCTCGTCCTCACCGGCCACCCGACGCTCGAGGAGGCCCAGGTCGTGGGCGAGCACGTGAAGGCGGCCATCGCCGGCCCCTACGGCATCGCCCACAGCACCCTGGAGCTCGAGTGCGAGCGATGCCTCGACGGCGACGTGGACCCGTGCCGGATGGAGTCGGCCGAGCCGG
>JADGOH010000145.1 GCA_017883025.1 Acidimicrobiales bacterium
CCAGGGCGCCGACGACCAGTGCCACCTCGGTCACCAGCCAGCCCCGGAGTCGTGCCGGCGTCGCGTCGGCACGGACCCGTCCCGATCGGGCGAACCACGGCCGGCACACCAGGGCGAGGACCGACAGGACGACGGGGATCAGCCCCAACAGGCGGAGCGCGTGGTTCTACGGGGCCAGGGTCCCGTTCCACGACGAGGCAACGCCGAAGGCCAACCCGACGACCAGCCCGCGGACCCGGACGCGCGTCGATGCGGTCGGGCGACGTCTTCGGCGGCGGTGCCTCCGCCTGCGTCGGCGCGTCGGCGGGAGCGTCCATCCCCCCGGTATCGCGGTCGGGCGGATGCCGCTGCAGGAGCGGAAGTGCACGCGGCGCCGCCCGGTCGGCCACGATGGGGCGGATGCCCGACCCGCCGCCCCCTGCCGTCGCGCGCCGTCGGCTGCCCCGTCCGCCGGACTGGCTGACCGGATGGCTGCCGGCATGCATGGGTCTGGGTGCCCTGGTGGTCGCAGCCGTCCTGGCGCCTGCGGCGGCCCGGTCGGCAGCCGCCCAGGTCTACGCCCCGTTCGTGCTGGTGGTCGGGCTCATCCTGGTGGGCCTGGTGGCGGACGGCGACGGTCTCTTCGCTCTGGTCGGCCACCGGCTGGCGGGCCTCGCCCCGAACGGGACCGCGCTGTTCCTCGGGGCCGCGGCGGTCACGGCCGTGGTGACAGCCGTGCTCAATCTCGACACCGCGGTCGTGTTCCTGACCCCGGTCCTCGTACACGCGGCCCGCAGCCGCGACGCCGACCCGACTCCCTATGTCGTCAGCTGCGTGCTGCTGGCCAATGCCGGCAGCCTGCTGCTGCCCGGTTCCAACCTGACCAATCTGATCGTGCTCGGCCACCTCCACCTGTCGGGCGGTCAGTTCCTGCACCGCATGGCACTCCCCTGGGTGGCGTCCGTGGCCGTCACGACGGCCGTGGTGGGAATCCTCGAGCGCCGGCGTCTGCGCTCGTCGGCGCCGATCGCGGTTCCGCCCGATCGTGCCGTCGTGGGCGCCGGGCTCGTCGCCGTGGTCGTCGCCACCGTGCTCGTGCTGGTCCTGCGCTCTCCTGCGGTGCCCGTTGCCGTGGTGGGAGTCGCGGCGGTCGGGCTCCGGTGGCGGTCCGGGAAGGTGGACGGCGCCGCCGTGCGTGAGGTCGTCGGCGTCCGTGTCCTGGTCGCACTGTTCGGGCTGGCCGTGGCGCTCGGGACGATCGGCCGCCGGTGGTCGGGGCCGAGCGTGCTGCTCGGCCACCTCGGCGCCGTGGGCACGACGTCGGTGGCTGCCCTGTCGAGCATCCTGGTCAACAACCTTCCTGCTGCGTCGCTACTGGCGGCCCGTAGGCCCCCTCACCCGTTCGCCCTGCTGGTCGGCTTGGACATCGGACCGAACCTGTTCGTCACCGGCTCCCTCGCGTGGGTCCTGTGGTGGCGCACGACGCGCAAGGCGGGCGCGGAGCCGCCCACGACCCGGGCGGTGGTCCTCGGGTTGGTCAGCGTGCCGTTGGCGATGGCCGCTGCGCTCGCCCTCGTGTCGGCCACCGGGCCGACCTGAGCGGGGCGCCGTCAGGAGGGAGCACGGGGAGGGCAGGTGGACGGGAGGTGACCGGCGCCATCCGCCTGGTCCGACCCGTCCCGCCAGGATCCGGGTCGTGCCGCTCGTCCGCCCCGCCCTCCTCGTGTCGGCTCCGGGCTGATCCGCCGCCCTTCCGTCAGTCTGGGCCACGTTCGATGTGCACCGGTGCGCAATTGCGGATTGCAACGACCACGAGGGCCGACCGGGCCGACGGGGCGGTCATCCAGGGGCGTGCTGACGGGCGCCCACCTGCCGCCGGGGCTGGAGACCGGCGAAGGAGCGCCAGTCGGCACCGGCGCTCGCGGCCTCCACGCACCGTCGGGCCCGCCGGACGTCGTCGGGGCTGACGACGCCGCTCATCCCCAGCGACCTCCGTGAGAGCACCATGGCGACGAACGTGACCAGCTCGTCGAAGGCGGGGTCGCCGCGCTCGAACCCGGCGGCGTCGAGCAGCACCGGGAACTCGTGGCGCACCGAAGCCACCCATTCGAGGAGTGCGTCGACGCCGGCCATGGCCGAGGCCCGGAACAGCCGGGCGAACGGAGCGAACCCCTCCCACCCGCCGGCCAGCCTCTGGAAGCACGCCGACGCGAACACCCGGTCCGAGGCGAACCGCTCCCGTGCGAAACGTTCGTCCGCCCCGGACTCGGCGATGAGGGCGTCGAGGGGCACGACGACGTCCGCAGTCCGGTAGTGGTGGAGCCCGGCGACGATCAACCGGTCCTCGATACTGCTCTGGTTCACCGAGAACAGGCTCTCCTCGGTCATCCCCAGGACGAGGTCGAGCATGCTCTGCTCGATCTGCCCGTTCCCCTCGGGCAGTCCGGTCACGGGCGAGATCGGCGCCGGAGGCGCGCCACGTCCGTACTCGGGGTACTCGTCGGCCATGAGGAAGGCCCGGTGCAGGCCGCCGATCCAGAGGGCCTGGACGGCCCGGACGATGCGGCCGACCGAGTAGCCCGGCTTCGGTCGTCGCCGCATCAGCAACAGTCCGAAGGTGAGCACCGCCTCGTAGCCCTGGGTGGTCTCCCGGGACTCCTTTCGGCGCTGGTCCATCAGCCAGTTCGCCCAGGCGAGCGACTCATCGGATCCGGCGGCGCCGTCGTCGGTGCTCGTCAGCTGGCGGAACCCTTGTTCGCGGATGTAGTCGATGGCCAGCGCCTGGACGGCGAACCCGGTGAGGAAGCGGGCCTCGGGGTCCTCGAACTCGACCTGCACGGTCAGGTGCAACAGCGAGGCCATCGCCTCGACCATCCCCGCCGTGTCCAGTGGGACCATCATCTCGCCCATGATGTCGAGGGCCGCCTCGAAGCTCTGCTGACCGCCGTTGCGGGACCAGTCGAACATGGCGGCGAATGCGAAGTCGAAGGGGGTGGCGGTCGACGCGGGCGGAGCGCCGGCCGGGATGCCCTGTGCCGCCTTCCTCGCCACCGTCCGCTTGTCGTCGTCCACCCCGTCGAGGTGCAGCTCCGCCAGGCGGTGCGCGGGCGCGGCCCCGGCACCCGTGCCCGACCTCCCGCGCAGGGCGTCGAATCCGAAGGCGCCGACGACGCGGGCGACCGTCCGGGGTGCCAGTGCTCTGCGGGGCATGCCCTCTCCGATCCCCGGACCCCGCCGCTGATGGGTGCAGGCTGCGCTTCAGATTGTCCGGTGCCGCGCAACTCTAGGCCCCGAGGTCCCGTGCTGCGTCGGAGGCCGGGACGCGACGGTTGGCGGGGCGTGCGCCCCGCCAACCGTGCCAACCGTGCCCGTCGCCAGGACGTGCCGGCGACGGGCCCGCTCCTCAGGACGCGGACCCGAAGAACGGCATGCCCTCGGACGGCGGGCTGTAGGTGAAGATGCCACCGTCGGCGGCCTCCAGCCAGTACCCGTCGTACGAGTTGTTGTCGAACCCTCCCACGACCGGCTGGTTGAGCGCGATGGCGCCGGCCGACCCGTAGAAGGGGGCGTTGTAGGAGAACACCCCGCCGTCGGATGCGATCAGGCGGTACCCGCTGCCGTCCGACACCGGGGCGATGCCGACGACGGGCTTGTTCAGCGGGGTGGCGCCGGCCGAGCCTTCGAACGGGGCGCCGTAGGCGAACACCCCGCCGTCCGAGGCGACCAGCCAGTAGCCGCCCGTCATCCGGTCGAGGCCCATGGCGACGACCGGCTTGTTGAGGCGGATCCCGCCGGCCGACCCGAAGAACGGGGCGTTGTAGGCGAACACCCCGCCGTCCGAGGCGACCAGCCAGTAGCCGGACCCGTCGAGGGTGGCCGTGATCCCCACGATGGGGGCGTTCAGACGCAGGTCGCCTGTCGACCCGAGCCAGGGTGCGTTGAAGGCGAACACCCCGCCGTCGGCGCCGACCAGCCAGTAGCCCCCGGTGGCCCGGTCGACGGCCATGCCGACGATGGGCTTGTTGAGGGGCACACCGGTCAGCGACCCGTAGCAGGTGGCTGCGCCGAAGGTGGCCACGGTGCCGGCGGCATCGACCTCGTAGTAGCCGGTGCCGTCGTCGACGGCGGCGCCGCCGACGACGGTGCCCGAAGCCAGCGTGGAGGTGCAGCTCGACGAGACGGGTCCGGGCGTGGCCGGGCCGGCCCCGGGCAGGGTCTGGAACCACAAGTAGGCGTTGGTCGGGACCTCAGGGGCTCCGGGGACGCCGATACCGCTGCCCGCGGTGGTCTCGAGCGCCCGGACCGCCGCATAGTCCTTGGCGTGCTCGACCGTGGCGAGGCCCTGTGCGGAGGTCACCGGGATGACGATGACGTTCCACCACTCCGGCTGGTCACCGTTGCGGGTGGTCAGCAGGTGGTCGTGGGACGGCAGGGGCACGTCGTCGAGCGACGAGGCATCGGCCACGCCCAGGGTGGGCGCCAGCAGTGACAGGTCGATGGTGGCCGGGTGGTCGATGCAGGTGACCACCGAGGGGCACTGTGCATACGCCACCGGCGGGCTCGCATAGAGCGGGACCGGGATGTACAGCGGGTCGATCTGGCCGTTGGTCACCGACGGACTCGGTGGTGTCGTGTCCGACACGCCCGGGGGCACCGACGTGGGCGCCGCACCCGCTTCGCACCCGGTGGCGGAGTGGACCGGGCCGGCGGTGGTCCCGCAGTAGAAGGGCTCGGTGTAGAGGGCGTTGACGTCCTGACCCTGGATCCAGTCGTGGCTGATGCCGATGTTCTGGCACAGGGGTGCCGTCGCCCCGCAGTCGTTGCGGAGGTTGTCGAAGGTGGTGCCCGGCTCGACCTGGCCGGTCGGCGGCGCGCCCGGTGCGGCAGGGACCGCCGGCCCCGGCGGCGCGGTGGCCGTCAGGTCGGCCGCCTGTGCGGCGGGGACCGTCCCGGCGAGCACCTGGAAGAACAGGTAGGCGTTGGTCGGCACCGACACGGCCTTGGACGAGTTGACCGCGGCGTCGATGGCCGACGCGCTGGTCAGGGTGGCGAAGGTGGCCGGGTCGGCGGTAGCGACCACCTGCACGTTCCACCACTCGGGGAGCCCGCCGTTGCGGGTCCCGACCACGTGGTCGTGGGCCGGGATCGGCACGTCGTCCAGGCTCGAGGGTGACGGGTTCCCGGGCAGGGCGGCGGCGATCCGCGACAGGTCGATGGTCGGCGGATGGTCGATGCAGGTGGCCGAGGCCACGCACTGGGTAGGGGGCGCCCCGGCGAACAGCGGCACCGGGATGTACAGCTTGTCCCCGTGTGCGGTGTTGCCGAGCGACGTCCCGTCGGGCGACGGCGCCGTCGGGTTCGGTCCCGACGGGGGTGCCCCGACCTCGCACCCGGTCACGGCGTGGGAGGCGACTGCAGTGTCGCAGTAGTAGTTCTCGCTGTAGAGCAGATCGACGTTGGTGCCGTTGTAGTACCCGTACGACTCGCCGACCTGGCCGCAGCTCGGGGCGGCGTTGCCGCAGTTGTACCGGAGCGGGTCGATGGTGGTGCCCTGGTCGCCATTGGGGAGCGACGCCGAGCGGGCCGCGTGGGTCGACGGGGACGCGGCTCCGGCACGTGCGGTCGATAGACCGGTTCCCACCGACAGCAAGGCCAGCATCATCCCGAAGAGGAGTACCACCGACCTCCGGAGTTGTGTGGTTGAACGAGCAGTCAACAGAATCACCCTTTCTGGATCGTGTGCGGGTGCACACCGAGTCTTGTGGGCACCTGCACCGTGCACCACCTGCTATTCCGGCTCGTACCCGGGGATTCCCGTGGACGTCGGACTGCTGATGGTTCGTATCCGGGTCCCAAGTGGATGACAATTATCCCAAGAAGGGCTGTGACCTGGTGCGGAAATACCGTTGGATCGTGTGGCTGCATTTCAGTGGTAACGGATTGCGTCGTTCTGTCATCCAGGTGTGGTTCCGGCGCCGAATGGAGCACGACGGCCGCGGTGGCCGCCCCTGACGGGAGGTGCAGCGATGACGTTGGTCGACGTGGTCGACCGGGCCGGCGGCCCTCCCCTCTGCCGGGTGGCGGAGGCGGCCGTCCACGCCGACCGGACAACCCGTCCGGCGTTCGGCCGGCGTGGCCTGCAGCTCGCGCTCGGCACCCTCTGGATCCTCGACGGCGCACTGCAGTTGCAGCCGGCGATGCTCACCCCCCGGTTCGCCAACGAGGTGCTCGTGCCGGCCGCGGCCGGTCAGCCCGGCTGGGTGGCGGGCCCGATGCTCCACGCCGCACGGCTCATCGGCGCCCACGCCGTGGCGGCCGACCTGGTGTTCGCGCTCGTCCAGCTGGCCATCGGGGCCGGCCTGCTCCTCCCGCGGACGGTGCGCCCGGCGCTCGTTGCGTCCGTGGCGTGGGCGGCGGGCATCTGGGTGGTGGGGGAGGGGCTCGGCGGGATCGCCGGAGGAACGGCCTCGTTCCTCACCGGTGCGCCGGGCGCCGCGCTGCTCTACGGGCTGCTGGCGGTGGCCGCATGGCCGGGAGTTCGGCTAGCCCCGCCGTCGGGATGGGCCGACCGACTGGTGGCGCCCCGGTGGTTCCCACGCGCCTGGGCCCTGCTGTGGGTCGCTCTGGGCGCTTCGGCGCTCCTGCCAGCCAACCGGTCGGCGGCCCGCGTGGCCGACCAGCTGGCGACCGTCGCCGGTGCGGCGCCCGGACGGCTCGACCGTGTGGACCAGGTGGCAGGTGAGCTCGTCCGGCATGCCGGTGGTGCGGCCGTCGCGCTGTTGGTGCTGGTGCCGGTCGCCGTCGGGCTGGGCGGGCTCGGACAGGGACGCGTACGACGGCTGGCCGCCGGGACGGGGATCGTCCTGGCGGTCGTCACCTGGGTGGTGGGACAGAGCGTCGGCCAGCTGTTCAGCGGGATCGCCACCGATCCGAACACGGCGCCGCTCCTGGTGCTCGCGTGCCTTGCCCTGCTCGGTACCGTGGACACCGCGACGGCCGCTCGGCGACGGCCGCTCGGCGCGGGGAGGCGGCGATCCCGTAGCCTGTCGCCCGCATGGCCGGACCTCCCGCACCCCTGACCCGCAACCAACGGCTGGTCCGTCGCTTCGTGCCGCTGGCGGTCGGTGCCGTGGTCGTCGTGTGGGTCCTCACCGCGGCACTCGGTGGCGGGTCGTCCACGGTCGCTTCGACCACTACGACTGCGCCCGCAGTCCGGACGACGACGACCACCTCCACGGTGCCTGTCACGACCACCACGTCGGCAGCCGGGGCGCTCCCCCAGACCGGCGCCTACCCGTCGGGTTCGTCGGCGCAGTTCCAGGCGTCGATGGCGGACCTGTTCGGCGCCGTCGCCCACGGGACGCCGCAGACTGCGGCCGGTGCCTTCTTCCCCCAGGCGGCCTACGTGCAGCTCAAGTCGATCGGGGGTGCGTCGTCCGACTATCAGGACCGACTCCTGGCCGAGTATGACCAGGATCTGGCCGCCGCCACCGCCGGGCTCGGTGCCGATGCGACTTCGGCCACCCTGGTGTCGGTCCAGGTGCCCATGCAGTACGCACACTGGGTGCCGCCCGGGGAGTGCGAGAATTCCGTGGGCTACTTCGAGGTCGCCAACTCGCGGGTCGTGTACTCGCTCGGCGGCGTGACCCGCTCGTTCGGCATCGCCTCGCTGATCTCCTGGCGTGGCGAGTGGTACGTGGTCCACCTCGGCGCGATCCTCCGGCCCGGCAGCGGCGGGTTCGTGCTGGACCCCCGGACCGGCGCCGGGACCTCGGCGCCGTCCACCACCTGCTGACGGCCGTCAACCGGTCGACCCGGCCGCAGCCGGCAGTGCCGGTGCACCTCAGCCGCGAGCTGTCAGGAGGGGGATCCCGTCGCCGGACAGGTCCTCCAGCCATGCCGTCCTGCCGCAGAGTGCGCCGCACAGCGCCAGCGCCGTGCCCCGCACGGTCGCCGGGCCGGTGCCGGCGACGCAGTCGACGTCGGTCGCCTCGAAGACCAGCCCGTCCACCCGGCCCCGGGGCACGAACCCCTTGGCACGGCCCGCCGCCAGCCACCGTAGCGACGTGGTCAGTGCGTCGGGCGCGACGTCGACCGACCGGCCGAGCGGCCGGAGCATGTCGGCCCCGTGGACCAGCACGTCGGTCAGCGGGGCCTCGGGGCCCGACCCGGGCGGGGTGAAGTGCGAGTCGGCGTGGTCGCGCAGACCGGTGACGCACGCCGCCGGGTCGAGGCGGCCGGCGAGGTCCCGTGCGACCCGGTCGAAGCCGCGGTCGAGGCTAAGGGACCGCGTGACTGCGAGCAGCACCTTCGGGAGGGATGCCGACCACGGCGCGTTGAGGTGGGCGGCCACGACATGGACCGACCAGCCCTGGCACAGCGACGGCGAGCCCCAGTCGTCGGGGCCGAGCTGGTCGAGGGCGTCAGCCAGGCGCAGGCGCTCGGCCGCAATCAGGTCGAAGGTGTCCATGTCGCTCCTCGGGTTGACGTGGTCGGGTCGGGCGGCAGGCGGTCGGTGACCAGCCGGCCGCCCTGGAGGACCGCGAGCAGGGCGTCGGCGTCGCGCAGCACGTTGACGTCGGCCACCGGATCGCCGTCGACCACCAGCAGGTCGGCCAGCTTGCCGACGGTGACGGTGCCGAGCTCGTCGCCCCGACCGAGCACCTCGGCGCCGTTGCGGGTGGCCCATGTCAGGACGTCGAGCGCTGGGATGCCGACCTCCTCGACGTAGTAGGCGAGCTCGTCGGCGTAGGGGCCGTGCGGGAAATTGACGGCCCCGTAGTCGTCGCCGAGCACCAGGCGCACCCCGGCGGCATTGGCCGCGGGGAGGATGGCGGCCATGGCGTCGATGTCATGGCGCATGTCATCGGTGAACCCGAGCCCGCCTCCGCCCATCGAGGCGAGGAAGCGGGCCGGGAACAGCATCGACGGGACGACCGGCGTGCCGGTGGCCACCAACCGCTCGATGCACTCGTGGTCCATGCCGTCGCCGTGGTCGACGATGTCGATGCCGAACTCGAGCGCCAGCAGCAGTGCCTCCTTGTTGGCGATATGGCCCCGCACCCGGACCCCGCGCTGATGGGCGGCCTCGATGGCTGCCGCCAGCTCGTCTGCGGTCAGCTCCGTCCGCTCCCGGGGTCCCACGGTGCCGTGGCCCCCGGTGACGAAGAGCTTGATCATCTCCGCGCCTTCCTTCACCTCGAGGCGGACGGAGCGGCGGAACTCGTCGGGGCCGTCGCTGCGGCGGATGGCGCCGAGCGCACCCACCTCCCAGTGGGCCGGGAAGCTCGTGTCGCCTGCGTGCCCGGTCGTGCTGATGTCCCGGCTGCACGGCACCAGGCGTGGGCCCCGGATGAGACGCCGGTCGATGGCCGCCTTCATGGAGGCGTCGATGGCGAACGGGGCACCGGCGCTGACCGCGCCGGTGAACCCTGCGAGCAGCAGCCGCTCGAGGTTGCGCACCGCCCGCACCACCTGCATCGCCATGGGCTCCTCGAGGCCGAAGGGGGCGGGCGCGGCGCCGAGGTTGTGGTAGGTGGCGTGGAAGTGGCAGTTCACCATCCCGGGCATGATCGTCCGGCCGGCCAGGGCCACCGCCCGGTCGTCGGGGCGGGGTCCGCCGATCGACGTGGTGCCGTCGGCGTCGGGGCCGACGGCCGCGATCCGCTCGCCGTCGACGACGACCGTGGTGGCATCGCGGACGGTGCCGTCGCCGACCACCACCCGCGCACCGGTGAGCACGAGCCGACTCATGGGCGTGATGCCCCTTCCGTGGTCCAGAGGTGCCTCGGCGCGGTCAACGGTCAGCCCTCGAGCACCGATCGACGGCCCCCGATGTCGAGCACGTGGGCGTCGGCGCCGGTGATCCGCGACACGTGGTCCGCCATGAAGGCGACCTCGTACGGCTGGGCCTGGTGCGCCTCGAAGTCCTCGAGGGTGGCCCAGCACTCGAAGAAGCGGAACCGGTCGGGACGCTCGACGTCCTCGGCCCACCAGTAGTCGATGCACCCCGGGTCCTCGCGGCTGCGGGCACACACGTCCCGGAGGGCGGCGACCGTCTGCTCGCGCTGGTCGGGTGGGAACTCGAGGTAGCCGCTGAGGGCATGCATCGGACGGGGTCTCCTTGTAGGTCGGGGGCGGGTCCGGCAGGGGTCGGGGGCTGCGGGTGGCTCCGGTCCCTCAGGTGGTCGGGTCGGCCCGGGTGACGACGACGGTGCAGGGCGCATTGCGGACGACGTAGTCCGAGACGGAGCCGAGCAGTGCCCGCTTCAGGCCGCCGCGGCCCCGTGTCCCGAGGACGATCGCCCGCGCGCCGAGTTCGGCAGCGAGGTCGCAGATGGCCGCGGCCGGCTCACCTCCGAGGACCCGGACCTCGACGTGACCGAGTCCGATACGGCCCTCCGCCTCGGTGAGGACCCGACGGGCCGATTCGTGCGCCCGTCCCACGGCCAGGTCGAACTCCTCGGCGGACAGCTCGGCTCCGGCGTGGCCCGTGCCCGTCAGGACGTCGGGGTCGGGAGCGTCGGCCACGGTCACGAGGACGTACCCGCCATCGCGGCCGAGGAGGTCGAGCCCGGCGGCCAGCGCGTCCATGGCCTCCTCCGACCCGTCGGTGCACAGCAGGATGGGCGGCGTCATCGCGCCACCGTAGCAACGGCGTCGATGCACACGGCGGGTGCGGCCGACGGTCGCCGGGTCGGGGCCGAGGAGGCCTCAGCCGTCGTGGGCCGGGAGCCGGCCCGAGGCGACGGCGTCCATGAGCTGTGCGTGGTCCCGGGCGTTCTGGTCGGCGTAGGCGCGGGCGAAGCGTCCGGCGGCGTCGACGAACCCCCGGCCCTTGCCCAGATAGGCGGCGATGGCCACCGGGTCGCCGGTGCGGGCGTGGGCCCGGGCCAGGGTCTCACCGCACGCCGTGGCGAACTCGGCCAGCCGGGGGGCGATCAGCTCGATGGTGGGGATGATCTTCATGTCCCGGAACTGGCGCACGTAGTAGTCGTGACCGTCGAGCGAGCCCCACCCGACGAAGAGGTCGGTGGCGCTCTGGACCAGCCGTTTGCCGTGGACGACCCGGGCCCCGTGGTTGGCCTGGGCCGCTGGCCGGGTGTGGGCCTCGTAGGCGGACGGCCCGGCCTGCTTGAACTGGAGGAAGAGCGGGTCGTTGCCCGAACGGCCCTCGAACAGGACGAGGTACACGCGCATACCGACGCTGCCCACACCGACCACCTGGCGGACGACGTCGGCCTCGGTGAACCGGTCGAACAGCGCCCGGCGGTCCTCCTGGAGGGTCATCCGGTAGCCGGCCACCAGGTGGTCGACCAGATCCGCCTGCTCGTCGTCGCCGAGGGCGACCCGGATGGGCGGGTCCTCGGTGATGCGGGGTCGTCCGTGGGCCGCCGTCGTCAGGCGGGCGTAAGCGCCCCGGTGGTTCCGGTGCTTCTTCTTCTTGTCGATGTGGACCGACACCCGACCCCTGTCGGCCGGCTCGAAGTAGCCGAGGAGGTCGTCGACGTGCATGCCGTCGTACCAGAGGTCGAGCTCCGGCATCACGGCGTACCGAGCCATCCGGCGGATGTAGGCGCCGACCGCCGACGCCACGGCGGCGTCCGCCCGGCCGGGGCGCACCCCGATCTCCCGGGCGGCCACCACCAGGCTGGCGGCGAGGCGCTGCAGGTCCCACTCGAACGGGCCGGGCAGGGTCTCGTCGAAGTCGCGCAGGTCGAAGGCCAGGTTGCGTTCGGGGGTGGCCCACAGGCCGAAGTTGAGGACGTGGGCATCGCCGCAGAGCTGGACCTCGAGACCGCTGTCGGGCCGGGATGCGAGGTCGGCGGCCATCACCGCCGCCGCACCCCGGTAGTAGTTCCACGGGGACGACGCCATGCGCCCGTGACGCAGGGGGAGCAGCTCGGGCACCCGGATGGCGTTCTGCCCGAGGATCGTCCCGAGGGCGTCGTGCCCCCGGTCGGACGGCGACCACTCGCCGTGCCCACGCCTGGGGGCCCGCTGCCGCGCCGCCCGCCCCTGGTCGCGGCGTTCGGCGACCGTGGCGCTCAGGTCGTGGCGGGGGACCACCGGCGGGTCGGGGTCGCCGACCGTGGCCATGGTGTCGCTGCTGGGTTTGACGGTCATCGTCGGAGCGGGCGCCCGGTCAGCGGTCGCGCCGCTCCTCTCGCCGGTCCAGCCGGCGATCGCGGATCATGCGCTGGCCCACGAAGTCGGCACCCGCCGTCGTCAGCCAGATGATGAGGGTGGCGAAGAGGTAGGTGTCGGCGCCGCGCACGTGCAGGCCAGACACCACCAGGCTCACGATGATCAGCGCCACGATGGTCGAGGCGATGGCCAGCAGGCCGGCGAGCGCTACGGACGGCTGTCGGATCAGCACGCGGAGGGCGAGGAACTGGACGGCGAGGTGGACGAGCCAGAACACCACCGTGGCCTCGATCAACGCCGTGGCGCTGATGGAGAGCCCAGACAGCACGGCAGCGGACACCAACAGGCCCACGGCCGCCCCGGCAAGCCCCATGCCGATGCGGATCGCCCAGCGAACGAGCACCTGTGTCACCTTTCGTCGTCCCGGTCGTCGGCCCCGACGCTACTCGCCGGGGCCGGGACGCCCGTGACGGTCAGTCCGCCGCCATGACCGCGAACGGGAGGTCGAGGTGGCGGCCGACCATCCCCTTCATCGTGGTGACGCCGAACGCGGTGCGGTCCACGCGGGCGGTGGCGAAGACGGTGAGTCCGGTCGCCGTGGGGGACACGCTGGTGACGACCACCGCGACGGGGGCGGTCGTGCCGCGTGCGGTCAACTCGCCGTCGAGCACCCATGCGCCGTCACGTCGGGTGACGCCGGTCGACCGAGCGGGTGACCGGGGTCGGTGGTAGGTTGAGCGGCGCAGTACGTCACACGCAGCACATGGCAGTTCCTCGGGGAAGCCGGTCGAAGTCCGGCGCTGGTCCGCAACCGTGGGTGTCGAGCACGTC
>JADGOH010000146.1 GCA_017883025.1 Acidimicrobiales bacterium
ATCAGGAGGACGCCTTCTTGAGTTCGGACCGCAGGACGAACCCGGCCGCCAGTTCGAACAGCCCCATGACGATGAACCAGATGCCGAGCAGGACGGCCAGGGCGTTGACCGAGTTCTCGGGCACCGACACCACGACGATGCCGGCGACGAGGCTGATGATCCCGAAGCCGATGGACCAGCTACGGGTGCCCTTGGTCCCGCCCATGATGCCGGACAACAGGGCGACGACGCCCTGGACGATCCAGACGATCCCGATCAGGAGTCCGATCACGGACTTGGTGAGGCTGAGGTGCCGGATCATCACCACGCCGATGACGACTTCGAGCAGGCCGGCGATGGCGATCCATGCCCGGTGCTGCTCGTCGTGGTCGAGCGCCCGGATGAAGTGGAAGATGCCGCCGATGATCAGCAGGATGCCGATGAACACGCAGACCACGTTGAGGGACTGCGAGGGCTTGAGCGACAGCACGATACCGAGGCCCAGCGTGATGATGCCGGTGACCAGCTCCATCTGCCAGACGTACTTGCTGGGCAGGCCCCCCTCGACCACGACCACTTCCGTATCTGATGCCATTGCCCGTTCCTTTCGTCGTCCTGCGCCGCCGGGGATCCACCGTAGCGGTGGCCCGTTCGGGGAAGGGGGATACGCGGAGCCGATCAGCCCCCGGCGGCCCGCACCGAGGCAGGTGTGCCGGGTCCGCAGAACCGGTGGTAGGCCGCCGCGGGGTCGGGCGGCACCCGCAGGGTGGTCTGCGCCGGGGCATGGACCATGGTGGACAGGAACGACCCGAGCGTCAGCGGTCGGTCGGGTCCGAATTCGAGCGCATGGATCGTCGGGCAGCCGAGGGCGGCACGCGCCCATGCCGTCTCGACCACCAGCGCGGGACCCGACACCTCGGGCACCAGCGGGGTGTACTGCGACGGACGCCGGGCCTGCAGCGAGCCGATCTGCGCCGGCGACGAGCCCGGCGCCGTCATCAGGGCGGCGATCCACGGGGTCGGGAGCGGCTTCTCATGGCCGGGGAACACGCCGCGCTCGTTCAGCCGCAGGTGGGCGTCGAGCGGGTCGGCCAGCCCGAGCAGGTCGAGGAACCGGACCGACGTGCCGAGCTCGTAGGGTCCCTGGCCCACCCAGTAGGTGGCGACGGTAGGCGTGGCGAGGCCCGGTGCCGCACCCGTGGCGAGCCTGGCCGGCGCCTTCGTCGGATCCTCCTGGAGGTAGGTGCCCGTGGAGGTGAGCCACGTCGACTGGGCCCGGGCAGACCCCCAGTCGTTCGGTCCCGGCGCGACCGTCCCGTGACCGGTCACCACGATGAACGGACCCATCGACCACGGCGTGCCGGTCGCGGGACGCAGCGACACGGCGCACACCAGCGCCCACGGGAGCACCAGCAGGGCCGCGGCGAACTTCCGGGCCAGCGGCACCACGGCAACCGGGGCGCATGCCGCGAAGAACGGTGCCATCAGCAGTCGACCGTGCACGTAGTCCCCGCCCATCACGGTGATGTACCCGGCGTTGAGGGCGGCGGCCACGGGCAGGGCCACCAGGGCGACCCGGTTGCGGGTGGCACCCGCACGGGAGCGGAAGGCGGCCGACAAGGGCAGGAAGGCCCCCACCAGCAGACCGGCGGCGGGCACGACGAGCCAGTAGGGCGTGAGGAAGTCGGTGAGGTAGTGGATGCCCTGGCCGGGACGGGGCAGCGACGCCTCCTTGGCCACCGCCGTGTTGGCCACGAGCATGCCGTAGTAGCCCATCCGGAACACCTCGTAGGCCAGCGGCAGGGCGAAGGCCCAGCCCACGATGGCCGCCTGCCGACGCCAGCCGCGGTGCCCGGCGTCCACGAACAGGAGAACGGCGAGGAACACGACGGTGTCGAGGGCGAGTTCAGGACGGACGATCGGTCCGAGGCCGAGCACCACGACCCCGTACCATCGGATGTCGTTGCCCTCGGCGCCGGCCCAGCGCACCAGGATCGACAGGCAGCAGCCCAGCCAGAGGAACACCAGACCCGTCTCGAGGCCCAGGGAGGCGAGCGACCACACCGGTGACACCGCCACGAAGACCAGCGCGCCGAGCGGCAGCAGGAAGGCGTCCGGCGCGGCGCGGCGCACGAGACGGGTGGAGGCGACGACGGCCAGGCCGAGCCCGGACACCGTGCCCAGGATGCCGAGGTCGACGGCGATGGTGGTGAGGGAGAACGGCGTCACGAGGCCGGCGACGGACAGCACGAGCGTCCAGAGCGGGCTGGTGAACGCCTCGACGCGCTGTCCGGCATTGAACACGGGACCGTGCCCGGCCAGGACGTTCTGCACGACGTGCAGGTAGATGTAGCCGTCGAAGAACATGCTGCGGTGGGTCCACGCCACGACGGCCAGCACGATCACGGGGAGCGCGAGCACGGCGGCCTGGAGCAGCCGCCGGGGACGGCCGGCGCCGGGAACGGCAGCGGGTACGGCAGCGGGTACGGCAGGAGTGGTCGGCCCGGGCGAGTCGATGGCCGGTACGACGTGTGGCGTCTGGTCGTCGACGAGGAGGTCGGGGCCGATCACCGGGTACTCGCTTTCTGGAACGTGTGCATGGGAGTCCCGGTCCGTACCGGGGTGCCGTTCACTCATCGGCGGGGCCGCGGGTTCCCTTGAGGGGACGGCTCCCGGCGGTGCGTCAGCCGGGCGTCCGACTCCCCCACTCCCGCTCAGCCCTTCCGGTGGCGGTCGGCCGGTCCGGAGCTGTGCCTCGGGTGCAGCAGGCGCGTCGTCCACGGCCGGCCGTCGCCCGAGGTACGTAGGAGGACGTACGTGACCATGTACACCACGGCGAGGAGGAGGCCGAGCCCGCACCACCAGAGCACCATCGGATCCGTACCTCCCGAGCAGGACGTCCGGCCCGCCACCTCCCCATCCTCGCGCCCCGGTGGGCTCCGCCAGGGGCACGGGCGTACCGCCGGCGCCCCCGCGCCCGCCGGGCCCGAACCCCGGGGTGGCTCAGGCCGCCGTCCGGGCCAGCCGCACCAGCCGGTGGTCGGGCGTGAAGAGCTTCCTCGACAGGCCCAGGCTCATGGCGGCCGCCGTGGTGGCCACCGCGCCCAGGATGAGGAACATCACGGCCGCCTGGACCAGCACGGCCTGCAGTGGCTTCTCCCCGGCCAGGATGAGGCCGGTCATGGCACCGGGCAGGAACACCAGGCCCACCGCCTTGGTCGACTCGATCTGGGAGATCATCGCCGTGCGCAGCGCATCGCGCACGTAGGGGCGGGCGGAGTCCCGCGACGAGATCCCGAGGGCCAGGCGGGCCTCGACCTCCGCCCGTTTGTCGGTGAACTCGGCGACCACTCGACGGGCGGCCACGACGGTGGCCGTCAGCGAGTTGCCGACGACCATCCCGGCGAGCGGGATGAGCGTCCGGGCATTCAAGGGGAAGATCCGCAACCCGAACAGCACGCCCAGGCAGACCACCGTGGCAAGCCCCAGGGACACGAGTGCGAGGCGCCGGGCGCCGGGGACCTCGGGCGCCCGGCGCCGGATCGTGTCGGCGGCGAACACCACCATGAACAGGACCCACGCCCAGGACGCCGCCAGGGGCACCCGCGGGCTGAACACGACGGCCAGCAGGGCGCCCACGGCCAGCAGTTGGACGATTGCCCGCATCGACGCCCAGATCAGCGAGCGCTCGAGGCCGAGCTGCTGCCATATCGAGATGGCCACGGCGATGCCCACGAGGGACAGCGAGGCGACCAGCCCCAGCCACCCGACATAGCCAGTCGTGACCGTCGTGGTCGTCGCCAAGGTCATGGTGCTCCTCCTCGTCCGCCGCCCCCGGGTGGGTCCCGGTCGGCCAGGTACTCACGTGCGTCCTCGGCGTCGGCCACACGCCCGTCGCGCAGCACGAGGCAGTCGTCGGCGATCCGCCGGACCTGTGCCAGATCGTGACTGACCCACACGACGGCGAGCCCCGACCGGGCCAGTTCCACGCCCAGATCCTCCAGCGTCCGGGTGGCCGCCGGATCGAGTGACGAGGTGGGCTCGTCCATGAGCAGGACCTCGGGCCTGGTCAGCAGCGTGCGTGCCAGGCAGGCACGCTGGGCCTCACCACCGGAGAGGTCGTCGGCCGGCCGGTCCAGCCAGTCGGTGGGCAGGCCCACCGACGCAAGTCGGCCCTCGTACTCAGCGGCGCCTTCAGGGGCGGCCACGGCGAAGTTCTCCGCGATCGTCCCCGGGAACAGCGTGGGGCGCTGGAACACCATTCCCACCCGCCGACGGAGTGCCAACGGGTCGAGGTCGTCCAGGTCCTCGCCCCGGAACCGGACGGTCCCCTGCGAGGGAACCTCGAGCCGGTTGCACAGCCGCAACAGCGTGGTCTTTCCCGACCCGGACGGTCCGGCCAGCACGGTGACCCGAGCGTCGGCCACCTCGGCGGTCACCGACCGGAGGACCTCGGTGTCTCCGAAGCGGACGCACACCTGGTCGAATGCCAGGACGGGGTCGCCGATCACCGGGCGGGCACCCCGGCGCGGGCGGCACGCGGCGCCGACCGTTCGGCCCACCGTGCACCACGGCTCCTCGCGTCACGTGTGTCGTGGCTCACCGCTGCGTCGTGTCCCCGTCGGTCCCCTCGGCGCCACGGTGGCGCCGCCCCGATCGTACGGGGCGGGCCGGAGGCCGCGACCCGCCCTGGCCCTGGCGTCAGTCGGC
>JADGOH010000147.1 GCA_017883025.1 Acidimicrobiales bacterium
ACCACGGCGGCACGCCTGGCCATGCCGTGCGACGTGTCGCCGATGCCGTTCCACCTCTACCGGCCCTATGTCCCCCTGGTGCTCGCCGACCGCACGTGGCCGGACCGGCAGTCGACCGTGGCACCGCAGTGGGCCAGCGTCGACCTGCGGGACGGGAACCAGGCCCTGGTCGACCCGATGGACTCGGAGCGCAAACTGCGGCTGTTCCAGACGCTCGTCGACATCGGGTTCAAGGAGATCGAGGTCGGGTTCCCCTCCGCGTCGCAGACCGACTACGACTTCCAGCGCGAGATCATCGAGGGCGGGCTGATCCCCGACGACGTGACCATCCAGGTCCTGGTCCAGTGCCGCGAGGAGCTGATCGAGCGCACCTTCGAGTCGCTCCGAGGCGCCAAGCAGGCAATCGTCCACTTCTACAACTCGACGTCGACCCTGCAGCGCCGGGTCGTGTTCGGCCTCGACCGCCGGGGAATCATCGACATCGCCGTCAATGCCGCCCGGCTGTGCAAGAAGTTCGAGTCGATCCTGCCCGACACCGTGATCCGCTACGAGTACTCGCCCGAGAGTTTCACGGGGACCGAGCCCGAGTTCGCCGTGGAGATCTGCGAGGCGGTCATGGACGTGCTCGAGCCGACCCCCGAGCACCCGGTCATCATCAACCTGCCGAACACGGTCGAGATGTACGGGCCCCAGGTCTACGCCGACGTCATCGAGTGGTTCGGCCGGACCGTGGCGAACCGCGAGTCGATCATCCTCAGCCTGCACCCCCACAACGACCGGGGCACCGCCGTGGCCGCCGCCGAACTGGCCGTGCTGGCCGGCGCCGACCGGGTGGAAGGGACGCTGTTCGGCAACGGCGAGCGCACCGGAAACGTCGACATCGTCACCCTCGCCATGAACCTCTTCTCCCAGGGCGTCGACCCCGCCCTCGACTTCGGCGACATCGACCGGGTCCGCCGGGTGGCCGAATTCGCCACGCGCATGCCGGTCCACCCACGGCACCCCTACGCCGGCGACCTCGTCTACACGGCCTTCAGCGGCTCCCACCAGGACGCCATCAAGAAGGGGTTCGAGGCCATCGGCGAGGAGTACGACCACTGGGAGGTCCCGTACCTTCCCATCGACCCCGGCCATACCGGGCGGACCTACGAGGCGATCATCCAGGTCAACAGCCAGTCCGGCAAGGGCGGCGTGGCCTACGTCATGGACCACGAGCACGGCCTCGACCTTCCGCGGCGGCTCCAAGTGGAGTTCTCCAAGAAGGTCCAAGCCGTGACCGAGGGCTCGGGGACCGTCATCCAGCCCGGGGAGATGTGGGACGTCTTCGAGCGGACGTATCTCCCCGACGACGCGGGCGTCCGCATCATCGGCAGCGAAGTGACGACCGGCGGCGGACGTACCACCGTCACCGTCCAGCTCCTGGTCGACGGCGAGCCCCGGACGATGATGGGCGAGGGCAACGGCCCCATCGACGCGTTGGTGGGCGCCCTGCGCGCCGACCTCGGGGTCACCTTCGAGGTCAAGGACTACAGCGAGCACGCCCTCACCTCGGGCAGCGGGGCCTCGGCGGTGGCGTACGTGGAAGCCGAGGGCCCGGGCGGCGTCACGTGGTGGGGCGTGGGCATGGACTCGAGCATCCTCGACGCCTCGCTGGCCGCCGTGGTGAGCGCGGCCAACCGGGCTCGCGAGCGCTCGGCCTGACGGTCCCGATGCGACCGCCGGCCGACTCAGAACCGGTTGAGGCGTTTGAAGATGCCCTTGGTCTGCTTGTAGAGGGTGACGAACTCGCCGAAGAGGAGTTCGTACTCGGCGGCGTTTGCGGTGTCGGGCTCGTACGTGCGTCGCACCTCGACCATGCCGGGCACGTCCTCGAGGACGATGCGGCCCAGGGCCAGCAGGGTGAGCAGCCCGGCCCCGCGTACGTTGGCCAGGACCGGCTCGGCCACCTGGCGGATTTCGCGTCCGAGCACGTCGGCGTGGATCTGTGACCAGGCGTCCGAGTTGGCACCCCCACCGACGAAGCCGAGTGAGTCCAGGCGACGCCCCGCGAACTTCTCCACTGCCTCGAGCAGCCACCGCGAATTGAGGGCCACGCCCTCGAACACCGAGCGCACCAGCTGTTCGCGGGTGGTGGCGAGGGACAGGTTGTGGAACCCGCCCCGCACCGTGTGGTCGTCGACCGGCGACCGCTCCCCGTTGAGCCACGGCGTGAACAGCACGCGGCCGCTGCCGGCCGGCACCTGCTCGACCATGGCGTTCATGGCGGCGAAGTCGGGGGCCAGCCCCAGGTTGTCGCGGACGAAGGTCAGGCACGCGCCGGCCGTCTCGTGCTCGTCGGCGATGAGGTAGCGGCCGGCCAGAGCGGCGGGGATCGACGCCACGTTGGAGGTGGGGGCGGTCTTCTTGAACGGGACGTGGCCCGAGATCCACGAGGACGTCCCGATGTACAGGTGCGCCTCGAAGTCGGCGACGGCCCCCGACCCGAACACTGCGGAGTGCACGTCTCCCGACCCGGTGACCACCGGGAGCCCGGCCGGGATCCCGAGGTCGGCTGCCGCACGGTCGGTGACCTCACCCACCAGCGATCCCGGGGGGACCAGATCGGGCAGGCGGCCCCGGTCGAGCCCGGTCCACTCGAGGAGCTTGGCGTCGTAGTCCACGTGGTCGATCCGGCGGTTGTCCGTGACCCAGTGGGCGGCGATCGAGTCGTACGAGGCCGACACCCGGCCGGTCAGTCGCAGGTTGAGGTAGTCGACCGGCTCGAGGAAGGCGGCCGTGCGGGCGTACACGTCGGGGAAGGCCTGGCGGATGAAGAGGATGTGTGCGACCGGGTCCTTGCCCGACAGCCCGGGGGCGCCACCGGTGACCTGGACCCACCGCATCAGCTTGCGGGGGTCGTAGCCGAGCACATTGACCGAACCGCCCGCCACCTCGCGGATGGCGCCGTTGCCCCGCGAGTCCATCCAGATGACGGCCCGCATGAGTGCCGTCCCGGCGGCGTCGACGGCGACCGTCCCCGACCACTGGGCCGTGCA
>JADGOH010000148.1 GCA_017883025.1 Acidimicrobiales bacterium
CCGTTCGGTCCGAGGTAGCCGACGACCTCGCCCGTTGCCACCTCGAGGTCGAGGTCGACCAGCGCGTCGGTGGAGTGGTAGCGCTTCGTCAGGCCCCGGGTGGCGATCACCGGGGCATCGTCAGCCGACACGCGGATTACGGGGCGGCCCGGATGACCAGGACGGGGCTGTGCGCGTTGGTGGCGCAGTGCTCGCTCACCGAGCCGAGGAGGAGTCCCGCGACCTCACCGTGCCCACGGCTCCCGACGGCGAGCAGGTCCGCCCCCCGTGACGCCTCGACCAGGACGTCTGCCGCCCGGCCCTCGACCACCATCGGAACGAACTCCACACCGGGGTGCCGCCGCCGGGCGCCCTCGACGGCCTCGCCCACCAGGGCCCCGGTGTCCGCCGCCGGGTCGTAGTCACCGGGGATGAGGACGGTCTGACCGAATCCGCGGGGCCACGACCACGTGGCCACGGCCACCACGGTGGCGCCGGTGGACTCCGCCGAACCGGCCGCCCAGTCCAGCGCCGCCAGCGACCCGGGGGACCCGTCGATCCCGACCACCGTTCGGTGCGTGCGCTCGACCGTCTCTGTCGTCATGGCCTGCTCCTCTCCTCGGGATCCGGTCCCGGGGCCGACTGCCGTCGGGGCGCGGCACCGGATCCTGGGCTCACGCTATGGCCGGCCCGATCGAGCCGGTAGGGCATTAGGTCCCGCGGGCCCCGTTCACGGGGACGGAAGCGGGCGCCGGTCCCGCGCCCGGTCAGCGACGGTCCGGCCCGAGGTTCGTGAAGGCCGGGACCCGCCATACCAGGGTCGTCCCGCCATCCTCGGGCTGGAGCACGTCGAACGACCCGTTCAGGGTTTCGGCCCGGTTCCGCATGTTCGGCAGGCCGTGGCCGCCCCCGGGGGCGGGCCGGTCGATGATGCCCCGGCCGTCGTCGCGCACCTCGAGCCGGCATTGGCGGCCGACGACCGAGAGTGCGACTGACGCCTGGGTGGCCCGTGCGTGCCGCCCCACGTTGGAAAGCGCTTCACGCAGGGTGGCGAGCAGGTGCTCTGCCACCTCGTCGGACACCGACGCGTCGACCGGGCCGGCGAAGTCGACAGTCACCCGGAACCCGAGCACCGGCCGCATCTCCTCGGCAAGGGCCAGGACGCTCGCCCGGATCCCCTCTCCCCGCCCCTCGTTCCCGAGCTCGAAGATCGTGGCCCGGACCTGGCGGATCGTTTCGTCGATGTCGTCGACGACAGCGCCGATGCTGCCCGCCACCGCCCGTCCGGCCTGGGCCGCCGTCAGACCCTGCAACGACAGCCCGATGGCGAACAGCCGCTGGATCACCCCGTCGTGCAGGTCTCGGGCCATCCGGTCCCGCTCCTCGTAGACCGCCAGCTCGCCGGCCCGCCCGTGCAGCCGGGCGTTCTCGACGGCGATGCCGGCGGCCACCGCCAGCGCCTCGATGACGGCTTCGTCGTCGGGGGTGAACTCGTCGGCCCCGATCTTGTCGGTCAGGTAGAGGTTCCCGTACACCTGGTCCCGGACCTTGATCGGCGCCCCCAGGAACGACGACATGGGCGGGTGCCCGGGGGGGAACCCCACGCTGGCCGGGTGCTCGCCGATATTGCGGGTCCGCATCGGTCGCGGGTCGTCGATCAGCACGCCGAGCACCCCCTGACCGGTCGGGGGGTGCCCCTCGAGCAGGCGGTCCTCGTCCTCGGGCAGCAGGCCCGACACGTGGAACTCGACGACCTCCATCCCCGTGGCGTCGAGGACGCCGAGCGCCGCGTACCGGGCGCCGGCCAGAGACTTCGCCTCCTCGACGATGTGGCTCAGCAGCCCGCCGAGCTGGAGATTCGACTCGAGGAGCAGGGTCGCCTCGAGCAGCCTGCGGAGCGTGACCGGGTCCTCGACGGCCTCGTACGCGGTGCGCCTTCGCCCTCGCTCGTCCGACACATGATCCAACGTAACGACCGGGGCGCGGCCAGTCCACTACCCGTTTGTGTGTCCCGCCGCTCCTGACGTGGTCAAATGGGTGCGATGACCATCCGCGTGTTCCTCCTGGACGACCACGAGATCGTGCGTACGGGGCTCCGTGCGCTGCTCGAATCGACCGACGATCTCGAGGTCGTCGGCGAGGCGGGCACCGTCGCTGAGGCCCTCAATCGCATCCCCGCACTGCAGCCGGACGTCGCCATCCTCGACGTGCGGCTGCCCGACGGCAGCGGCGTGGAGGTCTGCCGCGAGATCCGCTCGCAACTACCGGCGACGGCATGCATCATGCTCACCTCGTACGCCGACGACGAGGCCCTCTTCGCCTCGATCATGGCCGGCTCGTCGGGCTACGTGCTCAAGCAGGTGGGCGGGAACAGCCTCGTCGACGACGTGCGACGGGTGGCCGCCGGTGAGTCGCTCCTCGACCCGTCGCTGATCGACCGGGTCCTGAAGCGCCTGCGCGATGGGCCCGAGGAGGAGCCGCTCCTGGCCTCGCTCACCCACCAGGAGCGCCGGATCCTCGACCTCATCGCCGAGGGCAAGACGAATCGCCAGATCGCGGAGGCCATGTACCTCGCCGAAAAGACGGTGAAGAACTACGTCTCCAACCTCCTGACCAAGCTCGGGATGGAGCGTCGGACCCAGGCCGCCGCCTACGCCACCCGCGTCTACGAGCGGACCGAGCGCGACCGCCGGGCCGACTCGACCGGTACCTGAGCGGGACGAAGCCCCGCTGTCGGACGCAACCGGCGGACGAGACGGGAGGACTCAGTGGGCGCTGTCGGCTGGTCTGACCGCCGGGTCGGTTCGCGCCGGGAGGTTGACACCCTTGTCGATGAGTGCCTGCTCCAACCGGGCACGACCCTGTTCGGGCACGCCGAAGGAGTCGAGCTCGACGGGGACGCCCCGCTTGCGGGCCACGCGGACCAGGGCCGCGTCGTAGGCCAACTGGTCGGCCACGGCCTGGAGCGCCCACCCCGGGTCGGCCCGGCCGGTGTGCTTGTCCATGACGTGGCGGAGCCGCATCAGCTCGGCCAGCGGCCCGGACGACCGCGTGGGCGCCGGCACCGACGGGTCGCCCTCGTCGCTCAGCACCGCCTCGAGTAGTCGCGCATACATGGGGTTCACCCGTCCACCGAGGGGGGCTGCGGACCCGGAACCCGACCGGGTCGCTGCCATGGCGGACACCGGTCCTCGTCCCGTTGCTAGTCGACCGGCCCGCGCCGGATGACGGCTTCAGCCGATTGGTAGGCCTGGCGCATGTCGTCCACCAGCTTGTCGATGCCGTCCCGCGCCGATCCGAGGTTGGCGCCTGCGTCCTTCGGAATGTCGCGCAGCCGGTTCCTGGCCGCCAGGTAGGCGTTCTCGGCGACGGCGGCCTTGGCCCGGACGGCCTCGGCGACGTCCTTCGACGCCAGGTCGGCCTGCACCAGGAGGTCGTCGATCCGGGCCCGCCACTCATCGAGCAAGTGCTCGAGCCGGTCCACCGTCGTGGTGTCGGCTGCACTCCCGGTGTCGCCGGAGCCGACGGATCCGTTGTCGGTCGTCGTTGGCATGGTTCCTCCTCGTGAGGGGTCACATTCGTTGTCGTTACGCCCAGGATGGTCGCCTCCCGGGGGTCCGGGTAGGGCCGAACGTCCCGAGGGGGGGCTGACGCCCGGCACGTTCGGCGACCTTCCCATGGGCCGGCCGACGGGCCCTTCGGCCCTAGGTCCGGGGTGCCGTCCTGGCCATGATGGAGGTGCCACGGCACAAAGGCAGCTGGGGAGGGACGGGGATGCCCGGGCGTGGTACGAATAGGTACGTCCCTGCGAGCGGAGGTGGTGGACATGGGTGTCGAGCCGGTACTGGCAGAGGAGTCTGGGCGGACGGCCGGCCCGGTCGGGGCTGCTTGCCCGCGGGCCGAGCTCGGCGGCCCGCTCGGCATCGCCGACTGGCGGGGCGACGTCGCGCTCGAGCTGTGGGTCGAGACCGAGGCGGTGCCGCCCCGGGTCCGACTGGCGGGACGCTTGGACGCCACCACGGCCGCCAACCTGTCCCAGATCGTGCGCGAGCTGCTGGCCGACGGCACCCGTGAGGTCGAGTTGTGCACCGAGGGACTGCGGGTCGTGGACTCGTCGGCCCTCGGAGCACTCGCGGACATCGAGCGCCAGGTGCGGGCCGCGGGCGGCGCCCTCATCCGCGTCGGACCGGCCAACGGGCCGTTCGGTCGGTCGCGCCGGGCCCCGGTCCCGCCCACCCGCTCTGTCTGAGGCCCAGGGGACTGCCCCGGCCCGGGGGACCCGTTCCCGTTCCCCCCACCCGACCGCCCCGGCCCCACGTAGCATCGGGGCCGATGCCCGACGGTGACGGCACCAGTTCCCGTGAACTGCCGGACGGCTACCCGGTCGACCTCGTGGTGGACGAGCGACTGCGGGACGGGTCCACCGTCCGGTTCCGCCCCATCCGGCCCGAGGACGACGACGCACTGGTCGCGTTCCACGACGGGCTGTCCACGCGGTCCGTCTACCGCCGGTTCTTCTTCGTCCATCCCCATCTGACCCGGGCCGAGGTCGAGCGCTTCACCCACGTCGACTATGTCGAGCGCATGGCGTTCGCCGTGGCCGACGGGGACAGAATCGTGGGGGTCGGGCGCTACGAACGCCTCCCCGGAGGCCTCGAGGCGGAAGTCGCCTTCGTGGTCACCGACGACCACCAGCACCTGGGGATCGGGACGCTCCTCCTCGACCACCTGGCCGACGTGGCCCGTGGCAACGGCATCGGGACGTTCGAGGCCCAGACGCTGTCGGAAAACCGGGACATGCTCGGCGTGTTCCTGGCGTCGGGCTTTCCCGTGGAGACGTCCACCGCCGCCGGAACGGTGACCCTGCGCTTCTCCATCGAGCCGGTCCCCGACTACGTGGCGGCGCGCGCCTCCCGCCGTGCAGCGGTCGCGGACGAGCCGCCGTCACCGTCGCCCGTGCCATCCCCCGCACCCGGCGAGTAGCGGCCCACGACCCGCCCGTCGTCGACCACCACCACCTCGTCGACGTCGACGAGGTCTTCGTCCCGATGGGTGATCAGTACGAGTGTCGACCCCTCAGTGGCGGCCAGGACGTCGTGCACCAGCCGTGCCGCCGTCGGTCGGTCGAGCCCGGACGTCGGCTCGTCGAGCACCAGGACGGGCGCCCCGGCCAGCAGGGCCCGGGCCAGGGCGACGCGCTGGCGCTGCCCGCCCGAGAGCTGGGCCCCCCGCTCGCCGACAGGCGTGTCGAGGCCGAGGGGCAGCGAGTCGATCCAGGGGCCGAGCTGGGCGTCGCTGGCGGCTGCGGCCACGTCGTCGGGGGTGGCGCCCGGCCGGGCCACGGCGATGTTGCCGCCGATGGTGGTGGGGAAGAGGTGCGCGTCCTGGCCGACCCATCCGATCCGGGTCCGGACGTCGTCCTGGCGGAGCTGGTCGAGTGACATGCCGTCGAGGAGTGCCGATCCCGACTCCAGGCCCCAGAAGCGCAGCAGGACGTTGACGATGCTGCTCTTGCCGGCGCCGCTCGGCCCGACGACGGCCACCCGTCGGCCAGGGGCCACGTCGAGGTCGAGGCCGTCGAGGGCGCGGGGACCGTCCGACTGGTACCGCAGGACGGCGGCCTCGAGCCCGATGCGGGTGCCGTCCGGCAGGGGGGCCGCGTCGGCAGGGTCGACCACCGGCACGTCGAGGTCGGCCACCGACACCAGTCGTCCGGCCGCCTCGGTGTGGTCGGCCAGCCGGGAGACGGCATCGGCCGCGGGGAGCACGACCTCGAATGCGCCGAGTGCGGCGAGCGGAAGGACGGCGATCATGAAGGAGGGCAGGTGGTGGGCGGCGATGGCGTCGGTGGCGGTCACCAGGGTGCCGACCACGGCAGCGCCGGTGGCGAACACGACCACGGCGGCCACGGCCCCATCCGACCACGAGCGGCGTCGGGCACGGCGCTCGAGCTCGGCGTCCGAGGCCAGCACCCGCTCGAGGTACTCCTCGTCCCGCCCCATGGCCACCAGGTCCGGTGCGGCCACGAGCAGCTCGACGACATCGGCCGCCAGCGCACCCCGCAGCGCCCCCTCGCCGTTGCCGAGCCGGCGGCGGCGCAGCCAGGCCAGCGCGGAGGCGGTGGCCGTCCCGCCCACGAGACAGGCCCCGAGCACCAGTCCGCCGGTCGGCAGCACCAGGGTGACGGCGCCGACGGTGACCACGGCGGTGACCAGAGCGGTGGCCAGGGGGGCCACGCCCCGCAGGTAGACGTCCTGCAGGAGGTCGACGTCGGCGGTGGCCCGGGCGAGGAGGTCCCCGTTGCGCCACCCGGCCACCCCCGCCGGCGACCGGGGGGTGACCTGGTCGTAGAGCCACAGGCGGACCCGGCCGAGTGCTCCCAGCGCGGCGTCGTGTGAGACCAGCCGCTCGGCGTAGCGGAGCGGTCCCCGGCTGAGGGCCAGGAGCTGCACGGCTGCCATGAGCAGTGTGAGCGTGTAGAGCGGAGGGCGCAGGGCCGCCTTGTCGATCAGCGCGCCGGAGCAGGCGAGCAGGCCGACCGTGCACAGGGCGGCTGCGGTGCCCAGTGCCGTCCCGAGGAGGAACCGCCGCAGGTCCGGCGCGCCGATGCGCAGGACCTGCCGGAGCGGCCCGTGGGCGTGGGGCGGACGGACGGTCCCCCTCACCGGGGGACCCTGGCGCCGAGTGTCCCCGACGGGCCGAGCGGCCCCACCCGGTCGAGTTCGCCGGGACCGGTCTCCACGACCTGGCCGGATACGAGCGTGACCGTCCGGTCGACCCGACCGACGAGCCCGCCGCGGTGGGCGGCCATCACGACCGTGCGTCCCTCGAGCCACGGGGCGAGCAGCTCCCGCAAGGAGTCCTCGCGTCCCGTGTCGAGGTGGGCGGTCGGCTCGTCGAGGAGGACGACGGGCACGTCGCGGAGGACGGCCCGCCCGAGGGCGATGCGCTGGCGCTCGCCGGCGCTGAGCGTCAGGCCGCCCTCGCCGACCGGTGTGGTCATCCCGTCGGCCAGGCGTGCGACGAGCCCGTCGAGTCCACACCGCTCGACGGCGCGCACCACCTCGGCGTCGGTCGCGTCCGGGTTGCTCAGCCGCAGGTTGTCCTCGAGCGTGCCGCGCACCAGGTTGGGGCGCTGAGGTACCCACGCCACCCCGGCGCGCCAGTCGCGTAGCGAGCAGTCCGCCAGGCGCGCTCCACCCACCCGCACGTCCCCCCGATCGGGCTCCGTGAACCCGAGGAGCACGGACAGCAGGGTCGACTTGCCGGAACCCGACTCACCCACCACGGCGACGTGGGCGCCGGGCTCGAGTGCGAGGTCGACCCCGTCGAGGACGGGGACGGCACGACCCGGGAACCGGACCGTGACCTGGTCGAGGCGCACGGTGCTCGTGGCCGGGTCGGGAAGGAGGCGCACGTGTCTCCGGTCGCCCCGACCGGTCCCCTGGGCGGCGTCGCCACCGGCCATGACACCGGCCTTGACGTCGGCGTCGTCGAGCACGTCGAGGATCCGTTCGGCGGCAGCGCGGCCCTCGGCACTGGCGTGGAACTCGGCCCCCGCCCGACGGAGTGGGAGGTAGACCTCGGGGGCGAGCACGAGGATGGCCAGTGCGGTGCCCACGTCCAGGGTGCCGTTGAGCAGGCGCAGCCCGAGGAACAGCGCTACGAGCGCGGTTCCCACGGAGGCCAGCGTCTCCAGCGCCAGCGACGACAGGAATGCCACCTTGAGTGTGGACATCGTCTCGTCGCGGAGCTCCCGGTTGGCCCGCTCGAGCGTCGCCCGCCCGGCGTCGGCCCGGCCGAAGGCCCGTAGCGTGGGGAGCCCCTGCAGCAGATCGTAGAAGGTGGCTGCCAGGCCAGACAGCCGCTCCCACTGACGGGACGCACTGCGGGTGGCCTCGAGCCCGAGGAGGATCATGAAGAGGGGGATCACGGCGGCGGTCACCACGAGGATGACCGCTGAGAACCAGTCGTCGGCGACGATCCAGGCCAGCAGCACCACCGGCGTCAGGGCGGCCAGGACGGCCGTCGGCAGATAGCGGGCGAAGTAGGCGTCGAGGGCGTCGATGCCCTGGGTGGCGGACGTGGCCAGCTCGCCCGTGCGCTCGCCGGCCAGCCAGGACGGGCCGAGCCCGACGGCCCGTGCCAGCAGCTGGCGCCGGAGCGTCGAAGTGACCCGTGACGAGGTGCGGTGGGCTGCGACCTCCCCGGCCCAGGCGCTCAGCCCTCGGACGGCGAAGGCGGCCGCCAGGCCCACCAGCAGCGGGACGGTGCGGGCCACGCCGGCGTGGCCGATCAGCACCTTCTGGACGATGGCGCCGAGCAGCACGGCCTGGGCGACCAGTGCTGCGGTCCCGACCAGGCCGACCGCCACGGCCCCGATGAGGTAGTGGCGGGTTGCGGCGGCCCGTCGGATCAGGCGGGGGTCGACCGGGCCCCGCGCCGGGGCGACCGCCCGGTCCACCGCCGGGCCGGCGGTCGGTGCGGTCGGTGCGGTCGCCGGACTCAGCGTGCCCCGCCGTCGCCGGTCGGCGCGGCGGCCGGGTCGGCGGCCGAGTTCGGCGCGTCTGCTGCGTCTGCTGCGTCTGTTGCGTCCGGTGTCGCCGTGCCCGGCGTGTCGTCGGTGGCGGGTGGGCCGGCGACCGGCAGCACGGCCCCGATCGCCGGACGGCGCACGCGGGCCCGGAACACCCAGTACGACCAACTCTGGTAGACGAGCACGAGCGGCGTGAAGATGAGCGCCACGATGGTCATCACCTTGAGCGTGTAGGGCGCCGAGGAGGTGTTCCCGATGGTGAGGTTGTAGGCGGGGGAGATGCTCGACACCATGACCCTCGGGTACAGATTGAGGAAGATGGTGGCGATCAGGCCCACCATTGCCACGGCGTTGGCGATGAACGCCCAGCCCGCGAGCTTCTCCCGCATGAGCCACCCGACGACGGCGACCGCGGCGATGGCCAGGATCGGCACGAACGGGGGCACGATGCCCACGTCGTGGCCGTTCCGCGCGTTCACGTAGGTCCAGGCCAGGAAGGCCAGCAGCGCGAGCGTGGCGGCCGGAGCGAGCACCTTGGCCGTGGCCTCGGCCCGCTCCTTGATGTCCTCGGTGGTCTTGAGGCTCAGGAAGATGCTGCCGTGCAGGGCGAACAGCAGCAGGGTCGTGACGCCGCCCAACAGGCTGTAGATGTTCAGCAGGTTGAAGAACGACCCGAGGTAGGTCTGGTGCGGGCCGATCGGCGTGCCCCGCAGGATGTTGGCGAAGGCGACGCCCCACAGCAGCGACGGGACCAGGCTCCCCCAGAAGATGGCATGGTCCCAGGCGAGGTGCCACTTCGGCAGGTCCCGCTTCGAGCGGTACTCGAAAGCCACTCCTCGGAAGATCAGGGCGGCCAGGATGAGGAACAGCGGGAGGTAGAACCCGCTGAACAGCGTGGCGTACCAGTTGGGGAAGGCGGCGAACGTGGCGCCGCCGGCCACCAGGAGCCATACCTCGTTGCCGTCCCACACCGGGCCGATGGTGTTGACCATCACCCGTCGGTCGAGGTCGGTCTTACCCACGACGGGTAGGAGCATGCCCACCCCGAAGTCGAAGCCCTCGAGGGCGAAATAGCCCACCCACAGGATGGCGATCACCAGGAACCAGAAGATCTCCAGTCCGGTGTAGGCGGGGGCTGCGGTCGCGATCGTGATCATCGTGGAGTCTCCCTGTCGATCAGTAGATGAGGGCCGGGATGCGGTCGTCGTCGGCCTGGTGCCCGTCGCCGGTGCCCGAGGCATCGTCGTCGTCACCGGGCGCCTTGGTCGCACCGTGTTCGTCCACGCTGTCCGGGTCCAACTTGGCGTACCTGGCCATCAGTCCGAAGTCGATGATGGCGAGGATCGTGTAGATGGCGGTGAAGCCGACCAGCGTGGTGACCACGTAGCCGGTCCCCACCGGTGACACGCCCTTCGCCGTCTTGAGGAGTCCGTAGACCACCCAGGGCTGACGACCCATCTCGGTGAAGATCCACCCGGTGGCGTTCGCCACGAAGGGCAGTGCGAGCGCGGGGATCGCCAGGCGGAGGAACCACTTCGAGGTGTCGACCTTCCGGCGGTACATCAGCCACAGGCCCCAGATGAGCCCGAAGAACATGACCATCCCGCACCCGACCATGATCCGGAAGGTCCAGTACGTCACCCACAGGACCGGCACGTAGCTACCCTTTCCGTAGGTGGCCTGCTCCTTGGCCTGGACCTGGTTGATCCCCTGGACCGGGCCGTTCCAGCTGTTGTCGGACAGTACCGACAGGGCGTGCGGGATCCGGATCTGGAAGATCGGGTCGCCCGACAGGTTGCCGATGGTGAGCAACGAGAAGCTGGCGCCGTTCGCCGTGTTGTACTGCGCCTCGGCGGCGGCCATCTTCATCGGTTGCTGCGTCTCCATCAGCCGTGCCTGGTTGTCCCCGAAGAACATCGTGGCCACGACGGCGACCGATCCGACGATCAGGGCCAGCTTGGCCGAGGTGGAGAAGACGGGATGGGGGCTGTCGCCGGCCTTCTGCGACCGGCGGAGGTGCCAGGCGCTGACGCCCAGAATCAGCATCGTCGCCGTCACGAGCGCCGCGGTAAACACATGGAGGAACGAGCTGATCAGGGTGCTGTTGGTCATGACCGCCCAGAAGTTGGTCATGATCGCCCGGTTGCCCTCGATCTTGTAGCCGACCGGGTGCTGCATCCAGGCGTTGGCGGCCAGGATGAAGTACGCCGACAGCATGGTCCCGATGCTGACCAGCCAGATCGAGGCCAGGTGGACGCGGTCCGAGACCCGGCCCTTGCCGAAGATCCAGATCCCGAGGAACGTCGACTCGAGGAAGAAGGCGAGGAGCGCCTCGACGGCCAGCGGGGCGCCGAAGACGCTGCCCACGTAGCGCGAGTACATCGACCAATTCATCCCGAACTGGAACTCCTGGACGATGCCGGTCACGACGCCGATGGCGAAGTTGATCAGGAACAGGCGCCGCCAGAAGACGACCATCTGCTCCCATTTGGCCCGCTTCTCCTGGTCCTCCCGTGCTCGGTACGCGGCGGTCTGCATGATGGCGAGCAGCAGTGCCAGTCCGATGGTGAGAGGGACGAAGATGAAGTGGAAGACGGTCGTGATCCCGAACTGCCAGCGTGAGAGTAAGAGTGTCATCACCGATGACTCAACCAGGCTGTGACGGGTTCACCTAGGGGCGAAAGTCCCAATGTGATCGGACGCACAAGCCGCTCCTGCGGGCGGGGCGCACCATGGGGCGCGGCACGGGTCGCGTCGGCCCGGCGATGGACCTCCCGGACCGGGGTCAGATCAGGTAGAAGCGTTCGTCGTCCGCCTCGGTGCGGCCGTCGGAACCGTCTGCCCCACCGGGCCCGCCGCCCGTTCCTCGCCCTGCCCCTCCGTCCGCCCCGCCGCCCTCCTGGGGCCCGCGCCGTGGGGGCGGGAACCCGACCATCCTGCCGGTCTCGAGTAACGACCGCTCGAACACCGGCTCGACGAACTCGATGACCGAGTGGAAGTGGCCGAACAGCTCGAAGGAGATCATCCCGAAGAGCTGCGTCCAGGCGATCACCGCCCTGACCACCACCTCGTCGGACGCGTGGGGGAACGCCAGGTCGGCCAGCCGACGTGACTCGTCGAGCACGGCCACGTCGAGCGCCGGCAGGCCGAGTCCCTCGGCGGACTCGAGCAGTGCACCGTCGCGCGACGCCTCGTCCACCATCCGGGCCAGCACGAACGTCACCCGGCTGGCGGGGCCGACAGTGTCCTCGGGGGCGCGGTAGCCCGGCACGGGTGAGCCGTAGACCAGCGCGTACTCGTGGGGGTGGGCGACGGCCCACGCCCGGATGGCCAGTCCGACGGCCCGCCACCGCCCCCCGTAGTCGCCCGGACTGCAGCTCGCGTCGGCCTCCTCGGCGGCGGCGCCGATGGCGTCGTAGGCGTCGACGATGAGCGCGGTCAGCAGGTCGTCCCGACTGGGGAAGTAGCGGTAGATGGCGGAAGACGCCATACCCAGGGAGCGGGTGACCGCCCGCAGCGACAGGCCGGGTGCGCCCTCGGCCGCCAGCTGTCGGCGGGCCTCGTCCTTGATCTCACCCGTCAGCT
This sequence comes from Acidimicrobiales bacterium, assembly GCA_017883025.1. GTDB lineage: Bacteria > Actinomycetota > Acidimicrobiia > Acidimicrobiales > RAAP-2 > Bog-756. Next base: position 12,101 of record JADGOH010000148.1, read on the forward strand.
CGGCCCGCATGCGGGCCCGCAGTCCGGTGGAAGGGGGCATTCCCACAGCCTCGCAGATCGAGAGCATTAGATCAATAGATGAGCGGTGCTCTTGCAAAGGTGCTCCGAATGGTGAATACTGGTCATCAACAAGAGCAGTGATCACACAAAGGAGGCCGTCAATGGGCACGCACGCAATCGTCGGAGCAGGATCGGTCGGGACAGTCACAGCGCTGGCCCTCGTGGCACAGGGCCATGACGTGACCATGGTGACCCGGTCGGGGTCCGGACCCGACCACCCCGCCATCGCGAAGGTGGCGTGCGACGCCTCCGACCCGGTCGCCCTGGCCGCAGCGGTAGGGCGCCCCGATGCCCTCTACAACTGCGCCAACCCGCCGTACCACCGTTGGCCGGAGCTGTGGCCCCCCATGGCCACTGCGTTGCTCGAGGTCGCCAGCACGACCGGTGCCGTGCTCGTGATCATGGGCAACCTCTACGGATACGGGCCGGTCGACCACCCGATGACCGAGGACGACCCGTTGGCCGCCACCGGCCCCAAGGGCCGGATCCGCGCCGGTATGTGGGCCGATGCGTTGGCGGCCCACCGTGCAGGACGGGTGCGGGTCACCGAGGCGCGGGCGTCCGACTTCTACGGACCGGGGGTGGTCGACACGAGCTTCTTCGGCCGCAACGTCGCCCGCCTGCTGGCGGGCAAGAAGGCCTACGTCCTGGGCGACCTCGACGTGCCCCACGCCGCAACCTACGTCCCCGACGTGGGCCGGACGCTGGCCGTGCTCGGGACCGACGAGCGGGCCTGGGGCCGGGCGTGGCACGTCCCGACGGCACCGGCGGTCAGCCAGCGCCGGATGGCCGAGCGGTTCTGCCAGGTCGCCGGCGCCCCCCCCGCCCGGATCGGAGCACTCCCTCCGGCCCTGCTGACCACGGCCGGGGTGTTCTCGCCGCAGCTGCGCGAGTTCAAGGAGACCCGCTACCAGTTCGACCGACCGTTCCTGCTCGACTCGTCGGCCTGCACCGCCACCTTCGGGATCACCGCCACGCCGATGGACGAGGCGTTCGCAGCCATCGCCGGAGCCGCCGGAGCTTCCGGAGCAGGCGCAGCGCCGACCGACCTGGCGGCCTGAGGCGGGACCCGCCGCCCCCCGGACGCACCGGCGTGGGCGCGGCGGAGGGTCCCTTCCCTCCACGGTGCCCACGCCGACATCACTAGGGTCGTCACCACGTATGGAGGTGACCACGACCCACCCGTCGGCGGCGACGGGGCACACGCGCGCCCGCCGACGGCGCACCCCGGCCCCGGTCGTTGCCGCCCTGGTGCTGGCAGGCTGCCCGGTGCTGGCGGGCTGCTCGGTGGTTGCCGCCCCGGACTCCGCCCCGGTGACGGGGGTGCCCTCGTCCCCCCACGCCGAGCTCGGCTATGTGGCCTGCCCGACGGCCGTCACCCCGATCGAGCTCGGCTCCCACACGGCCGAGGCGGCCATCCCCTTGCCGGTCCGGGGAACCCCGCCGCTCGGGAGCTTCGCCATCACCACGGCACCGGACGGCCGGACGGCCTACGTGGCCACGCAGACCACGACGACGGGGGCCGCGGCGGCTGACGTGGTGATCCCCGTCGACCTCGCCACCCAGCGGGCCGGCCGTCCGATCGTGGTGCCCGGCCACGGCGCCACTCATGCCGTGGTGGTGATGCACGACGGACACACCGTCCTGGTCGCCAGCGGGACCACGATCGTCCCGGTCGATCCGGCCACCCGCGCCGTCGGTACGCCCCTCGACCTCGGGCCGGGTCGGACCGTGTCGGGCATGGCACTGAGCCCGACGACGTCCACGCTCTATGCGCTGGTGCCCTCGGGAGTGGTCCCGGTCGACACCGCCACCGCACGGGCAGGTGCGTTGATCCCCACGGGGCTGAGCGTCTCCTCGGTGACCTCGCCCCACGGGGTTGTGGTCAGTGCCGACGGCGCCACCGTCTACGTGGTCGGCCAGGGCGGCACCGACTTCGGGGGCCGGCTGGTGCCGATCCATGCGGCGACGGGCGCCGTGGGTGCCGCCACCGGCTTCGACCAGTTCGGCATCGCCGACCCCGCCGCGGTGGCGATCACGGCCGACGGGTCCACGGTCCTAGTGGCCGACTCGGCCGACAACTGGGTCGTGCCCGTCCCGGTGGCGAGCCTGGCCACAGCGTCGGATCCCGTGCGTCTCCCGACGGGCCGGACGGCAGCGGCGGCCGGGACCGACCACCCGAGCGACATCGTGGTCGGACCGGGCACCACCGGTGCCTTCGTCGTCGCCGGCCTCGACACCGTGCTCCCGTATGCCCCGGCCACGCGCACCTTCGGCCGCGCCATCCGCGTGTGCGGTGGCGCATCGTCGATGGCGGTCACGGCCGGGTAGTGGCTCAGCCTCCCGGGCCGGGCACGCCGGCAGCGGCGGGGTCCGGCACTGCTGCGGGATCCAGGTCTGCAGTCGCAGTCGGGACCGGAGGGGAATCCCCGGGGTCCGGGCGCGGGTCGCCCGGGTCGCCGGGCCGGTGCTCGGCCGGCGCCTCGCCGGCGGCGGCCAGCAGCTCGTCCAGGGCTCGGGGGATGTCAGCGGCCAGCTCCCACACCTTGGGCATCGTCTCGGGGCACGAGATGATGCCCCAGTAGAGGACGCCCCGGTAGCTCATGATCGTGATGTTGACGCCGATGCCGTCCATGACCGGCCCGAGGGGGAACCCGGCGACCATCTCCGCGCCGCCGAGGTAGAGCGGGAAGTCGGGGCCCGGCACATTGGAGATGATCAGGTTGGCCACGGGTCGGTGGCGGTCGGCCAGGCGCATCCGGCTGTAGAGGCGGGCGGCGGCGGCGAACGTGTTCGGTGTGGCGTGCTCGGCCCAGTTGACCAGCATGTCGGCGCCGAGGGCGTTGTGCTCCTCCTTCGCCCCCTTGGTCCCCTCCCGGATGGCCACCAGCCGCTCCATCGGGTCGTCGACATTGGCCGGTAGCTGGACGAAGAGGGCCGACACCTTGTTCGACCCGAACGGCGCGCCGTCGTCCGGCTGCACCGACACGGGCACGACGGCCACGAGGGGCTTGTCGGGGAGCTCGTCGCCGTCGATGAGGAACTGCCGGAGGGCGCCGGCGCACACCGCGAGCAGGACGTCGTTGACGGTCGTGCCCGTGGCGTTCTTGAGCCGCTTGACGTCGGCAAGGCCGACGGCGGCCAGTGCCACCTGCCGACGGCGGGTGAGGGTCCCGTTGAACGAGGTGCGTGGCGCCGACAGCGGGAGGGCGGCCTTGGCCTGGGGCGCCCGGTGCTCTGGCTCGTTGCGGACCCGGCGCACGTTGAGCAGCCGCTGTCCGGTCCGCAACACGTCGCGGGTGATCTCGAAGGGTCGGAAGACCCGGGCCGCCATCGCCTCGCTGATCAGCTCGGCGCTCGACGGGATCCGTGACCGGACGAGCTCGACCGGTGGCTCGGGATCGGGGCCGGGGTCGACCTCCAGATCGAAGAGCACCGACAGCAATGCAGCGCCCGACATCCCGTCGACCGTGGAGTGGTGCATCTTGGCGATCACGGCGATCCGCCCGCCCGCCAGGCCCTCGACGATCCAGATCTCCCACAGTGGCTTGGACCGGTCGAGCTGTCGGCTGCCGATGTCGCCGGCCAGGTCGGCCAGCTCCCGCAGGCCACCCGGCTCGGGAATGGCGCTGCGGCGCACGTGGTACTCGATGTCGAAGTGGGGGTCGTCGACCCACACCGGGTGGCCCAGGCGGAACGGGACCTCGACGAGCAGCCGCCGGAAGACCGGTGCCTGGTGGGTGCGCGAAGCGATCTGGGCCTGCATCTTGGTGAAGGAGTAACCGCCGGGCACGGTGGAGGGATCGAAGACCGCAACCATCTCGACGTGCATGTGGAGGGTCGGGGTCTCGAGGTAGAGGAAGCTGGCGTCGAGTCCGCTGAGCTGTTCCATGCCGATCCTCCCTCTCGTCCCTGACATCCGTTCGCCGGCCGCCGGCGCGGACCGTGTACAGATGATGCCCCACCCCGGCCGACGGATCCACGGGACGGCGCCGAGTTGCCGCCATGGCCACCCGACGGTGTTTGATGTGGGGGTGCCCTGGGTGTCCCTCGCATTCGTCCTGGTGTTCGCGTTGCTCGCTGTGATCACCGTCGTACCGGCGCGCCGCGAGCCGCTCTCGGCACTCTGCTTCGTCGCCGTCTTCATCGTCGGCGAGCTCCCGGTCCACACGGCGGTCGTCGTGTTGGCAGGCACCGCCTCCTTCGCCTCGGCCGAGCACCGTCACGGCTGGGCGTGGTGGGCGGTGCTGGTGATCGGCGTGGCCACGACCGTCGCGTTCGCCGGCCTCGGTGTGGTTGCGAGCCGCTCGGGTCGACTGGTCACTGCATCGCTCGACGAGGCCACGGGCGGCCCCGTCGTCGCCCAGGGGATCGACCTCCGGCCGTCGTGGCTGTCGTGGTGGCGGCTCGCCCTGGCGGTCCCGTTCCGGTTCCGCGGGATCCGGCGTATCCGAAACATCGACTACGTGGGCGACGGCCTCCACCGGCACAAGCTGGACGTCCTGGTCCGGCGGGACGACCCGCCGACCGCAGGGCCGGTGCTGGTCTACATCCACGGTGGAGCGTGGATCATCGGGGACAAACGGGAGCAGGGCATCCCGATGATGCACGAACTGGCCGAGCGCGGCTGGGTGTGCGTGGCGGTCAACTACCGGCTGAGCCCGAGGGCGACATGGCCCGACCACGTCGTCGACTGCAAGCGGGCGTTGGCCTGGGTGCGTGCGCACGTGGCCGAGTACGGCGGCGACCCGTCCTTCCTGGCGATCTCGGGCGGTTCGGCCGGCGGCCACCTCTCCGCCCTGGTGGCCCTGACCCCGAACGAACCCGAGTGGCAGCCCGGGTTCGAGGACCACGACACCTCGGTCGACGCCTGCGTCCCCTTCTACGGGGTCCACGACGTGACGGGGGACCCCGAGTCGAGCGGACTCCACGGCCCCGGCCTGGTCGACCTGCTCCAGCGGCGGGTCATGAAGCTGACGGTGATCGATGACCTGGCCGCATTCGAGCAGGCCTCCCCCGACCGCCGCATCACCGAGTCGGCCCCACCCATGTTCGTGGTCCAGGGGTCGAACGACACCCTGGTCCCGCCACAGGTGGCCCGACGGTTCGTCGAGCGCCTGCGGGCCGCGTCCCGCGAGCCGGTCGCCTACCTCGAACTGCCGTGCACGCAGCACGCGTTCGACATCCTGGCGTCGATACGGACCCGCCACACCTCACTCGGGGTCGTCCGGTTCCTCGAGGGGATCCGGGAGCGCCGGCTCCTGACGGCCTCCGATGACACCTGACGGAACACGTGTGGCGACCTGCTCCCCGGACGCCGGCCGTCGACCTCGGGAATCCCATGATTTCCCCAGGGATCGCTGGACACACGGCTGAGTTTCTGACGTAGAGTCACATATTCGTGTCGGCCGGGTCCTACGCCGGCGGCACGCACGATCATCCGACTTCAAGGGGGAGCATTGCGTTCAGCATCATGGAAGAGCCGGTCTGCCGCGCTGGGCATGGCCGCCGCAGTCGCCCTCGTGGCGGCAGCCTGTAGCTCGACCAACTCGACCTCGACCACCACGACCGCCGCCTCGGGCTCGTCGTCGGCATCGGGCGGCTCGTCGTCGATCCCGCAGAGCGCCTTCAGCGACCACACGGGCGTGTCAGCCTCCTCGGTCCAGGTGGCCAACGTGTCCACCCTCTCCCTCGGGCTCTTCAAGGGCGCCCAGGTCGGCACGGAGGCCTACGCCGACTACGTCAACTCGACGGGCGGCGTGAACGGCCGCAAACTCGTGGTCAACAACGCCGATGATGCCTTCACCGGGGCCGGAAACAAGCAGGCCACGCAGAACGCCCTCCAGAACGACTTCGCCCTCGTCGGCAACTTCTCGCTCGAGGACAGCTTCGGCGGGGTGGTGCTGGCGGCGAACCCCGGGTTCCCGGACGTCTCCCAGGTCCTGGACAACGCCACCAACAAGCTTCCCAACGTCTACAGCCCGATCCCGCTGGCCGACGGCTGGGCCTCGGGACCGATGACCTACTACCACAAGAAATTCACTGCGGACGCCAGCCACGCCGGCGCCTTCCTGGCCAACTCCCCGTCGGCCGCCCAGACCTGGGCGGGCGAGAAGTACGTCGCCGAGAAGGCCGGGTTCACGTTCGTGTCGGAGCAGACCTACGCCACCACGCAGACGGACTTCACCCAGCAGGTCATCGCCATGAAGAACGCCGGGGTGAAGATCATCTTCATGGACCAGATGCCGTCCAACTACGCCTCGTCGGTGCTCAAGGCGTTGCAGCAGCAGAACTACCACCCCCAGGTGCTGCTCGGCGCGGCCACCTACTCGAACCAGCTGGTCTCCCAGTCGGGCGGCGCAGCCAATGTGAACGGCGCCTACCTTTCACAGAACCTCGCCCTCTACCTGGGGACGGACCAGTCGGCGGTGCCGGCGGTCGCCACGTTCCTCCACTGGGTCCAGGTGGCTTCCCCCGGGTTCAACCCGGACCTCTTCACTGCCTACGGCTGGCTGTCGGCCAACCTCTTCGTCCAGGGCCTCAAGAACGCCGGCTCGAACCCCAGTCGGGGCTCGCTGCTCCAGGCCCTGTCCAAGGTGAAGTCGTTCAACGGTGACGGCTTCAACGCACCGTCCGACCCGGCGACCAAGACGCCGCCCAACTGCTATCTGATCGCCACGGTGACCAACGGACAGTTCGTCCGCTCGCCCGACAACCCGCCGACCACCGGCAGCACCAACGGGTTCCGGTGTGACGGGTCGTACATCGTCAAGCCCGGCACCTGAGCGGCCGGCGACTAGGAACGCGGAGATGGTCCCGGGGGGGATCCTGACCAGGATGAAGGAGGTGGGATGAGCAACTTTCTCCAGTTCACGGTGTTCGGGATCATGCTCGGTGCCGGCTATGCCATAGCCGCCACCGGCCTCGTCGTCACGTACACGACGTCCGGCGTCTTCAACTTCGCCCAGGGCGCGGTCGGGATGATCGCCGCCTTCGGGTACTGGGAGCTGGTGGCGTCCCACCACCAGCCGACCTGGGCCGCCCTGATCATCGTCCTGGTCCTCGGGGCATCGATCAGCGGCGCCTTCGTCGAGCGGGTACTGATGCGCCGGCTCCACGGCGCGTCGGCCGAGCGGCCCGTGATGGTCACCCTGGGCCTGATGGTGATTCTCACCGGCATGGCCACCATCATCTGGTCGCCGACCACCCAGCGCACGGTGGAGCCCATGATCGGCGGGCAGTTCCGGCTCGTCGGCATCAACATCCAGTATCAGTACGTCCTGATCATCGGCGTGGCCGCTGCGGTCGCCCTCGGGCTGCGGGCGCTCTTCTACAGCACGCGCACGGGCTTCGCCCTGCGTGCCGTGGTGGACGACCCCGAGCTGCTCGGCATGTCCGGCGTGTCGCCCCACCGGATGAGCCAGTACGGGTGGATCTTGGGATTCATGATGGCGGCGCTGTCGGGCCTGCTCCTGGCGCCGACCCAGACGACCGGGATCAGCATCGAGTCCTTCACCCTGCTCGTGGTCAGCGGCTACGCGGCGGCCATCGTGGGCCGCCTCAAGAACATCCCGCTGACCTTCGCCGCCGCCATCGCCATCGGCCTGGCCGAGAACTACATCCGCAACTACGTCGAGCCCCACTTCTCCTCACAGCTCCAGACGGACATCGACACCGCCCTGCCGATGGTGTTCCTCTTCATCGCCCTGGTCACCCTGCCGTCGGTGCGGCTCCGGGCCGTCGGCCGCCTCACCTCGATGCGCTCGCCCCGCGTGGCGGGCGTCAGGGAGTCGATCATCGCCGGCGTCGTCTTCCTGGTCGTCGCCGTGGTGATGGCGTTCGGCTTCTCCAACACCATCGTGAAGGGCACCACGCTCCTGACGCTCGGCGGCATGGTGATGTGCCTGGCCATCGTCGGCCTCTCCCTGGTCCTGGTGACCGGCTACTCCGGCCAGGTCTCGCTGTGCCAATTCTCCTTCATGGGGATCGGCGCATTCATCATGGGCAAGGTGGCCGGTGGCGGGTCCCTCGTGGGGCTGTTGTTCGCCACGGCGATCTGCGCGGGGATCGGCGCCCTGATCGCCCTGCCTACCATCCGCCTGTCCGACCTCTACCTGGCGCTGGCCACGTTCGCCTTCGCCGATGCCGTGGCCCAGGGCTTCTTCAACGACGGCCGGATCTACGGCTCCGGCGGCCTCCAGATCGCCCGCATCACCCTGGGCAGCGTGTCCTTCGGTGGTGACACGGCCGAGTTCCTGCTCGTCGCGGTGTTCTTCGTACTGTCGGCGTGGCTGGTGCTGGCCATCCGGCGCAGCCTGTTCGGCCGGCGCCTGGTGGCCGTCAACGACTCGCCGGCGGCCTACGCCACGGTGGGCCTCAACATCGGCTTCACCAAGGTGGCCGTCTTCGCCATCGGCGCCGGCATGGCCGGCATGGCCGGCGCCCTCTACGGCACCGTGCAGGGGATCGTGGGCACCACCGATTTCGACATCTTCCCCGGCATCATCTTCGTGCTGTTCGTCACCATCTGGGGCATCCGGACGGTGTCGGGCGCCTTCCTGGCCGCACTCACGTTCGTCGCGCTCAACCAGATCTGGCCCAGCGGCGTCGGGATCTTCGCCGGCCTCGGCGTCATCCTCATCGGCCGCGCGGCAAACGGGATCCTCGGTATCGAGGCGATCCACGTCCGGCTGCCGTGGGTCAGGCGGCCGACGGGCGGAGCGACCGCCGTGCCCGTGGGCGCGTTCGGTGGGGCGACCGGAAACGAGGGTCTCAGTGCCGCAGGCTGAGCAGTCCGCCGTCGACGTCCTCACCGTCGAAGGGGTGGCGGTCCGCTTCGGCGGGGTGGCCGCGCTGGGCGACGCCAACCTGCACGTCCGGGCGGGCACGGTGACGGGGCTCATCGGGCCCAACGGAGCCGGCAAGACCACGCTGTTCAACGTGATCAGCGGTCTGCAGACCCCCGACCGCGGCACGGTCCACCTGTACGACAGGGACATCACCGGGATGAAGCCCCACCGTCGGGCCCGGCTCGGACTGGCCCGGACCTTCCAGCGGCTCGAGCTATTCGGGACGCTGTCGGCGGGGGAGAACGTCCAGGTCGGCCTCGAGTCCTCGATCAAATGGTGGCAGTGGCGCCACGTGAAGCGCGCCTTCCCCTGGGCCAAGCGAAGTGCTGTCAACGGTGTGCCGGCAGACGAGCCGACCGGACCGGGCGCGATCGCCGTGGAGACCTCGGACCGCCTCCTCGAAGGCGTGGGCCTGGGCGGCCTCGGGGCCGAGCAGGCGAGCGCCATGCCCACCGGTCTCGCCCGGATGGTGGAGCTCGCCCGTGCGCTCGCCATGGCTCCCAAGGTGTTGCTGCTCGACGAGCCCGGCTCCGGACTCGACGACGCCGAGTCGGAGGCCCTCGGCGAGCTCCTCACCACCTTGGCCAAGGGCGGCATGGGCGTGCTCCTCGTCGAGCACGACATGGAGCTCGTGATGCGGATCTGCGACTACATCTACGTGCTGGACTTCGGCGACATCATCGCCGCCGGCACCCCCGAGGAGATCCGGAAGGATCCCATGGTCCAGGCGGCCTACCTCGGGACGGTCACCGACTCCGCCGCCGACACCGCAGCCGCCACGTTCGACCAGCCGGATGCCGACGGGGGACGGGGCACTGCCGCGGACGGACCCGGTGAGCGAGGCGACGAGGTGGCAGAGGAATGAGTGACCAGACCGCGACGATGGAGGACGGCGCCGGGGGAGGGACATCGACCATGGTGCAGCCGCCGAGCGTGGCCGTACGCGGCGTACGTGCCTCGTACGGGCGCATCGAGGTGCTGCACGGCGTCGACCTGGAGGTACCCGCCGGCAGCGTCTTCGCGCTGCTCGGGCCCAACGGCGCCGGGAAGTCCACGCTGCTCAAGGTCCTGAGCGGCCGGATTCGTCCGACCGCCGGCGAGGTCCTGGTCGGGGACGTCCACGTCGGCAAGATCTCGTGCGAGAAGCTCGCCCGGGACGGGATCTGCGCCGTGCCCGAAGGCCGCGGCATCTTCCCGAACCTCACCGTGCGCGAGAACCTCCGCATCTGGACCTACCGGGGCGGGATCTCCATGAAGGAGGTGGAGGAGCAGACGTACGCCACCTTCCCGGTCCTGAAGGAGCGGCGCCGCCAGATGGCCGGGACCATGTCCGGCGGCGAGCAGCAGATGCTGGCCATCTCGCGGGCGCTGGTCACGAAGCCCCGGGTGCTCTACCTCGACGAACTGTCCATGGGCCTCGCCCCGCTGATCGTCGCCGAGCTCTACGAGCTGGTCGCCAAGCTGGCACGACAGGGGATGACCATCGTGCTCGTCGAGCAGTTCGTGACGACGGCCCTGGCCGTGGCCGACCACGCCGCCATCATGGTCCACGGCCGGATCGAGCAGCAGGGCACGCCGGCGGAGATGGGCGCCGCCGCCCTCAGCATCTACCTGGCCCACTGACCGGCCCGGCAGGACGGGCGTCTGAGCGGTCGACCCCGGCCACCGCCGGCTTCAGCCGATGTCGTCGGTGTGCGGCGCCGACTCCCGCCAGTGTCGGACGCCCTGGGCCACGCCGAACCCGGCCACGACGAGTGCTGCCCCGGCGTCGGCCCACCACCAGCCGAGCGTGGCGTTGAGCGCGAGTGCGAGCAGGATGCCCGTGCTCAGGCACCCGTCGAGGAAGGTCAGCGACGCCTCGGCGGTGAGCGGCTCGCTGCCGAGTTCCCGCCCGGTGATCCGCTTCGACGCCGCCAGGGCGAACATGACCACCGCGGTCAGTGCCAGCCAGGCCATCCCGACCGGCGAGTGCTCCGGATGTGTGGCGAGGACGATCCCGCGCACACTCGCGACCAGCAGGCAGGCTCCGAGCAGCCAGAAGGCCACGGCCAGGAGTCGGAGCGACCGGTGGACGCGACGGTCCCCGGGGTCGTGGCGACGGTCGTGCAGGTTCCGGATGACGACGGTGGACGCGAAGACCTCCACCACGGAGTCGAGCCCGAAGGCGACCATGGCCAGCGACCGGGCCGCGATCCCCAGGCCGATGGTGACGACGACCTCCAGGACGTTCCAGCCGTTGGTCGCCCACTCGAGCCGGATACCCCGCTGCCGCAGCTCCTCGAGTGATCGACGCGTCCGCACCTGCCCAGTAGTGCACGGACCGCATCGGGGCGCCAGTGTCGATCGGCCCTACGTCTCCGTCAGGGGCTCCGACCGCCCCTGGTCCCGGCCGGAGCGGCCGCGCACAGCGGCCAGACCCCGTTCGACGTCGTCGAGGTGATGGCTCGAGTCGTGGAGCGCGTGCTCGAGCAGGCGCCGCACGTCCGACCGCGAGTCGCCGATGGTGATGCCACGCGTCCACGCGCCCACCCCGCCATCGTCGGCGAGGTCGGCGAGCCTCCGGGCGTGTACCGACAGCTCCGACACCACGGTGACCCGGTCGGCGTCAGCGTAGGTTGCCGCGGCCGACTCGATCAGGCCGTCGCCGTCGATGCCCGGCAGCACCGGCTCGCCGCCGGTCAGCGCCTGCTCGACGCCGTAGACGTGCAGGGCGGTGATGTCCCGACTGTGCGCCGCGTACTCGATCGGCGACCAGGTACCGGGTGCCGGGCGCAGGCGGAGCTCGGGTCCGGCCTCGACCAGCATCGCGCTCCAGGCCGGACCGAGCGCTCGTAGCGCGTCCAGGAGAGTGACGGGGTCGTAGGCGGCCCCGTCGAAGCCGCAGGCGTCGCACCGCTCATGGTCCATCGGCGCATGGTCCATCGGTCAACCTCCCCTCAGCCGGTCGGGTCCGTCACCCGGGCCCGGGACTACTCCTCGGCCAACTCGACCTCGACCAGCGGCTCGTCGGCCACGATCGTCACCAGGTCGACCACGCCGCCGGCGTCGCGAAGGTCGCCCTCGGCGGCCCCGAGCGCGTCCAACCGGGCTGCCGTGTCGGTCACCGTGAGGCGTGCCACCGGCGCCCGCATCGACCGCTTGGCCGTGGTCTTGGCCCGGCGCACCAGGCCGAGCACCTCAGCTGCCATCTCCAGCACGGTGTCGATGCCGGGATCGGGTGCCGGTGCGGCGCCGTCGGCGGTCGGGTCCACGCCCAGTTCGTCGACGGTGGGCCACGGGGCGGTGTGGATGGAGCCCACCTGCCACCACGACCACACCTCTTCGGTCACGAACGGCAGCACCGGGGCGAGCAGGCGCAGCAGCACCGACAGCGCGGCGGCCAGCGCCGCCCGGGCCGAGACAGTCCCGGGGTCGGCCCCGTCGCCGTAGGCGCGGGACTTCACGAGCTCGAGGTAGTCGTCGCAGAACGCCCAGAAGAAGGCCTCGGTCCGCTCCAGGGCCCGGGCGTAGTCGTAGGCCTCGAAGGCCGTGGTGGCCTCGTCGACGACCACGGCCAACCGGCCGAGCACGGCCCGGTCGATCGGGGAGGTGACCGCATCGACGGACGGCACCACTACGACCCCCGCCTCGTCGACCAGGCGACCGAGGGCGAAGCGCGACGCGTTGAGCACCTTCATGGCCAGCCGTCGGCCCACCTTCATCTGCCCCTCGTCCACGGCGGTGTCGGTGCCCGGTCGACCGCTGGCCGCCCAGTACCGGACGGCATCCGCGCCGTGCTGCTCCAGCAGCGGCAGCGGGGTGACGACGTTCCCCTTCGACTTCGACATCTTCTTGCGGTCGGGGTCGAGGACCCAGCCGGAGATGGCGGCGTTGGCCCACGGCAGCGCGCCATGTTCCAGCTCGGACCGCACCACGGTCGAGAACAGCCACGTGCGGATGATGTCGTGGGCCTGGGGCCGCAGGTCCATCGGGAACACGCGGGTGAACAGGTCGGTGTCGTCCTCCCAGCCGCCGGCGATCTGTGGGGTGAGTGACGAGGTGGCCCAGGTGTCCATGACGTCTGGGTCACCGATGAAGCCATGCGGCGCCCCCCGCTGGTCCTCGGTGAACCCGGGGGGCGTGTCGGTGGACGGGTCGACGGGAAGCGAGGCCTCGTCGGCCAGGATCGGCGTACCGTGGTCGACCTCGCCGTGGGCGTCGACCGGGTACCAGACGGGCAGCGGCACGCCGAAGAAGCGCTGGCGGCTGATGTTCCAGTCGCCGCTCAGTCCCTCGACCCAGGCCCGGAACCGGTGGGCCATGTAGGGCGGGTGCCAGGCCAGCTCCTCGCCCCGGGCCAGCAGCGCCTCACGGTGCGGCATCGTCTCGACGAACCACTGCCGGGACGAGACGATCTCGAGGGGGCGGTCGCCCTTCTCGAAGAACTTCACCGGGTGGGAGATGGCACGGGGCACGCCGATCAGGTGGCCCGACTCCGTCAGCAGCTCCACGATGCGGGTCTGGGCCTGCTTGACCGACCGCCCCACCAGCTCGTCGTAGTGGGTGGCGGCGGCGGCGGGGTCGTCGGACTCCCAGCCGGCGCTCCCGAACTCCACGGGCAGCAGGCGGCCGTCCCGGCCGACCACGGTGCGGGTCGGCAGTCCGAGCTCGCGCCACCACACGACGTCGGTGGTGTCGCCGAAGGTGCAGATCATGGCGATGCCGGAGCCCTTGTCGGGATCGGCCAGCTCGTGGGCCACGACCGGCACCCGGACGCCGAACAGCGGAGTGGTGACCTCGGTCCCGAACAGGGGGCGGTAGCGCTCGTCGTCGGGGTGGGCCACCAGCGCCACGCAGGCGGGGAGCAGCTCGGGCCGGGTGGTCTCGATCTCGACAGCGCCCTCGGCGCCGACACGGGGGAAGCGGAGGCGGTGGTAGGCGCCGGGTCGCTCCCGGTCCTCGAGCTCGGCCTGGCTGACGGCGGTGCGGAAGTCCACGTCCCACAAGGTGGGGGCGGTGCGCTGGACGACCTGGCCGCGTCGGGCCAGCCGTACGAAGCCCCGCTGGGACACCCGCAATGCCCGCTCGCCGATGGTGGCGTAGGTGTGGGACCAGTCGACGGACAGCCCGAGGGTGCGCCACAGGTGCTCGAAGACCTGCTCGTCCTCGAGGGTCAGCTGGTGGCACAGGGCCACGAAGTTGGGACGGGAGATGGCGACCGGGTCCTTGGGGGGCTCGGCCGGCGGCACGTAGTCGGGGTCGTAGGGGAGGCTCGGGTCGCAGCGAACCCCGAAATAGTTCTGCACGCGACGCTCGGTGGGCAGGCCGTTGTCGTCCCAGCCCATCGGATAGAAGACGGCGCGGCCCCGCATCCGCTGGAACCGGGCCACGGCATCGGTGTGCGTGTAGGAGAATACGTGGCCGATGTGGAGGGAGCCCGACACGGTGGGCGGCGGGGTGTCGATGGAGAAGACCTGGTCACGGGTGGCGGTGCGGTCGAACGCGTAGACGCCCTCGGCCTCCCAGCGGGCGGCCCAGGCGGCCTCGAGGCCCTCGAGGCCGGGCTTGTCGGGGATGCCGCGGCCCGAGTGGGCGCTGGCGGTGGATCCGTTCGTCTGCTCCGGCATGATCGGGTTACCGTACCCTGCGTGCTCCAGCTCCACGACACCGCCACCGGCGAGGTGGCACCCCTCCGCCTGCGCGAGCCCGGCCGGGTCTCCCTCTACGTGTGCGGTCCGACGGTCGACGGCGTCCCCCATCTGGGCCACGGCCGGTTCTCGCTGGTGTTCGACGTCCTCCGTCGCTACCTCCTGTTCAGCGGGCTGGAGGTGACCTACGTGTCCAACATCACCGACATCGAGGACAAGATCATCGACCGGGCCGCGGCCCAGGGCGTGCCCATCGCCGAGTTCACGGCGGCCAACGAGGCGCTGTGGTGGGAGATCATGGACGCGCTCGGGGTCCTGCGGCCCGACGAGACCCCGCACGCCACCGCCTACGTGGACCGGATGATCGCCCTCATCGACGACCTGGTCGTCCGGGGGGTCGCCTACGAGACGGCCACCGGCGTCTACCTGTCGGTACTCGACGTCCCCGGTTACGGCCTGCTCGCCCGCCAGCCCCTCGACACACTGCGGGCCGGTGCCCGGATCGAGGCCGACGAGGAGAAGCGGTCGCCGCTCGACTTCGTGTTGTGGAAGAAGGCCAAGCCGGGCGAGCCGAGTTGGGACGCACCCTGGGGCGCCGGCCGCCCCGGGTGGCACACCGAGTGCGTGGTGATGTCGCTCGACCTCCTGGGTGAGGGCTTCGAGCTCCACGGCGGCGGCCAGGACCTCATGTTCCCCCATCACGAGAACGAGCGCGCCCAGGCCGTGGCCGACGGCAAGGAGTTCGCCCGACACTGGATGCACAACGGGTGGGTGACGGTCGGCGGCGAGAAGATGTCCAAGTCCCTCGGGAATTTCACCTCGTTGGCCGACCTCCTCGCCCGAAGTGACGCCCGCGCCTACCGGCTCCTCGTGCTCCGGTCCCACTACCGGTCCCCGATCGAGGTGACGCCGGACACGATCGCCCAGGCAGAGGCCGGCCTGTCCCGCCTCGACGAGCTCGCCCGCCGCTTCGCGCTGCCCGACCTGCTGGCGCAGGGGCCGCCCACCGGACCCGGGGCCGCACCCGGCCCGGTCGACGCCGATGCCGTCGCCGCGTTCACCGCGGCCATGGACGACGACCTCGACACGCCGGGTGCCCTGGCCACCGTGTTCGACCTCGCCCGCCGGGCCAACGCCGCCGCCGACACCGGCGACTCCGAGGTCGCCGACCGTGCCGCCGGCACCGCCGCGCTCCTGGCCGCCGCTCTCGGTCTCCGGTTGCACGGCGACGCCGGCGACCAGGTGGACGATGTCACGGCCGGGCTGGCGCGGGAACGGGACGCGGCCCGGGAGGCACGCGACTGGGTCCGGGCCGACGCGCTGCGCGACCAGCTGGAGGCCGCCGGATGGCTCGTCGAGGACAGCGCCGAGGGGACCCGGATCCGCCGACGATAGGACGGGGACCGCGTCGTTGCGGACACCCGAGCCGCGGTGAGGCGGGCGCTGCCCGGGCCGTGTCCCGGCCGTGCCGGACCGGTCGTGAACGCCGTGTGAACAGACGCCGTTCGGGCCGTTTCGCCCGCGAAACGGGCACGGACGACTGCTAGCGTTTTTTGCAGTCGGAGCGTCCCCGTTGGCGGTGGAGCCCGGCCCGCACCCTGCGGGGGGCGGCCGGACCCCCGGTGCCGGTGGCTGCTCCGTGAGCACCATGCAGGTGAAGGAAAGGGGAACGCCACCGTGGCTTCCGGAACAGTCAAGTGGTTCAACGCGGAGAAGGGCTTCGGCTTCATCTCCCAACCGGACGGCGGCGCCGACGTGTTCGTGCACCACACCGCCATCCAGATGAACGGATTCCGCTCCCTCGAGGAGGGTCAGGCCGTCGAGTTCGACCTGCAGGAGGGCCCGAAGGGCCTGCAGGCCGTCGACGTGCGGGCCGTCGCCGTGTAACCCCTCCGCCCCGCCCCGCCCCGCCCCGACCCGACGCGGCCCCGCCGGGCCGTCACCCACCGGGTCCAGCCTCCGGCCGGAGCCCCGCGGGCCCACGGGTGGCGCCACCACCCGGGTCAGCGTGTCGACAGCCACGCACGTCGGCCTGCGGGTCCGGGGACCTCGTTCCTCTGACGCGCGCCATGCCGGACGGGGCGGTTGCCCTTTCCGGCCCATCGTGGTTACTATTGAGTAACTACGAAGCGACCCGCCGGGACCCGGCACGCGTGCGGCCACGGTGCCGACACCGGTCACGGCAGTGCTGAGGGGCCCTCGGGCCAGATCGGAGCAGTGCACCATGTCTGAATTCTCCCTGGACCTCGACGAGGATCAGCTCCAACTCCAGAAGTGGGTCCACGACTTCTCGGAGAACGTGATCCGCCCCGCCGCCCACGAGTGGGACGAGCGTGAAGAGACGCCGTGGCCGATCATCCAGGAGGCGGCCAACATCGGCCTGTACTCCTTCGAGTTCATCGCCAACGCGTTCTTGGACAAGAGCGGCCTGCTCATGCCCATCGCCGCCGAGGAGCTCGCCTGGGGCGACGCCGGAATCGGCCTCGCCATCCTGGGCTCGACCCTCGGCCTGGCCGGCATCGCCGGCAACGGCACGCCCGAGCAGCTCATGGAGTGGGGCCCGCAGTGCTTCGGCACCCCCGACAAGATCCAGCTCGCAGCGTTCGCCGTGTCCGAGCCCGACGCCGGTTCCGACGTGTCGTCGCTGCGCACCCGGGCCGTC
>JADGOH010000149.1 GCA_017883025.1 Acidimicrobiales bacterium
GCCAGAACCCTAGGCTCCGCGCTCGCCGGGGTCGGTGATTCCTGCGCCTTCCGGGCCGATTCGGGCGCGCGGCAGCCACCGTGTGACCAGGTGCCGACGGTCCACGGGCGCCGAGGCCCGTTCACTAGTGCTCAGCACGCTGGGGCCACCCGTCCGAGGAAGCGAGTGCCTACGGACGGTGACGAGTCGGAGGACCAGCGGGTGACCCTGGTCCGGCTCGCCGCGCGGTACGGCAGGTTCCTGCCGGCCCAGGTATCCGGCCCGACCCCGTCGACGACCCTGGCACGAGCCCGACGCCGTCCCGTACGCGCTGGTAGACAGGACCATGGTCCAGGAGGGTGGTGACGGCGCGCCCACCGTCCGGTTCGCGTTCCCCGTCCACTGCGAGTACCACGGGGGCAACGCCCGATTGGGGCCCCACGGCCGTCACCTGTGGATCGCCGACGGCAGGATCGGGCACGGCGAGCTCCGCCTGACCCGCTCGATCCCGCTCGCGGACGTCATCAGTGTCGAGGTGGCGCCCCGTGACGGGGGAGGGGTAGGGGAGCAGGCGCTGTGGGCGCCGGGAATCGCCGGGTCCGGGCGGCTGCCGCACGCCCCCGCAGTCGTCACCGACGTCACGGTGCGGACGAGGGACGGCCAGGAGGCCGCCTGGGTGGTCGAGGGTCACGACGCGCAGTGGGTCCGTGAGCGCCTGACGCCGGCACTGGCCCACGCCCGGATCCCGTTCTACGGGGACCTGACGCCCCCGTACCGGTAGACGCGGGTCCACGGTCGGTCGGCTCAAGTCGAAAGCACCAGCGCGAACCGGTCGAGGACGGCGAGCCCGGTGGCGTCGCCGCCCACGGGCCCGGCGGCCCGCCCGGTCATGCGGTCCACGACGTCGGCGGCCCGCCCTTCGATGACCGAGCCGCCTGTCGGCGCGCGATTCGGGGTGATGACGGTGACGCCGTCGACGACGGCCACGCCGATGCGCAGCTCCGGGTCGGCGAGCCGGACGTCGAGCGCCACCGACTCCCCCGAGCCGTGCGAGGTGAGGGCGGCCAGTCCGGCCAGGTAGCCCACGACCACCCGTGCCTCGAGGGGGTCGACAACCGGCTGCTCGCCGCGGGGCACCAGCAGGTCGTACTCATGGACCCAGGAGTCGAACAGGAAGTGACTGACCGCCAAGTGGGCCGCCATGTGCCCGGGCGGAGCCTCGGCGGTCGCTACCAGGCCGGAGTCGCCCAGCCGGGCGAGGGCGGCGTCGACGTATCCGTCGGCCCCGGCCAGGAAGGACCGGGCCTCGTCGGGCGTCCTGTCGCCCAGCAGTTCGGCCGCCGACGCCACCGTGGTGCGGGTGTCCATCCCCTGCAGCAGCGTGGTCGCCGTGCCCTCGGATGCCTCGACCAGCGTGTAACCGAGGAACTGGGTGGCCGAGGACAGGTGGCGGACCAGCAGCGTGGTGTCCCAGCTCTCGCACCGGGTCGGGCCGCCCCATGCGCCGTCGGGTAGGGCGCCGAGCCACTCGTGCAACCTGGCCCGCTGACTGTGCCAGGCGGTGATGGCGCCTTGCGGGTCGGCATCCACCACGAGGGGGACCCCGGGGTTCCCGTAGTACTGGCGGAGCGTGGCCACCCCGCGGCCTCAGGCGCCGGCGTGGCCGCCGGCGAGCGGACCGACCGGGAAGTGGCAGGCCACCTGGTGGCCCGGGGCGAGCTCGCGCAGCGGGGGCTCCTCGGATGCGCAGCGCTCCTGGGCGTACGGGCAGCGGGTCCGGAACCGGCACCCCGACGGCGGGTTGAGCGGCGACGGCAGCTCGCCGGTCAACGCCTTGTGGTCCGAGACGTGATCGGGGTCCGGCTCGGGGATCGAGGCCAGCAGGGCCTCGGTATAGGGGTGGGCCGCGGCGCGGTAGAGCTCGTCGGAGCCGGCGACCTCGACGAGCTTGCCGAGGTACATGACGGCGACCCTGTCGCTGACGTTCTTCACGACGGCGAGGTCGTGGGCGATGAAGACCATGGTCAGCTGGAACCGGGTCTTGAGATCGGCGAGCAGGTTGAGGATCTGGGCCTGGACCGAGACGTCGAGCGCGGACACCGGCTCGTCGCAGATGAGCAGGTCGGGCTCGGCCATGAGTGCCCGGGCGATGCTGATGCGCTGGCACTGTCCGCCCGAGAACTCGCCCGGTCGTCGGTCTCCGGCTGCGTCGGGGTCGATTCCGACCGCCTCGAGCATCTCGCGGACCTTCGCCGTCCGCTCGTCCTTGGTGCCCCGCTTCCAGATGGCCAGTGGCTCGGCGACGATGTCCTTGATCCGGCGGCGCGGGTTGAGGGACGAGATGGGGTCCTGGAAGATCATCTGGATCTTGGTGCGCAGCTGGCGGAGCTTGCGACCGGACAGGGCGTTGAGGTCCTCGCCCTGGTAGTCGATGGTGCCCGACGTGGCCGATTGGACCTGGACCAGGGTGCGGCCGGTGGTGGACTTGCCGCACCCGGACTCGCCCACCAGTCCGAGGGTCTCGCCCCGGCGCACCTGGAAGGTCACGCCGGACACCGCCTGGACCCGCTGGCGGCCGCTCTTGAACTCCACGACGAGGTCCCGGACGTCGAGGACGATGTCCCCGGACTGGTTGGCGATGGTCCCGGTGGTGGTCGGTGCGTCGGTCACGGGGTCGTCTCCGCCTCGGATTGGTCGTCGGGTGCCGGGGCGTCGGTCACCGCTGTGTCGGTCACCGCCGTGTCGGTCTGCCCCAGGGTCACCTTGACCGCCGGTACGGTCGACACGCCGTCGACCAGCGGGAACCAGCACGCGAACAGGTGGTCGGGTGACCCGACGGTGCGCAGCGGCGGCTCGGACTCGCGGCACTTGTCCTGGGCGAAGTGGCAGCGAGGGGCGAATCGGCAGCCCGTCGGCGGGTGGATGAGGTCCGGCGGCCGGCCGGCGATGGCGTCGAGCCGGGAACCGCTCGGGTCGGCGAGGCGGGGGATGGAGTCCATCAGGGCCCGGGTGTACGGCATCCTGGTGTCGCTGAAGAGTGTGCGGGTCGGGGCCCGCTCCACGATGCGACCGGCGTACATGACGATGATGTCGTCGGCCCGGGTGGCCACGACACCGAGGTCGTGGGTCACCAGGATGACGGCCATGTGCCGCTCGCGCTGCAGGTCGGCGAGGAGGTCGAGGATCTGGGCCTGGACGGTCACGTCGAGTCCGGTCGTCGGCTCGTCGGCCATGACCAGGCGGGGTGCACAGGCCAGCGCGATGGCGATCATGACCCGCTGGCGCATGCCCCCCGACAGCTGGAACGGGTACCAGCGCACCCGCTCCTCGGGGGAGGGGATGCCGACGGAGCGTAGGAGCTCGACAGCCGTCGACTGCGCCTCCCTCTTGTCCATGTCGAGGTGGAGCACGAGGGACTCGGCGATCTGCACGCCGATCCGCTTGACCGGGTTGAGTGCGGTCATCGGGTCCTGGAAGATCATGCTCAGTTCGGCGCCCCACACGGAGCGGAGCTCGGTCTCGCTCATGGCCGACAGCTCGTGGCCGCCGAAGTGCACGGTGCCGCTGCGCAGGACGTCGCGCGGCGGGAGCAGGCCCATGATCGAGCGCGAGAGGACGGTCTTCCCCGAGCCCGACTCGCCCACGATGCCGAGGGTCTTGCCCTCGTAGACCTCGAAGGAGACTCCGTCGACGGCCCGGACGGTGCCCCGTGGCGTGCGGAATGCCGTGTGGAGGTCGTCCACCACCAGCAGGGGACCGTCGTGGGACCCCACGTCCTTGAACTCGAGTGCGCGCCCGGCCCGGCGCTTCCCGATCACAGGAGGCCCTCTCGGATGTCGAAGCGCTGGCGGAGGCGGTCGCCGATGAGGTTGATCGACCACAGGAGCAGGAACATCGACAGCGCCGGCCACAGCAGGATGTAGGGGTTTGTCGCGAGTGCGTTGTTGGAGGTGCCCTCGTTGATCAGGTTGCCCCACGACGGGGTGGGCAGGTGGACCGACAGGCCGAGGAAGGCCAGGGTCCCCTCGATGACGATGATGCCGGCCACGGTGATGAGGCTGAAGGTGACGATCACCGGGACGACGTTGGGGAGTATCTCCCGGAGCACCACCCGGGTGTCGGTCGCACCCATCGTCTTGGCCGCGATGACGAAGTCCCGCTGGGCGAACGAGAGGCTGGACGCCCGGATCACCCGGAACATCAGGGGGATCGTCCCCACCCCCAAGATGATGGTGATGTGCAGGAGCGACGCGCCCCAGAAGGTCACGATGGCGATGACGGCCACGATCGCCGGGAACGCCAGGATGATGAACGACACGGCGTTGAGGGAGATGTCGAGCTTGCCGCCCTTGTAGCCCGACACGAGCCCGGCCGTGCCGCCGATCAGGAGGCCGATGGCCACGCCGCCGAAGCCGACGACGAGCGACACCCGCGAGCCGAAGACCAGGCGGGCCAGCAGATCGCGGCCCAGGTCGTCGGTGCCGAGCCAGTGGGCGCCGGTCGGTCCCTGGTTGAGGGCGGAGTAGTTCTGGAAGTTCGGGTTCTGCAGGGGCAGCATGTTGGCCAGGACTGCTGCGGCGAACACGATGGCCACCCAGACGGCGGCGAACCAGAACAGGAAGCCGAGTGGTTTCTTGGCCAGGACGTCGTCGCCGTCGTGGTGTTCTGTCGAGATGGCCATGACGGCCTCGTCGGTCGCCGCCATGCCGGGGAAGCGGTCGCCCAGCAGCTGGTTCGACGCTCCCGAGTCGAGGAGCTCTCTGTCGTCAGGCATGGGTCACTCTCGCACCACTCTCGGGTCGACGATGGTGAAGATGAAGTCGATGATGAACTGGACGAATACGTAGGCGACGGCCACCACGAGGGCGATCCCCTGGACGACCAGGTAGTCCCGCTGCTCGACCGCCTGCACCAGCGCGTAGCCGATGCCGGGCAGTACGAACAGGAGCTCCACCACGAAGGTGCCGGCGATGAGGGCGCCGATGTTGATGCCGGCGGCCGCCAGCAACGAGAAGCTCGACGGCCGGAAGGCATGGCGCCACATGATGCGCCGGCTGGAGAGGCCCTTGGACCGGGCCATGGTGATGAAGTCCTGCTGGAGGGTGCTGATGAGATCGGAGCGCAGCAGCCGGTAGTAGACGGCGATCGAGCCGGCGGTGATCGCCACCGACGGCAGGATCATCTCGTGGATGTTCTGGGCCGGGCTCTGGGTGAAGGGGGTGTACCCGGTGGCCGGGAACCAGCCGAGCCCCACCGCGAACACGGCCACCAGGATGGGTGCCACCACGAACGGCGGCAGGGCCAGGAGGCCGAACGTGGTGGTGGTGGCCACATTGTCGAGGGGCTTGTTGGGCTTGCGTGAGGTGACGAGCGCCAGAGGTACGGCCACCACGAAGGCGATCAGCTGGGAGATGAGGATGAGCTCGAAGTCGACCGGGGCGCCCGTGGCCAGGATGTGGGTCACGGACTCGTGGTTGAGGTACGAGGCGCCGAGGTTCCCCTGGAAGATCGCCCCCATCCAGGTCAGGTACTGGCGCCACAGCGGGTAGTTGAGGCCGAGCTGCTTGAGCAGGATGGCACGGTTGGCCGCGGTGTCGTTGGGCCCGAGGATGGCGACGGTCGGGTCGCCCGGCAGCAGGTGCACCAGCATGAACGTGAGCACGGAGATGACGAATGCCACCACCACCAGCTGGAGGATCCTCCTGACCAGGTACTTACCCATGCGACGCTCGACGATCCCTGGTCCGTGCCGCTACTTCGACAGCCAGATCTGGGTGGGGACGAAGATGCCTTCGTCGTAGGCGTACTGCTTCGCACCGCTCGGCAGCGTCGGGTTGGCGAAGTTCTGGACCCGGGACGTGGCCACCTCCGAGAAGAGGTACTGCTGGAGCCACAGGTAGGGGAGGTCCTTGGCCAGCTGTTCGTTGACGGTCTGGTAGGCCTTGACCCGCGTGGCCTGGTCCGTCGTGTGCCGGCCGGTGAGCATGTTCTGCTCGATGACCGGGTCGGCGTTGCGGGGGAAGTTCAGGGCGATGCTGTTCACCGGCTTGACGGTGGTGGTGCTCCACCACACGTAGTTGAGGTCGGGGTCGATCGTCCCGAACTGGTACGAGGTGGCCGCCTGGAACTGGCCGGCGATGAAGTCGTTGATGAGGTTGGCCTGCTCGATCTGGTTGATGGTGACGTCGAACCCGACCTGGTTCCACATCTGCTGGATGATCTGGACGACCTGGCCGAGGCGGGGGTCGGTGATCGTGAGCAGCGTGAGCTTCGGCGTGCCGTGCTGCGCGGCGTACTGGGCCACCAGCTTCTTGGCGGCGGCGGGGTTGTGGGTCGGGTACCCGGGGTTGGCGTAGTACGGGGAGTCCTGGAGGAACAGCCCGTTGATCGGCTTGGTCAGCCCGCCGCCGAAGATCTTCTGCACCGTGGCCTGGTCGAGGCTCATGGCGAGGGCCTTGCGGATGTTGAGGTCGTTGGTCGGAGCGACGGCGGTGTTGAGCATGATGAACGCCACGGTCGGCTCGCCGAGCACGCCGGTGGTGGTGTCCACCAACTGGTACCCGGACTGCCCGCTGAACCGCTTGATGGTGAGGGGGTCAGTCGACTGGATCATGTCCACCCCGCCCGTCTTCAGGGTCGACTCGCGCTGGATGGTGTCGGGGATGGGCCGGAACGTGATCTGGTCGAGGTAGGGGAGCCCGGACCGCCAGTAGTTCGGGTTGCGGGTGGCGGTGAAGTGGTCGTTGGGCTGCCACGACTGGAAGACGAACGGGCCGGTGCCCACCGGGGTCGGGGACTTGTTGCCCCCCTTCACCGCGTCGATCATCGCCTGGCCGACGACGTAGCCGAGCTGGCTCGTCAGTCCTGCCGGGAACCCGGGGTTCGGCGCCTCCAGCTGGTAGACGACCGTCATCGAGTCCCGGACCGAGAGGCTGGTCACCTGCGTGAGGGCCTGGCCGGTGAGCAGCGATGCCTTGAGCTCGGCGTAGTTCGAGGCGATCACGGCGGCGGTGAGCGCCGACCCGTCGCTGAACTTGATGTTGGGCCGGAGCGTCATGGTCCAGGAATCGAAGGTGGCGTTCGGTTTGATCGACTGGCAGAGATACGGCTGGATGCTCCCGTCGGCGGCGACGGCGCACAGCGGGTCGTAGATGGCGTTGGCGTAGATGAAGCCGTTGGTGTCCCAGTGGTCGGTGGGCGGGTAGAAGCCGTCGATCTCGGCCACGAGCCCGACGGTCAGCGAGCCGCCGCGTACCGGGGTGCCGGTGCCCACGCCCGGGGCAGACCCCGAGGGGGTCGTGGTGGACGAGCCGGACGAGGAGGACGAGCTGCAGGCAGCAAGGGCGCTGCCCGCCGCCCCGGCGAGCACCACGGCACCCCCTGCCTTGGCCCCCTGGGACAGGAAGGTGCGACGGCTGATCTCATGCGACTCGGTCACGGACATTCCCCCAATAGCTTGCTGTCGGCCACCCCGTGGTGGTCGTCTCCGGTCCGCTGGCGCTGCAGCGTCCCTCCCGGCGGACTGCGGAACTGCTGGCGAGGCGCACACCATCTGCTGGCACTGACTCTGCCACAGGAGTCGACTGCCGTGGGCGCACGATAGTGCCCTCGCGGCACCCGGTCCATGGATCCGCGGACGCGATCCATGCCCGGGGTCACCGGTCGGCGACCCGCCTGGGTACCATGCCAGCCATGGATGCCCCACCCCCTGGCTCCGCCCCGACGGCGGACGAGGCGCTCGACGGCGTGCCCGGACGTGGAGCGGGGGAGCGGGTCGCACCGACCGGGTCGGTCGAC
>JADGOH010000150.1 GCA_017883025.1 Acidimicrobiales bacterium
CCGCCGAGGACGACCTGCCCTGGGTGGACGCCACCGGCGGCATCTGGCTGAAGGTCCTGCGGGTCGACCCGGCCGCCGGCATCTGGGTGGTGCGGAACCGGTTCGAGCCGGGTGTGCGCCTCCAGACCCACCGGCACACCGGACCGGTCGACGGCTACACCGTGTCCGGCCGTTGGCACTACCTCGAGTACGACTTCTACTCGACCGCCGGCTCCTACATCCGCGAGCCGGCCGGCTCGGTCCACACCCTCGACGTCCCCGAGGACAACGACGAGGTCACCGAGATCCTGTTCGTCATGGAGGGCGTCAACCTCAACCTGGCACCCGACGGCTCGGTCGAGAGCGTGACCGACGGGATCGGGACGCTGGCGGCCTACGAGGCGCTGGCCGAGTCCCAGGGCCACAGCCTCCCGCTCCCCGTCATCCGCGTCTGAGCATGGGATCCCGACCTCCGATGCCGCGGCGGCACCGGTGACGGCCGGGGGCGGGGTCGACGAGACCGAGCTGACCGCGCCGCTGCTGGACCCGGCCGTGTACGCCGGCGACCCGTACCCCCGCTACGCCAGGCTGCGGGCCGAGGCGCCGGTGGCCCGCAACGACACCCTGGGGCTGTGGATGGTCAGCCGCCATGCCGAGGTGGTGGCGGTGTCACGTGACCCGGCCACGTTCTGCTCCTCCAAGGGCATCATGACGTTCGAGATCGGCTCCGACTACGCCACGCCGCCGACCATGATGCACACCGACCCTCCGGACCACACCCGCTACCGGAACCTGGTCCAGCCCGGCTTCCGCCCGTCCTACATGCGGGCCCTCGAGGACGGTATCCGCCGGCGGGCCCGTGCCCTCGTGGACCGCATCGAACCGGGTGTGCCCGTCGACGTGGTGGCCGACCTGGCCGTGCCGCTGCCGCTCCAGGTGATCAGCGACCTGCTGGGCGTGCCCGAGGACGAGTGGCCCCGGTTCTTCCGCTGGTCCGAGGCCGTAATCCCGGGCGCCACCGACTGGCCCGAGGAGGAACGGGCGCAGCTGAGCGTCGAGATGGTGACGTACCTCCTCGAGGCCGCCGCCGACCGACGGGCGACCCCACGGGACGACATCATCAGCGAGCTCGGTGCGGCCGAGGTCGACGGCGACCGGCTGACCGACGCCGAGCTCGGCATGTTCCTGGTGCAGCTGCTGGTGGCCGGCAACGAGACGACCCGGAACATGATGTCGGGCGGCCTGGTCGGATTCGCGGACACGGCCGGTGCATGGGAGGGGCTGGCGGCGCGTGCCGCCGCCGGCACGAACCGGGCACTGCCGCTGGCCGTCGAGGAGATGTTGCGGTGGACGACCCCGGTGGTGGCGTTCATGCGGACCACCACCCGGGCGGTCGAACTGGCCGGCAAGCGGCTCGGTGCCGGCGACCCGGTGCTGATGCTCTATGCCTCAGCCAACCGGGACGAGTCGGTCTTCGGCCCGACGGCCGCGGTGTTCGACGCGGCACGCGACCCCAACCCGCACGTCGCCTTCGGGTTCGGTGCCCACTTCTGCATCGGGGCCGTGCTGGCCCGGGTGGAGGGACGGATCCTGCTGGAGGAACTGCTGGCGCGGTTCGGATCGATCGAGCCGGCCGGCGAGGTGGTGCGCACGGCATCCCCGGTCATCGCCGGGGTGAAGTCGGCGCCGGTGGTGTTCGGGGCGCGCTGACCCGCTCGCGAGACGCTCGGCCATCTTCGTGGTCCGGTGCTGACGATGCTCATCGTGAGCACTCCCGCATCTTCGATGTCTCCTCCTGGGAGGGTTGGCTCCTCCCGGTGGTGACGACGAGATCCGGCGACCCGGCGACGGCTCGTGGCGGTCCGCCGGGCCGACTCAGGTGCCGAGTGCGGGCACCGGGCTCCGGGTCCCGCACGTGGAACCGGCCGGCTCGCCGGCCAGGCGCTGCTGGAACCACGTGAACACGGAGGGCGCCGCGGCGATGCCGGTGTCGACGTGGTCCTGGATCCCCGAGACCCCGTTCGGGTCCCCGGTTCCGCCGATGTAGTCCCCGGTGACGGGTGCACCCGTCGAGCACGCCCCGGCCAGGTAGGCGGCCGTCGACCCGGCCAGCACCACGCCGTCGGTCGTCTCCTGGACGACGAGCGTCGGGACGGTCGGCGGGGGAGGGGTGTTGGACTCGATCGCCTTCCGCCAGCCCGGGTCGTCCAGTGGATTGCGGTCGAACAGGTTCGTGCTCACGAACAGGCTGCGGATCTTCAACGCCGTGGCGGCCTGGGTGACGCAGGTGTAGGCGAGGTTCCGGATGGTGGAGGCCGACGCCGTGCTGACCGCCGCGGCCGACAGGCCGGGGTAGGCGAGTGGCCAGGCGACGAGGACCTCGGACCCGATGAGCGACCCGACCAGGTTGTCCCACTGGTGGCTGATCAGGACCGGCAGGTCGGCGGCCGGCGCGGCTGCGCCTGCGGCGACCACGTGGAGCTCGGGCGCGTACGCCGGTGCGGCATCGGCGGCCCACAGCGCGCTGGCCCCGCCCTGGGAGTGGCCCCAGACGAGCACCGAGGTTCCGGCCCCGCTCCCCGGCAGGTCACGGGCGGCCCGTACCGAGTTGAGGACGTCGTGGGCCTGGGCCGTCCCCACCAGGTACTGCTGGACGCCCGGCGTGCCGAGACCGGCGTAGTCGGTGGCGGTCACCACCCAGCCGGCGTCGAGGAAGTCGGCGAGCCCCTGGACGTCGGATTCGACGTCGGGTGTGCGTGACGGGGCGCAGGACACTCCCATGCCGGTGGTCCCGTGGGCCCAGGCCACCACCGGTCGTCCGCCGGGTGGTGCAGCCGGTGCCGACGGGCCGGGCACGAAGACCAGCCCGCCGCTGACCGCCGGGCTGCCGTCGGACCGGGCCGTGCGGTAGAGGATCCGCCAGCCGGCACCCCCCGACGGCACACCGCCGACGGGCTGGCTGCGCAGGATCGCACCGAGTGGCCGCTGCTGCCACCCGACGGGCGGGACGTAGAAGGGCGCGAGGGCGGCCTGTCGGCGGTTGGTGGTCGACACCGATGCCGCGTGGTGGATCGCCGCATACCCCGCCACCACCAGCATGACCACCAGCACGGTGGCGGCCAGTCCGACGAGATAGTGGCCGACGTGACGAAGATAGCGGTGCCGTGGGGCGGCGGCCGGGGTGCCGGGTGGGGTGCCGGCCCGGTCGGCAGCCGGCGTGCCGGATCGGGTGCCGGGGTCCTCCATGGGTGCCTCCGTCGTCAGGTCGCACCGCCGGCTGCCGGGTGTCCCGGAGCCGGAGGTCGGGCGTGTGCCGTCACCCGTTGTAGCGCCGGATGCCGTGTGGACGGTGGACCGTCCGTCGGGGGGCGCCGCGGGCCGGGCTGCTCTGGAGGGTTCCTCGGGACGCCGTCCGTCAGGCGGCGGCGTGGACGGCGTCGAGCGCCGCCACCTGTGCGTCGGTCAGCTGCAGCGTGGCCGCCTCGCAGTTCTCCTCGACGTGGGCCACCGACTTGGTCCCCGGGATGGGGAGCATCACCGGCGAGTGGTGCAGCAGCCACGCGAGGGCCACCTGGGTGGGGGTGGCCCCGGTTTCAGCCACGACGGCGCCCATCGGCGAGTCGGGCACGGTGAGTCCGCCCGACGCCACCGGAAACCAGGGGATGAACCCGATCCCCTCGGCCGCGCAGTGTGCCAGCACGTCGGCCGACGACCGGTTGGTGAGGTTGAACAGGTTCTGCACCGACACGATCGGCAGCACGGCTTGGGCCGCCTGCAGCTCCGCCACCGTCACCTGTGACAGTCCGATGTGGGCAACCTTCCCCTCGGACAGCAGGTCGGCGAGCAGGCCGAACTGCTCCTCGGCCGGCACCTTGGGGTCGATGCGATGGAGCTGGAAGAGGTCGATCCGCTCGAGCCCGAGGCGGCGCAGGCTGAGCTCGCACTGCTGGCGGAGGTATTCGGGGCGGCCGACGGGCAGCCACTGGCCGGGGCCCTGGCGGGTGAGGCCGGCCTTGGTGGCGATGACCAGTCCCTCGGGGTAGGGGTGGAGTGCTTCGAAGATGAGGCGCTCGCTCACCTCGGGGCCGTACGAGTCGGCCGTGTCGATCAGGTCGACGCCGAGGTCGACGGCGCGGCGCAACACCCGGACGCATTCGTCGCGGTCGGCGGGCTCGCCCCAGATCCCATCCCCGGTGATCTGCATGGCCCCGTAGCCGAGGCGGTGGACGGTGGTGGCACCGGCGGTGCCGACACCCAGGGTGTAGGTGCCGCTGGAGCGGACCGGCTTGGGTGTGCGTGTGGTGGATGCGCTGTCGGTCATCGGTGCCTCCGGTGTCGAGTCGTGGGTGCTGGTGCCGTGGGTGGCTGGGCTCGTGCGCCCGTGGATCGGGACGTCGCCGGCCACTCCCGGTCGTGTCACCGGTCTACCTGGTCAGTGGCCGGGGTCCCGCGCCCGGTGCCACGGACGGGCAGGTCCAGGTCACCGCTTGCGGTAGTGGGGTACCCGCTCCTCGGACCGGGCGGACTTCATCTCGGCGTAGTCGTCGGAGGCGAAGACCATCGACTGGGCGACGGCCTCCTCGTCGATCGACCGCTGCACCTCGTCGCGGGCGAGGCTCGCGATCGTGCGGCGGGCCATCTTGACGGTGAACGCGGGTGCCGAGGCGATGGTCTCGGCCATGGCCATCGTCACCGTGTCGAGCTCGGCCTCGTCGGCCACCAGCCGGCTGACGATGCCGTGGCCGTAGGCCTCCTCGGCCGTCATGACCCGGCCGGTCAGGGCGAGATCGGCCGCCACGCCGTGCCCGACCATCTGGAAGAGCCGGGCCACGCCGCCCGAGTCGGGGATGACGCCGTGGACCACCTCGGGCAGCATCATGCGGGTGCCGACGGCCGCCACCCGGATGTCGCACAGGAGGGCGCGCTCGAAGGCGCCGCCGATGACCCAGCCCTTGAGCGCGCAGATGATCGGGCACGGCATGGTGAGGAACATGCCCGTGGGACGGTGGCCCCGCTCGATGAACTCCAGGTCGGAGATGTCCTCGACCCGCACGCCGATCTGACCCGTGTCCCGTCCCGACGAGAACGACTTCCCCTCGCCCCGCCACACGATGGCCCGCAGCTGAGGCAGCTCGTGGACCTCGGCGAGCACCTCCCACAGGCGGCGGTCCATCTCGTCGCTCATGGCGTTGTGCTTCCCGGGCCGGTTGTTGGTGATCACCGCGATCGGCCCGTCGACCTCGAGCCGGACCAGGTCCCGCTCCCCGTCGGTCAGGGGCGGACGCGTGTCGGTGGCGCTGGTCACGCGGGGGTCGGTCATGGTGGGGCTCCTTGGTCGTTCCCGTCGGATCCGGTCCGACGGCGCCGATAGCGGGTCAGTGCGTGCGGTCAGGTCAGGGGATCAGGTGGGCCGGGGTGCGGGTGGCTCACCGAACGGTCCGCGCCCGAGCTGCTCGCGGATGGGGGTGAACGGCGGCTGGACCGTGTGGCGGCGCTGCCAGTTGGCCCCGTCGACCACCAGCGAGTGCCCGCTGATGTAGGCGGCGTACGGCGAGCACAGGTACGTCGCCGCCCATGCCAGCTCCCGGGGGTAGCCCACCCGGCCGGCGGGCACGCGGTCGTCCTGGCCCTCGTACTTGCCCGGCACGGCGGCGATGGCCGCGACCTCGTCCTCGTGGGGCATGAGCCCCGGCACCAGGCCGTTCACCCGGATGCCGTAGGGCGCCCACTCGACCGAGAGCGTCTCGACCAGGTTCTTCACCCCGGCCTTGGCCGCCGCCGAGTGGGCGAAGCCGGGCCCCCCGGTCCAGGCGTAGGAGGCACCGACGTTGACGATCGACCCCGGTCGCGCCGCGGGGATGAGACGGCGGGCGAAGTCGCGCGAGCAGAGGTAGGTGCCGTTCAGGACGATGTCGACGACGGTGCGCCAGGCGTTCGGACTCATGTCCTCGGCCGGCACCGGAAAGTTCCCCGCCGCGTTGTTGATCAGCGCGTCGACCGGCCCGAGTCCCGACTCCACCGTGTCGAAGGCGGCGGCAATCGCATCGGCGTCGCGGATGTCGCAGGCGACGCCGAGGGCCCGCCCGCCGGCCTCCTCGACCGAGGCGACCCCGGCCGCCCGGTGGCCCTCGTCGCGGCTCAGGACGGCCACTGCCGCGCCCAGCCGGCCGAATTCGGTGGCGATCGACTTGCCGAGGCCGGTCCCGCCGCCCGTGACGACGACGACCTGCCCGTCGTAGGTGCCCGACGGCAGCGCCGATGCACCGGTGGGCGGGGGCTGCGGCAGTCCGGGCGGCGTCATGGGGGAGGATCCTAGCGACGGCGGTCGCGCCGGGCCGGAGGAGCGGGCCGGATCGGCGGGGGGCCGCGGAGCGGCGGCGGGGGTACCCCGGGGGAGTGACCGGCGCCCGCGGACCGGGTCGACCGCCGGGACGAGCCACGGTGTGGAAGCATCGACCCGTGACGCCCGCACCCCCGACCCGCGCCGTCCGGGCCGTGCGGCGCCCGCCGGTCGTACTCGGGCTGGTGGTGCTGGCGTCGCTGGTCGCCGCCTGCGGGTCGTCGGGGTCGACCGCCCCGACGACGTCGTCGGGTCCCGGCTCGTCGTCACCGCCCGCCTCGTCGCCCTCGGGCCCTACGACCACGGCACCATCGGGCACCCCGCCCGCGGTGCCCGGTACCGGGGCGTACCTGGGGGCATGGGTCCATCCGGCACCCCGTCTCGCCGGTGGGTCGGCCTTCGCCGCGGAACAGCAGGCGCTTCCTGCTGTCCGCGCCGCCACCGGCCGGTCGCTCGGGATCCTCCATCTCTACGTGGAGTGGAACGCCGCCGTGCCGGTGTCGTCGCTGCGCGCCATTGCCGCGGCCGGCTCGATCCCGATGCTCGACTGGGGGTGCGGCCCCGACGCGGCCGGCATCGCACAGGGGACGGACGATGCGCAGATCGCCACGTTCGCCCAGGGCCTGCGGGCCTACGGCGGCCCGGTGCTGCTGCGCTGGTGCTGGGAGATGAACCTGGTCCGCGCCCACCCCCAGATCGCCTCGCCGTCCGACTTCGTCGCCGCCTGGGTGCACCTCCGCTCCCAGTTCAGTGCCGCGCGGGCGACCAACGTCAGCTTCGTGTGGTGCCCGGCGCTGTCGGGCGTGGACCCGACGCCCTACTACCCGGGCGATGCCGCCGTGGACTGGATCGGCATCGACGGGTACGACCGGGACGGGACCCATACGTTCACCTCACTGTTCGGCGGGTTCTACGGGACATGGGTCGGCCATCGGAAGCCGCTCATCGTGGCCGAGACGGGCGCCGGGGGGTCGTCCCAGCCCGACTTCATCGCCAGCATCGGCACAGGACTGCCGGCCCTGCCCGGGTTCAAGGGCGTGGTGTGGTTCGACGCCCCCGGACCGGCGCAGAACTGGGCCTTCACCCCGGCCGGGCTCCAGGCGTTCGCCGCACTGGCCCGGAACCCCTACTTCGCCCCCGCCTGAATCGCACGTGGAGTTCACACTCTTAGTGGTGATATAGTCACTCTAAGTAATTAGCGGCTCTGACGCACCGCGCGTGACGTCGAGCAGCCGGTGCCGGTGCGCACCGTGGATCCCGGGCAGGGGGACGACGTGGGGCGACAAGTGATGCACGGGACCGGCACGCACCGGACTGCCGGGACCATCGCCTGATGCACCGCCCGCGCCATCGTCGTTCGGGGCCCCGCCGCCGGTCAGCATGCCTCCGGACCCCCCCGCTGCACCGACGGTCGGGGCCGCGCCACCGGGCGGGCGCCGTCGGTCTCCACCGACCGTTCGTCCATGCCGGGCTCGCCCTCCTCGTCGTCGGCGCGGTCGTCGGCGCAGGTGCCCCGCTGGCTGCCGGGCCGACCACGGTCCCGACGGCGGCCGACCATGGGCGCACCCACCACGCCGGCCACCGTGTGGTCCTCTCCTCGACGTCCGCACTGGCGTCCCGTGCCCTCTACGGCTGGGGGGACAACGACTCGGGCCAGATCGGGATCGGTTCGATCGGCGGGGCGCCGACCACCGGGATCACGGTGCCGACCACGGTCCAGGCGCCCGCCGGTGTCGCCTTCGCCTCGATCACCGCGGGCGGCGCGTTCACGGTGGGACTCGCCACCACCGGCCAGGTCTACGCGTGGGGGGCGAACTCGGTCGGCCAGCTCGGCGACGGCACGACGAACGGGGAGACGACCCCCGTGGCCGTGGCGCTTCCGCCCGCCACGGTCACCGCGGTGGCGTCTGGCAGCGCCCACTCGCTGGCGCTGACCGCCGCGGGGGCGATCTACGCGTGGGGCTCGAACACCTCGGGCCAGCTCGGCACCGGCACGGCCGCGGCGGCCTCGACGCCGGTGGCGGTCGCCGCGCCGGCCGGTGTGACCTTCACCGCCATCGCGGCCGGCGGCGACCACAGCCTGGCCCTCTCGTCGACCGGGGTCGTCTACGGCTGGGGTGCCAACGACCGCGGCCAGCTCGGCGACGGCACGACGGTCCCGGCCGCCACCCCTGTCGCCGTGACGCCGCCCGTCGGGGTGACGTTCACCGCGGTGGCCGCCGGCACCGGGCACAGCCTGGCGCTGGGCTCGGACGGCCAGGTCTACTCGTGGGGCTTCGGCGCCTCGGGCCAGCTGGGCAACGGGGCCACGGCCGACTCGACCACGCCGGTCCAGGTGACCCTCCCGCCCGGGCCGCCGGTGTCCGGCATCGCCGCCGGCGGCGCCCACAGCCTGGCCCTGACCACCGGCGG
The DNA here is from genome assembly GCA_017883025.1 of Acidimicrobiales bacterium. Classification (GTDB taxonomy): domain Bacteria; phylum Actinomycetota; class Acidimicrobiia; order Acidimicrobiales; family RAAP-2; genus Bog-756. Next base: position 8,732 of record JADGOH010000150.1, read on the forward strand.
GCAGGTCCTGGCCTGGGGCTCGGACGTGTTCGGGCAGCTCGCCTCCCCCCTGGTGGCGTCGCTGCCCGCGGACAGCGACGTGCCCGTCCAGCCGAGCGGCCTCCCGCCCGCCACGACGTTCGTCTCGATCGCCGCCGGGCTGCACTCGTCGTACGCGCTGACCTCGGTCGGGGTGCCGTGGACCTGGGGCGGGGACTACTACGGCCAGCTCGGCGACGGCACGCCCACCGTCAACGCCGTGCCGCCCGCGTCCCTCGCCACCCTGCCGCTCGGCACGCTCGCCACCGGGGTCTACGCCGGGCCCGATGCCACGTCGGCGTTCCTGGTGACCCGGGCGGACCAGACCATCACCTATCCGGCGCTGCCGTCGCCCACCTACGGCGACCAGCCGGTGGACGTGGCCCCGACGGTCGACTCGGGCCTGGCCCTGGACAACACGGCGACGGGCTCGTGCACCGGGGCCCTGGTCCGCCTGTTCCTGGTGGGTGCGGGCACGTGCACGCTGGCCTCGAGCCAGCCCGGCTCCTTCGCCTTCTACCCCGCGTCGGTGTCGGCGACCCTGCAGGTGGCGCCGGCGACCCTGACCGTGGTGCCCGACCCGGCGACGGGGACCGTGGGGGCGCCGCTGCCCACGCTCGGCTACCACCTGAGCGGCTTCCGCAACGGGGACCCGGCGACGGTCGTGTCGGGGGCCGCGGCGTGCACGACGACGGCCAATCCGGCGTCGTTCCGCGGCACGTACGCCGTGAGCTGCACCGTCGGCACGTTGGCGGCGGCCAACTACGTCTTCGCGGTGGCCGCTCCGTCCACCCTCACACTGCTCGGTCCGTCCACCGGGTACGCGGTGTTCGGCGCCGACGGCTCGATCGCGCCGCTCGGGCCGGTGCCGACGGTCAACGGCGTGTCGAAGTCCTTCTTCGGTTCGATGACGGGCCACCCGCTCGCCTCGCCCGTGGTGGGCGCCGCGTACACGCCGTTCCACGACGGCTACTGGATGGTCGGCGCCGACGGCGGGGTGTTCAGCTTCGGCGCCGCCGGCTTCGAGGGGTCGATGGGGGGCAAGCCGCTCAACAGGCCGATCGTGGGGATCGCCGGGACACCCGACGGGGCCGGGTACTGGGAGGTGGCGTCCGACGGCGGGATCTTCGCATTCGGCGACGCCGGCTTCTACGGCTCGACCGGGGACAAGACGCTGGTGGAGCCCATCGTCGGCATGGCCGCCACGGCCGACGGTCGCGGGTACTGGCTGGTGGCGTCCGACGGCGGCGTGTTCGCCTACGGGGACGCCGCCTACTTCGGGTCGACGGGTGGCCGGCCGCCGGTCGACCCCATCGTCGGGATCGCACCCACCAGTGACGGGAGCGGGTACTGGATGGTCACACGGGCCGGCGCCGTGTTCCCGTTCGGGGACGCCAAGTACCAGGGGAGCCTGCGCTACCTCTTCCTGGGCGCGCCGATCGTCGGCATCACCCCGTCGTCGGACGGACAGGGGTACTGGCTGGCCGGGGCGGACGGTGGCGTGTTCGCCTTCGGCGACGCGCCCTTCTACGGCAGTGTGCCGAGCCCGACGGCACCCGTCGTCGGGATCATCTGAGCCATGAGGGAACGAGGAACGGGTATGGACCGGGTGGAGGACGGAGGGAGTCGGGTGCCGGTCGGCCGATCGCCCGACGGGTCGGTGGACCCGGCGGTCGACGGCGCGGGACCCGAGGACCCGGGACCACAGGGCGCAGGACCCGGCGTCACCGGGCCCGGCGACGGCACCACGGAGTGGCTGTGGCTCGGTGATCCGCCCACGACCCGCGCCGACCGGGTCCGGTCCACCCGGGAGGAGCGTCGTCGCCGGCGCACGAGGCGCGTGTGCACCGGGCTGGCCGCCGCGCTGCTGGTGGCGGTGAGCGCGGTGACCGTCACCCGAGTGGTCGCGGCGGCGACCTCCGCATCCTCGGGTCACGTCCCGGCCGCAGCACCGCCCGGATCGCCCCCGCCGCCGGCCGTGCCGACGTCCAGCGCCTACTTCGGCGCGTTCGTGGCACCGCACGAGGGCGAGACCCAGGCCCAGTCGGACGTGCGCCTCGAGCTGGCGCAGCTCGGCAACTTCAGCGGTGCCCTCGGCCGACCGCTCGGGCTCGTGCACGTGTACCAGCCGTGGTCGAACCCGGTGAAGGTCGCGACCCTGGCCGCCCTGGCCAGCACCGGCGCCACCCCGGTGATCGACTGGACGTGCACGTCGGACGTGTCGATCGCCAACGGCAGCCAGGACGCGCTCATCACGTCGTACGCGACCGCACTGAAGAGCTATGGACGGCCCCTCTTCCTCCGCTGGTTCTGGGAGATGAACCTGGTGGCGCTGCCCCGTGCCTCCGGGTGCCTGGGCGCGCAGGGGTCGGTCGGGTACATCCAGGCCTGGCAGCACATCTGGACGATCTTCCACAGCGTGGGAGCGACCAACGTGGCCTTCGTCTGGTGCCCGTCGATCAATGCGCCGGCCACGGCTGCCGCCGACTACCCGGGGGACGCCTTCGTCGACTAGATCGGGTGGGACGGCTACGACCGCAAGCAGGACCCGGCGATGCTGAAGACGCAGTTCCTGCCCTTCTACGACTCGTGGGTGCCCCACGGGAAGCCGATGATGCTCGGCGAGACCGGGGCGACCACCGACCAGGCCACGTACCTGGCCCAGCTGACGGCCGTCCTGCCGGTCACCTTCCCCGACGTGCACGCCGTCCTGTACTACGACTCGAAGTCGACCTCGGACTGGACGTTGGTGGACACGCCGGGCCAGCTCGGGTTCACCCAGTTCGTGACCATGGGCCAGACGCCGTACTTCGGGTTCCCGTTCGTCGGGTCGTAGGCGGGTCGTCGGGCCGCCGACGGGCAGCGGCGGCGCGGGTGGGGAGCTGGACACCGGCGGCCGAAGGCTGGTTCCCGGGCCCGTTCGGGGCCCACAGTGATCATTGGGTGTCCGAGGTGCACCTGCCGTCGCTCGTGCCGGGCGCGGGTTCCGAGTCCCGGGACTGCCACCTGGTACCACCGGGGACCGACCGCGCACACCGGCCGACGGCGTCGGGGCCGAGGAGGTCGGGGACCTGCGCCGGGCGGCCGACCCCGGTCGCTCGTCCGACCCGATGGAGGGGTGGCGCACCATCAGAAGGGCATGGTTGACGGTATATACCTAGTTGTTTAGTATGGAACTAGGAAATAGGGCGATGTGGGAAGCGGGTCGGCGACCGGCCCACCTCGGCCACGCCCCGGTCCGACCGTCCCACCGGGCGACCCCGCTGCGGGCGCCCCCGAGCCCCAGGAGCGCCGTGCCGTCGACCCCGTCCCATCGAGCCCGGCCGTTCGGCCTCGCGGGCGACTGAGGCCGGCGAGTGTCGACGGACGGAGGAGACACGGGGGAGCGCGCCGGGAGGCGCCGGTCGTCCGGCGGCAACGCCGTCGTCAACATCTCGGCACGGGTCGACTACGGCGTCCGGGTCCTCTGCGCACTCGCCGCGTCGGAGTTCCCCATGACGTCGGAGCAGCTGGCGGCCGCGCAGGACCTGCCCCACAAATTCCTGGAGGGCATCCTCACCGACCTGCGCCGGGGCGGGCTGCTCGTCTCCAAGCGCGGCGCCGAGGGCGGGTTCCGACTGGCGCGGCCGGCCGACATGATCAGCCTGGCCGACGTGATCGGCCCCCTGGTCGGCACCGTCGCCGAGATCCGCGGCCAGCGACCGGAGTGGACCAGCTACACGGGGCCGGCCCTGCATCTGCGCTCGGCGTGGCTCGTGGTCCGCGACCAGCTCCAGTCGGTGCTCGACGAGGTCACCATCGACCGCATCGTCTCCGGTGACCTGCCGTTCGCCGAAGCCGGCGCCCTGCCGGTCACGGTCTCCGTCGGCACTGCCGCCGAGGGCGGCGCCGCCTGACCGGCCGTCACCGCCGGCCCGGCGGCTTCAGAAACTCACGTCGACGGTGAACCCGACCATCGGGGACCCTGCCGTCTGGGTGCCGGAGGCGTCCGAGTGGTAGGAGAGCTCCTTGGCGTCCTTCGACGAGCTGACGAGGTCGACCCGGAAGTAGGTCTGCCCCGACTGCATCACCGGGGTGCGCTCGATCTGGCTCACCGTGACCGTGAGGTTCGACCCCGCCACGGCAGGCAGGGTCGCCCGTCCCTGCTGGCCCACGTGGATCTGGCCGATCAGGGTCTCGGGGACCTGGACCACCATCTGGTCCTGCATGGAGTCGAGGGTGACCAGCGAGGCGCTGGACGGGGACTGTGCCGTGGCTGCCTGGGGCCCCTGGGGGAAGATCTGGATCCCGGTGGTGCTCGCCGGCGCCAGTGCCGCCGCCGGGGTGGCCTGGCGCACGCCGGAGCTCGTGGCCACCTCGCCCACCGTGCCGTTGACCGCTTCCACCACGCCGTCGAACGGGGCGGTCAGGACGGCCTGGGCCAGGTGCTGCTTGTCGGCGGCGATGGCGGCCTCGTCCTGCTGCACCTGATTCTGCAGCGCGGCGACGGCCTGCGGACTGGACGGGGTGCCCCCGACGTTCAGCGACGCCTGGGCCGAGGCGACGGCAGCCGCGGACTGGGTGACCGCCTCCTGTGCGGCGGCCACCGATGCCTGCTGGTCGGCCGAGGCCTGGCTGAGTGCGTTCTGGGCGGCGGACAGGTTCCCCTGGTCCACCTGGATCTGCCGCTGGTCGGAGGCGCACGTCGGCGGCGGTGAGGCGGACACGCACAGCGGCACGTTGTCCGCGTAGGTCTGCTGGTCGGAGGCGAGCAGCGACTGCTCGACCCGGATCTGCGCCTGGGCCGCGGTCACCGACGCGTTACTGGTGGCCGTGGTCTGCGCCAGCTTCTGCTGGGCGGCCGACTGCTGCAGCTGGGCACTGGCCAGTTGGTTCTTCAGCGTCTGGACCTGCTGGGCCTGCTGGCCGGCGGACCCGGCCTGCGCCTGCGTCAGCGAGGCCTGGTCGGTGGCCAGGTCGGCCTGGTCGGTCGCCAGCTTGGCGTCGAGCGCGGTCGTGTCCTGGCTGGCCAGGACCTGGCCGGCGTGCACCAGCTGACCGACGTGGACCGGGACCGAGGTGAGCGTCCCGGTGGTCGGCATGTTGAGCTCGGCAGCCTGCGCCGGCTGGACCACGCCGGCGGCCGACAGTGGCGCCGACAGCAGCAGGTCGTTGACGGCCACGCCCAGCAGCACGGCGGCCCCCACCATCAGGGCACCCACCATGGCACCCCGGGTGCCGCGGAGCCGCCGCCGGTGCGGGTTGCGGGGCGCGAACTTCCCGCCGTCGCCGCTCGGCGCCGGGTCGAGGTGGTCGGAGGGCCCGTCACCGGCCGACGAGAACGCAGCGCCAGCTGCCCCGACGGCACCGACCGCCGCGCCCACCGCGGCCCCGGCCGCCGCTCCGGCCGCCAGCGGCACGATCATGTGGTCCGCGGTCGCAGGTGTGGGCACGTTGTTGCGCGGTCGGCTGAGCCCGTCGATCACGTCGTTCAGGCGTGCCACCGCGGGCAGGCCGGCGTCGATGACCTGGAGTATCGGGTCGGGCCGACCCCCCAGCTGGGCCGACACCCAGTGGTTGAGCCGGCTGCCGAGTTCCGCCACGACCTGGGGGTGCCGGTCGGCCACGTTGCGCTGCTCGTCGGGGTCGTTGACCACGTCGTAGAGCTCGACCCCGTCGCGTCCGTAGATGGTCGACTGCAGGTGGCGGATGTACTTCCACTCGGGGGTGCGCACGGCACGCGACGCCTGCCAGGTGGCCTCGCTCAGCATGACCGCGTCCCGGTGGGTGGTGGTCTCGCCCCGCATCAACGGGTAGAGCGAGCGCCCCGAGATCCCGTCGGCCTCGGGGAGCCCGAGGGTCTCGAGGATGGTCGGCAGGACGTCCACCAGGGTGACCATGGCATCGGGCTCCGACACGGGGATCTTCCCGGGGGCCCACATCAGGAGCGGCACGTGGGTGACGGAGTCGTACAGCCCGGCGTGGTCGAACCAGGCGTCGTGCTCGGTCATGTTCTCGCCGTGGTCACCGAACAGCACCACCATCGTGTCCTCCAGCAGGCCCTCCTGTTCGAGGTGGTGGAAGATCTGCCCGATCTCGAAGTCGAGGTAGGCGACCTCGGCGTCGTACAGGTCGGCGATGTAGTCGAGGTTCGGCATCGAATCGAGGAAGTCGTACAGGTTCTGCTTGAACAACGGGTAGCTGGGCCGGCCCTCGAGCTTCGCCATGATGTCCGGGTCGATGCGCCCCGCCGTCCGGTGCGAGTACTTCTCCTTGAACGGCGACGGCGGCACGTAGGGGATGTGGGCGTCCCAGAAGTGGAGGAAGAGGAAGAAGTCCTCGTCCTTGTGCTCGGTGATCCACGGGAGCCCGATGCCGTTGATGACCGACCCGGGGGAGCGCGACCTCCCGGGGGGCGGCATGTAGTCGTCGTAGCCGCGGATGAACCAGTCCTTCATGGCGAAGAGGTGGTCGACCGCTCCGGTGACGTAGCCGTTGCGCCGCAGCAGCGACGGCAGCCACAACGTCTCCTCCGGCAGGTAGGCGGCGGGGTGGAAGTGGGAGACGATGCCGGTCTTGATGCCGAACTGGCCCGTGAACATCGCGGTGTGCGACGGCTGCGTCGGGATGTCGGTGGCGTACGTCTGCGGGAACAGGGACCCCTCGCCGGCGATGCGGTCGAGGTTGGGGGTGAGCCCCCGTCGGTTTCCCAGGCAGCTCAGGTGGTCGGCCCGGAGCGTGTCGAGGGAGCACATGATGAGGTTCATGCGCCCCTCCCGCCGGCCGTGCGTCGTGCTGCCGCCACTTCTGAGTGAGCGCGCCTCCCTGCCCGAGATGATCCCATTGCTCCTGCCTTCCGCTCTGCAGGAGCGCCGACGGCCACCGACTGGCCGCTGCGCACCCTGCCCCACGAGGTAGCGTACTCAAGGTTCACGTAAAGTGCACATGAAATCACTAATAGTGGTATTTTTGTCTGACCAGGCAGTGGGGCAGCTGCCGATCCGCCGCTCCCGGGCGGTGGCCTCCGCCCCACGCCGCCGTATCGACGAGGGGCGCGCACGGCCGACATGAACTTCACACTGCTGACCGGTCTCCAGCCGCTTGTGCTCCTGCTGTCCGCGGACGCGCTGCTGGTGGTCTTCCTGGTCTACCCGTGCGTGGCGCACTACGACGACGACCAGGGCGACGGCATGGCACTGGTGCTGCTGCCGAAGCCCAAGCTGCCGTCGTACTGGCGGGTGCCGGCGTTCGGCGCCCTGTTCCTCGCCTTGATGGTCCTCTACCACTCGATCCAGGGCTCGTGGACGCCGGACCAGGCGTACACCGACCTGGTCACCCGGATCTGCCTGTCGGTCGTCCGGTCGCCGGCCGAGGTGGGCGGGTACCTGGCCGGCTTCACGCTCGGCCTCCGGTTCCTCACCGTCGGCACGATCCTCGCCCTCGCCGTGGTGGGACGAGGGAATGCGCCGCGCCGCCTGCTGGTGGCGTTCCAGGCCGTCGTCTACCTGACCGTGATGGCCTTCATCGACGCCACCCTGGTGGTCGTCGAGGTCGTGCTCGGGGCCCCGGTGGCCCCGACGACGCTGCTCGGAAACTTCGCGGCGGTGACGGTGGCCGTGGTGGCCATGACCCGGATGCAGTACCTCAACTTCGCCCTGCCGAAGCCGAGCGCCGTGCCGTTCGCCAAGCGCCCCCGCCTGTCCGACGCCCTCACGCTGATCGGGGTGACGGTGGCGGCCATGGCCATCTGCATGGCCGGCCTGCTGTGGCTCTTCCACGTGGCCGACCCGGCCTACCGGCCGGCGCTGGCCCTGGTGCTGCCCGTGCCGTTCGCGGAGGGCTCGTTCCTCGTCCGTACCATGCTGCTGTCGCTCGTGAACGGGTTCACGGTGCGGCCCGAGCCACCGGTGGGCGGTGCCCGTCCCCCGATCGACGTGATCATCCCCGCCTACAACGAGGAGGAGGTCATCGGGCCGACGCTCGAGGCGATCGACGTCGCCGCCGTGCGCTACGGCGGCCCGGTGCGGGTGATCCTGATGAACGACGGATCGACGGACGGCACCCGTGCGCTGGCGCTGGCCACGATGGCCCGGTTCCGCCACGCCACCGGCGAGGTCCACGACGGGCGACACGGGGGAAAGTCCGAGTCGCTCAACGCCGCCCTGCAGCTCGCCCGGTCGGACATCGTCGTGCGGATCGACGCGGACACCATCGTCGGGGAGTGGTCGCTGTACTACACGCCCCGGTGGTTCGAGGACCCGCAGATCGGCCTGGTCGAGCCCATGTGCTTCCCGCGGTCCACCGACCGCCGCTCGGTCTTCCCGTATCTGCGGCTGTTCGAGGAGCTGAAGCAGTTCGGCCTCAACCACCGGACCATGCAGACGGTGGACGGGGTCAACGTCGTCCCCGGCGTGTTCACCGCCTTCCGCCGGGAGGTGGCCGTGCGGCTGGGCGGGTTCACGGTCGGGATGAACGGGGAGGACGGCGACTTCACCCTCCGATTCAGCCGGCTCGGGTACCGGATGTGGATGGACACCAAGATCGTCGTCTACGAGGACGTGCCCCCGTCCTACGCCGAGATCCGCGAGCAGCGGGTGCGGTGGGGACGGGCCGTCCACCACAACCAGTCGCGCCACGGTCCCTACCGCGCCGGGGTGGCCACGCCCAAGGTGTGGTTCAACCAGACCCAGCAGTTCGTGAAGTGCGCCTTCGCCCCGGCCCGCCTGCTGCTCCCCCTCTACCTGCTGCTGACGGCCGCCTTCGAGGGTACCCAGCGCGACATCATCCTGATCTTCCTGGGAGGGTACGTCCTGGCCGAGATCGTCTTCATGGCGCTCCAGGCGGTCCTCACCGTCGGCTACCGGCAGGTGCGCCACCTGGGCTGGGTCCTGCTGTGGCCGGTGTGGCACGAGTTCCTGCTGGTATTCGCCACCGAGTCGTGGCTGAGCATGCCGGGCCGGCCGCTGGGCCTGCACGGCACCCGGCCGCTGCGGATCACGCAAGCGGTCATCCACTGACCGGCGTCGACCGGGTGGCCGAGCGCGCGGCGGCCGGCCCTGTCGGGGTCGAGCGCGCCACTGCCGGCTCCGATCACCCCGGCGGCCACCGTCCCGGCGCACCCGGTCCCGGGGACCACCGGGGCGGGGCGGTAGGGTGCGGCCTCTACCCCCGGGGGCGGACATGCGGCTGATCTACTTCGACATCGACACCCTGCGGCCCGACCACCTCGGCTGCTACGGCTACGGCCGTGCCACCAGCCCGGTGATCGATGCACTGGCAGCGCGGGGTGTACGGCTCACCAACCTCCACGCCTCGGACACCCCGTGCCTGCCGTCGCGCTCGGCACTGTCGAGCGGCCGCTTCGGGATCCGCACCGGGTCCGTCAACCATGGCGGGGTGGCCACCGACCCGTTCCCCGAGGGGCGCTCGAGGGGCTTCCGCACCCGGGCCGCGGCCGACGGCTGGATGGCGCCGCTGCGCGACCTCGGGTGGTGGACGGCGTCGATCAGCACCTTCGCCGAGCGCCACTCCGCCTACCACTTCGACGCCGGGTTCAACGAGTGCGTCAACCTCGGTTCGAAGGGGATGGAGACCGCCGACGAGGTGGCGGCGGCGGCCGAGGAGTGGCTGGCCAGGAACGCGTGGCGGCCGGACTGGTTCCTGCACGTGCACCTGTGGGATCCCCACACCCCGTACCGGACCCCGGGGTCCTTCGGCGAGCCGTTCGCCGACGACCCGGTCCCGTCGTGGCTCGCCGAGGACGTGCTCGCCGCCCACTGGCTGCTCCCCGGGCCCCACTCCGCCCAGGAAGTGGCCGGCTTCGGCCCCCGTGACGTGTGGGACCGGTGGCCCCGCCAGCCGCTGCAGGTGGCCGGGATGGGTGACGTGCGCCGGGTCTACGACGGCTACGACACCGGGGTGCGCTACGCCGACCACCATGTGGGCCGGGTGCTCGAGGCCGTCGACGGGCTGGGGCTCGGGGAGGAGACGGCCGTGCTGGTGTCGTCCGATCACGGGGAGAACCTGGGCGAGCTCGGCATCTACTGCGACCACCAGACGGCGGACCAGGTCACGACCCGGCTGCCGGCCGTGCTCACCTGGCCGGGGCTCGACGCCGGCGGCGGGCGGGTCGACGACGGCCTCCACTACCAGGTCGACCTGATGGCGACCGTGCTCGAGTTGGCCGGTGCCGAGGTGCCCGCCCGCTGGGACGGCGTCCCGTTCGCCGACGACCTGGCCGCCGGCCGCCCCTCGGGACGGGACCACCTGGTGCTGTCCCACGCGGCGTGGACGGCCCAGCGTTCGGTGCGGTTCGACCGGTGGATCTGCATCCGCACCTACCACGACGCATTCCACGGGTTCCCCGACATCCTGCTGTTCGACCTCGAGGCCGACCCGTACGAGCAGCACGATGTCGCCGCCGACCACCCCGACGTGGTCGCCCGGGCCATGGACGCCCTGGCCGGATGGGGGAGCGACGCGCTGTCCCGGTCCGATGCCGGGGTCGACCCGCTCTGGGCGGTGCTCACCGGGGGCGGGCCGTGGCACTCCCGGACGGACGTCCCCGCCTACCTCGAGCGGCTGCGGGCGACCGGCCGGGGCGAGTGGGCCGAACGGTTCGCGGCAGCCGGCTGGCCCCGTGCCGAGGGCGATCCCCGGGGGTTCCTCGACCCCTGAGCCGGTCGCTCCACCGGTCGCTCCACCCGTCGCCGGGCCCTTCCCCCGATCCTGTCCCGTGGCCGCCTCGGGTAGCCTCGACCCTCGTGGACTTCGACCTCTCGCCCGAACTCGCCGCCCTCCAGGCCTCGGTCCGTCGGCTGGCCCAGGACCGGATCAAGCCCCGTGCCCGGGAGATCGACACGACGGGGGCGTACCCCCAGGACATCTTCGACGCGTTCCGCGACGCCGACCTGCTCGGCCTGTGCCTGCCGACCGAGCTCGGCGGTTCCGGGGCGGGCATCCTCGGCCTGACCGTCGCCATCGAGGAGGTCGCCAAGTACTCCAACACGGCGGCCCTGATGCTGCTGCTCACCCGGCTCCCGACCGGCCCGATCCTGATCGCCGGCAACGACGACCAGAAGCAGCGCTATCTGCCGGGGATCGCCACCGGCGAGCTGCGGTGCGCCTTCGGCCTGTCCGAGCCCCAGGCCGGCAGCGACGTGGCCGGCATGCGCACCAAGGCGGTGGCCGACACCCGGCCGGGCCACGAGGGCGACTGGATCCTGTCCGGCACCAAGTGCTGGATGTCCGGCGTCGTCCAGGCCGACTGGTACACCGTGTTCGCCAAGACCGGTGACCCGGCGTCCCGGGCCCACGACTCGATCACCTGCTTCATCGTCGAACGCTGCTGGGACGGCGTGTCGGTCGGGACCACCGACCACAAGATGGGCGTCAAAGGCGTCGACACCGGTGAACTCCTGCTCGACCAGGTGCACGTGCCCGCGGCGAACGTGGTGGGCGAGGTCGGCGGGTTCCGGCTCGCCATGCTCGGGCTCAACGCCATGCGCCCGATCGTGGCCGCCCGCGGGATCGGCCTGGCCGAGGGCGCGCTGATGTACGCCACCGAGTACGTCAAGCAGCGCGAGGCGTTCGGTCACACCATCGCCGACTTCCAGGGGATCCAGTGGGAGATCGCCAAGGTGGCCGTCGACATCGAGGCGGCCCGGCTGCTGACCTACCGCTCGGCGTGGCTGGCCGACCAGGGCAAGTTCACCAAGGAGTACGTGCCGTACCTGTCGATGGCCAAGTACCACGCCACGGAGCTGGCCGTGCGGGCGTCGGGACTGGCCGTGCAGCTGCTCGGGGCCGCCGGGTACATGGAGGACCACCCGACCGAACTCTGGTACCGGGACGCCCGCCAGCTGACCATCGTCGAGGGCACCTCCCAGGTGCAACTCGGGCTCATCGGACGGGGCGTGCTCAACCACGACCTGTGGTGGGACTGAGGCACCGTGGCCACCGCTGACTCGTCGGACCCCACGCCGGCCCCGGGCTCCTCGGATGCCCTGGCCTCCTTCGACGCGCTGGGGGGCTGGCCCGGGGTGCTCGGCCGCCTGCTCGACGGGGAGTCGCTCGCCGCCGACCAGGCCGAGGAGGTGCTGGGCCAGGTGCTGTCGGGCTCGGCCACGCCGGCCCAGATCGCCGCGCTGGCGGTGGCCCTGCGGGCGAAGGGCGAGTCCGTCTCGGAAATGACGGGGTTCGTCCGTGCCATGGTCGCCCATGCCGTACCCCTCGACCTCCCGGCGGGCACCGACCTGATCGACACCTGCGGGACCGGTGGTGACCGACTGCGCAGCATCAACGTCTCGACCATCGCCTCGCTGGTGGTGGCGGCGTCCGGGGCCAAGGTGTGCAAGCACGGCGGTCGGGCGTCGTCGTCGGCCGTCGGCGCCGCCGACGTCCTGGAGGCGCTGGGAGCGGTGGCCGACCTCGGCCCGTCCGGGGTCGCCCGCTGCATCGACGAGGTGGGGCTCGGCTTCTGCTTCGCCCCCCGGTTCCACCCGGCCATGCGGTTCGCGGGACCGGTCCGCAAGGAGCTCGGGATCCCGACGGTCTTCAACTTCCTCGGCCCGCTGGCCAACCCGGCCCGGGCGCAGTTCCAGGTGGTCGGCGTCGCCGACCCGGCCATGGCCGACAAGATGCTCGGCGTCCTGGCCGCCAACGGGACCCGGCGGGCGATGGTCGTCCACGGCGACGACGGGCTCGACGAGCTGTCCACGACCGGACCGAGCACGGTGCACGAGCTGATCCGCACGCCCGACGCGGACGACCCGGCGGGCGACGGCGACGTGTCCGTGTCGGTCTACCGGATCGACCCGGCCGACTTCGGGCTCGCGCGGGTCACGCTCGACGAGCTGCGCGGCGGCGACGCCGCGGTCAACGCCGAGGCGATCCGCCGGGTGGTGTCGGGCGCGGTCTCCCCGCACCGGGACATCGCCGTGCTCAACGCCGGCGCCGCCCTGTGCGTCATCGGCCGGGCCGAGGACCTGGAGTCAGGTGTCCGGCTGGCCGCCCTGCTCATCGACAGCGGGCGGGCGGCGGCCGTGCTCGACGAGTTCGTGCGGGTGACCAACGAGGCCTC
>JADGOH010000151.1 GCA_017883025.1 Acidimicrobiales bacterium
CCGGCATCCAGGCGTTCGGCGGTTGCGGTCCCCGGGTCCCACTCGGCGGCGTTGGCGAAGTCGGCCATGTAGTCGAAGGTGTCCTCGGCCGGGCGGGTCGAGATGACGGTGCCCCGATAGCGGGCCATGGTGGATCCTCCTGGCTGTCCGCGGTCGGGCTCGGGTGGGTCCGGCGCATCGGACGACCGGGTCGCCTCCTCAAATATACTGAGCCACCTGCGGCTTCCGATCGGCGTCATCCCGACCGGACGCCTGCTCCGAACTCAGGTATGGGTCTCGAGGACGATGGGAAGCAGGCCGGCCGGATGAAGATCGCAATCGTGGGCACGGGGGTCTCCGGCCTGGTCTGCGCGCATCTGCTCGGGCGCTCACACGGCGTCACCCTGTTCGAGGCCGACGACCGCCCCGGCGGCCATGCCCATACGGTGCGGGTCGAGCTCCCCGACGGATCCTTCGACGTCGACACCGGCTTCCTCGTGTACAACGAGCGCAACTACCCGGGGCTGACCGCACTCTTCGACGACCTGGGTGTCGCCACCAAGGCGAGCGAGATGAGCTTCGGCGTGTGCGACGAGGTCAGCGGGCTCGAATGGAAGGGCACGTCGTTCGACACCGTCTTCGCGCAACGCCGCAACCTGGTCCGCCCGGCGTTCCTGCGGATGCTCGCCGACATCGTCCGGTTCAACCGGCGGGCCCGGGCACTGCTGGACGCACCCGCCGACCCCGCCGTCTCCCTCGGCGACCTGCTGGAGACCGGGCGGTGGTCGTCGCAGTTCTTGAACTGGTACCTGATCCCCATGGGGTCGTCGATCTGGTCGGCGGACCCGACCACCTTCCTCGACATCCCGGCCGTCACCTTCGCCCGGTTCTTCGCCAACCACGGGCTGCTCGACTACGGCAACCAGCCGGACTGGCGCACCGTGGACGGCGGCTCCAAGCAGTACGTCGACGCCATCCTGGCCCGGCCCGGCACCCAGGTCCGCCTCGACGAGCCGGTCACCAAGATCACCCGCAGCGCCGACGAGGTCGAGGTCCACACGGCGTCCGGGCCCGAGCGCTTCGACCAGATCGTCGTGGCGACCCACAGCGACCAGGCGCTGGAACTGCTGTCCGACCCGTCCCCCGCCGAACGGGAGGTGCTGGGGGCCATCCGCTACCAGGACAACCGGGCCACCCTCCACACCGACGTGCGCCTGCTGCCCACCAACCGCAAGGCATGGGCGAGCTGGAACTACCACCGGCTCGCCGACCAGCCGGGTCGGGCCACGCTCACCTACCGGCTGCGCAGCCTGCAGGGCATCGCCTCGCAGGACGAGCTGCTCGTCACGCTCAACCGCGACGACGCCATCGACCCGGCGACCGTGCTGCGCACGTTCGACTACGCCCACCCCGTCTTCGACGTCGCCGCCATCGCCGCGCAGGCGCGCCACGAGGAGCTGAACGGGCCGAACCGGACATGGTTCGCCGGCGCCTACTGGGGCTACGGCTTCCACGAGGACGGGGTGCAGAGCGCCCGGGTGGTGTGCCGCCGGCTGGCCGGTGCGGACCTGTGACGACCCCGTCCCCGACGGTGGCCCGGACGCCCCCGTCGGGTGGGGCGCCGGCACTGCGCAGCGCGGTCTACGAGGGCCGGGTGGTCCACCACCGGCTCACCCCGGTCGATCACAGGTTCACGTACCGGATCGCCATGGTCTTCCTCGACCTCGCCGAGGTCGATGCCGTGTGCCGCCTCCACCCGCTGTGGAGCGCCGAGCGCGCCAACGCCGTCACCTTCCGCCGCCGCGACTACCTGGGCGACCCGTCGGTGCCGCTGGACGTCGCCGTGCGTGACCTGGTGGAGGAACGCACGGGCACCCGGCCCTCGGGCCCCGTGGCCGTACTCACCCAGCTGCGCACGTGGGGCTGGCTGTTCAACCCGATCACCACCTACTACTGCTACGACCCCACGGGCTGCACGGTCGAGACCACCGTGGTCGAGGTGACCAACACCCCGTGGCACGAGCGGACGGCATACGTGCTGGACGGGACCGGGGTCCACCGGGTGGCCAAGGGGATGCACGTCTCGCCGTTCCTGCCCATGGACCTCACCCACCGGTTCACGATCGGCGTGCCGGGGAACCGACTGACCCTGGCCGTGGACGACTTCCGCGTCGACGACCAGGTGTTCGGCGCATCCATGGCCCTCACCCGCCGGCCCGCCGGCCGGCGTTCCCAGGGGCGGCTGCTGTGGCGGTTCCCCCTCATGACCTTGCGGGTGTCCTGGGGCATCTACCGCCAGGCGCTCACCCTGCGGACCAAAGGCGTACCGTTCCACCGCCACCCCGACAGGCCGGGCGCCCACGACGGGAAGCTCGGAGCGGACCACCCGGCGAGCGCCCCCGCACATGGCGCACGGCAGCACCACGGACAGGAGGACTGAGGATGGCGGAGCTCCCGATCGGCTGGCTGGGCCAGCGAGGTGGCACTGCGCTCGCCACGGCGTTCCTCCGGTTCATGGCGTCGCACCTGCGGAGCGGGACCCTCGTCGTCGTCGACCCCGACGGCACCCACCGGTTCGGTTCGGGCGCCCCCGAGGTCACGATGGTCATCCACGACCCGTCCGTCTACGTGAGCACGCTGCAGCAGGGGTCGGTGGGTCTGGGGCGTGACTACGCCGACGGCCTGTGGGACTGCGACGACCTCACCACGCTCACCCGAGTGCTCAACCGGGGCCTGCGGCCGGTCACCAACGTCCAGGACCGTGTCGGCCAGGTGGTGGGCGCCTCGACGGACTGGTTCCGCCGGTTCCGCCCGCCGACCAGGCACGTGGACCGGCACAACATCCGGTCCCACTACGACGTGTCCAACGAGTTCTTCGCCCTCATGCTGGACGAGACGATGATGTACTCCTCGGCAATGTTCGCCGACCCGGGCATGAGCCTGGCCGACGCCCAACGGTCCAAACTCGACAGGCTGTGCACCAAGCTCGACCTCGGCCCCGACGACCACGTGGTCGAGATCGGCACCGGATGGGGCGGCTTCGCCTGCCACGCGGCGGCCAACTACGGCTGTCGGGTCACGACCACCACCATCTCCGACGCCCAGTTCGAGTACGCCTCGAAGCGGGTGGTCGACGACGGCCTGGCCGATCGGGTCACCGTCCTCAACAGCGACTACCGCGACCTCACCGGGACCTTCGACAGGCTCGTCTCCATCGAGATGATCGAGGCGGTGGACTGGCGCCAGCACGACACGTTCTTCCGCACCTGCGCCGGCCTGCTCCACGATCGCGGGCTCATGGCGCTCCAGGCCATCACCATGGACGACCGCAGCTTCGAGCGGGCCAAGAACGGGACCGACTTCGTGCGCGAGTACATCTTCCCCGGAGGGTGCATCCCGTCCATCGAGGCGATCACACGGTCGGTCCGCCGGGCAACGCCGCTGACGCTCGTGGATGTCGAGGACATCGGTCGTCACTACGCCGAGACCCTGCGCCGGTGGCACGTGAACCTGCTCGGCCGCACCGAGGAGGTCGCCGCCCTCGGGCTCGACAGCCGGTTCCAGCGCCTGTGGGCCTTCTACCTCTGCTATTGCGAGGGTGCGTTCCTCGAGCGGCACATCAGCGACGTGCAGATGGTGCTGGCCATGCCCGACTGGCAGGCCCCGATGGCCGTGCGGGATTCGACGGTCCCGGCATACTGAGCACCGTCCACCGCTGAGGCCCGGTGGCCATGCCCGTGTCCCACCGGTCCGACCACGTGGACCGTCGAGGGACCGGCTACCCGACGCTGCGGATCTGGTCGGCCTCCCAGAACGCCCGCAGCGAGGCCAGTTTGCCGTCAGGGCCGCGCCGGTAGCAGTAGACCCCGTCGACCTCGACGGCACCCCCGCCGGCGAACCCGATGCGGATCACGCCGACGTTGGCCACCTCGTCCCCACAGAGGAACGACTGGCGGATGTCGAACCGGATCGACTCGTTCGCCCCGATGACGTTGTCGTAGAAGGCGGCGATCTCCTCCGGCCCGTGGTGGCCCGCGCCCTCGGGGTCGAACGCCGAGGGCCCGACCGGGTCCTGGACCACGGCGTCGTCGGCGAACAGCGCCAGCCACGCGGCCCGGTCCCCGGCCTCGACGGCGGCCATCGAGGCAAGCCCCAGGTCGCGGGCGGTCGGCAGGGCGTGGCCCACCGGCCCGCTCACCGGTCGACCTTGGCGATGACGTCGTCGGCGAACCGGCGGAGGTTGTCCAGCTTGGACTGCAACGGCTCGGTGTCGGGACCCACCTCATAGGGCCAGCGGAAGCCAACGATCACGTCGGTGACCCCCTCCTCCTCGAGCCGGTGGATCCCGTCGAGGCTGAAGGCGTCGAGCGAGATCACGTGGACCTCGAACGGCTTGTCCGCCGTGCCCTCCTCCTCGCGGAGCTGGTGGAGCTTGGCAAGCAGTCCGGGCAGGTCGGCCGGGTCGCCGCCGCCGTGCAGCCAGCCGTCGCACCGGGCCGCCCGCCGGAGCGCCGGGGTGGCGTGCCCGCCCACCAGGATCGGGAGCGGCTCGGTCGGGGTCGGGGTCATCATCACCGAGGGGATGTCGTAGCACTCGCCGTGGTACTCGAAGTACCCACCCGCCGACAGGCCGCGGACCACGTCGACTGCCTCGTCCATGCGCTTCCCCCGGCCCTCCCACGGGACGTCGACGAGCTGGTAGTCCTCGGGCCACGGACTGGTACCGACGCCGAGCGACAGCCGGTTGTCGGTGAGGACCGCCACCGACGTGGCCTGCTTCGCCACGATCAGCGGGTGGCGCATGGGTAGCTTCAGCACGAAGGTCACGAACCGGATCCGCTGGGTCACCGCCCCCATGGCGGGGATGAGCGAAAAGGGCTCGAGGAACGGCTTGCCCTCGAGGAACTCCCGGGTCCCGTCAGGATTGAACGGGTAGGTCGAGTCGGACACCTCCGGATAGCAGAGGCTGTCGGGCACGACCATGGAGTCGTAGCCCGCCTCCTCGGCGGCCATGGCCAGCGGCAGGTAGAAGTTCGGGTCGACCATCGACTCCGCATACGAGAACCGCATCAGGCATCCCTCCACTCGACGTGGGCCCGGACGGCGCCATCGTCATCGATCCATCCGCTGCTGCCGGCGTAGTCCAGCATGCCGGTGAAGTCGGCCTCCCACCCGTCCCCGAGTTCGAGCCCGTCGTCGTCGGCGGCCTGCACGGCCAGCGTCCGCAGCGAGTCGGACGGGATCCGGGCGTCACCGTCGGTGTCGATCCACCCGGCGCCGGCGGCCTCGAGGGCGGCGGCCAGCCGGGCGATCGCCCGGTCGTCGACCTCGCCGGGTCGTTCGGTCCGTGCGCTGACGGCCAGGGATCCGAAGTCCTCCCAACCCTCGAGCCACACGCGCCCGCCCGCCAGGTCGACCATGACCTCCATCGCCGGACCGCTCAGTCCAGCGTGGGCCGGGCGATGCCGGCGGCCTGGAGGCGGTCCGCCACCCAGTGGACACCGTCGGGCTCCGCCATGTGGCCGGCCCAACCGGACAGCAGCTCCTCGACGGCATCGCGTGTGGCCACGGTCCCGAGCACGGTCACGACCAGCGTGTCGACCTTGGCGTCCTCGACCTCGATGTCGCCGAACGGCGTCCACGTGTCGGCCTCGGGCGTCAGTTCGAGCATGGCGTACAGCTCGCCGGTGTCTTCGACCCAGCTCAACTCGTAGCGGTTGCCCTTGGCGTCGAACCAGTTGTTGCCGAACTCGACCTCGACCGACTGACGGCGACGTTCGTCGGCGCTGTAGAACTGCTCGATGTCCATGGCTCTCCTGACCTGACGTCCGGGCACCGGCGCGCATGTGGCACCCCGTCCCTCCGGGGGACGACGTTAGCCGGTGCCCCCGACGACCCCGGAACCCACGGCGTGCCCCGGCCGCGGCCGCGGACGGCCCGTCCGTGGCTACGATCACGTGCGTTCGAAAGGATCCGTGATGAAGCAGTCCCCCGTCCGCATCGCCCTCGTGCTCCTCTTCATCTTCATCGGCTGCTTCGGTGTCGCCTACGCGGCCGCCGGGATGCTGACGGCGCTGCCGGCCCCGGCGGTCGGCGGCACGTGCGGGCCGAGCACCGGCTCCGAGACGGCGCTCGAGGCCCTGGCCGAGCCCGGCTCGATCGGCTCCGGGCCCGAGCCGCCGGCGTCCAACACCACCGCCCACCATCAGTGGGAGACCTTCATCCAGCAGTGCCAGGCACTCGCCGACCGTCGGGGGATGGCCTCATTGGCGGTCTTCGTGCTGTCACTGGCGGTGGCCGCCATCGGCCTGATCTGGGTGCTCCGCAAGCCCCGCGCGCACCAGGACGCCGACGGGTCGGTGGACAGGTCGTCCGACTGGCCCGTCGAGCCCCCCCACGGCGGGCCCACCGAGCTGGTGGGAGCGGGCGCCGTGATCGCCCCGCCGGGGGCACCGGCCTACGGCGTCGCCCCCTACCCCCCGCAGCAGCAGGCGTGGCCCGCCCAGCCGCCGGGACCGCCGCCGTACCCGTATGCCGCCCCTGGGCCGCAGTACCCGGCACCGCCGCCGTGGCCGCAACAGGCAGCCCGACCGGCAGCGCCGCAGTACCCCCAGTACCCGCAGTACCCGCAGTACCCGCAGCCGACTGGCTACCCGGCACCGCCGGCACCGCCGGCACCGGATGCACCTGCCGCCGAGCCCATCGCCCTGCCGGCGTCGCCGCCGGACGACGCGACGCCCACCTGAGGGGTCCGGCCGGACGAGGCCGGATGGCCGGTGCATTCCGAACCCGAGGGGCAAGTGCACGTCTGCGGTCAGGGGCGAACGGCCCTAGCCGAATCCGGGCGAGATCCCTACTGTCGCAAGCACAGCCAGGGCGCGGCGGGCAGGCCGAGCCGGAATCCACGGAGGAAGTCGATGTTCAGGGTCCAGGTCACGAAGGTGCGCGTCCGATGGGTGCTGATCACCCCGCTCGTGGCGGCTGGCGTGTTCATGGCGGGTTGTAGCGGCTCGTCCACCTCATCGACCACGGCGACCACGGCGACGACCGGTTCGACCACGGCACCAACCGGTGGCAGCTCGGACCGGCTGAAGTCGTTCGGCGGCACGATCAAGGCGGCCAAGAACGCAACGTTCAAGGCCGTCTACTCGTCCAGGTCGTCCGGTGGCTCGCCGGAGACCATCACCTTGGAGCAGTCACCGCCCAAGCAGTCCTTCTCCACGACGGACAGTTCGGGCAACGTCAGCACGCTGCTGAACACGGGAACGGCGACCTATGCGTGCGACTCGAGCCAGGGTGGCACGCCGACGTGTACGTCCATGTCCTCGGCGGGGGGTGCCGGCGCCTTGACCTCGCTGATCGACGTCTACAACGGCTCGTCCGCACTGACGGCCATCAACGGCTGGCAGTCGCTCGTGGCGGCGCACCTCACCGGCGTCTCGCTGACGTTCTCGAACACGACCATCGCCGGGCAGGCGGTCCGGTGCGCAAACTGGAGATACCAGGGGTCCTCTACGAGCTACTGCGTGACGGGTGGCGGCGTCCTCGCGAAGGTCGAGACCTCGGGCGGGTCCAGTTCCTCGTCGGGCAACTCGAGCTTCGAGCTCACCAGCTTCACCACGTCGCCCCCGGCGAGTGACTTCGACCTGCCCGCGGGCGCCACGATCGTGGAGATCCCGACGGGGACATGACGGCTGTCCCGGGCCGAGACCGCCGACGGCACGGCGCCGGGTCGGAGGTCGGTCTCGACAGCAGGTTCGGTCGTGGTCCTCGAACCGAAGGTGGCCATCGCTCCCGATTCCGCGCCACCATCCGATCGATGACGAGAGTCGGCATGGCGCCGGCGCGGCCACGGGCCAGTGCGTCCGGCCCGACCGGTGGGGCAGGCAGGGATCGAACCTGCGACCGAGGGATTATGAGTCCCCTGCTCTGACCACTGAGCTACTGCCCCGCACGGGCGGCCCCACCTGCGGCCCGCCCCTCCCCGGGCAGGCAGCGTACCTCTCCCCCTCGCCAGCGGGCCCCGAGGAGGCCCGGGGCCCGGCCTCAGCCCCTTACCAACCGGGCGGCCGCCCGGCCGCCCCTGTCGGGCAGCGTGAGCACCACCGTGGGCCCGTCGGACGGCGGCCGCCCGAACGTGGCGTAGGCGACGGGCGAATCGGGGCGGGGGTCAAGTCCCCGGGTCGTCAGCAGGTAGGCCACACCGGTGACCACGGCGAAGTGGTCTGCGCTTCGTGGGCCGGCCACCTCGAGCCGGAACGGCCCGTGCGGGGCGACCCGTGACGCGGCGTCGGCCGCCGCCGTCGTGGCGTGCACCGCCGGCCAGCCACCGAGCGTCGGATCCGTCCCGTCCATGCGGTCGAGCCCCCGCCACACCACCCCGGTGGATGCCAGGACCAGCAGGACCGCCGCCGCCGCCCCCACCGGGCGCTCCCAGCCATGGCCGCCCGGTTCCGGGGGGACGGCGGTCGCCGCACCTCGGCGTCGACGGGACGCGCCTGCGGCCAGCTCCCCCACCGCCCACGCGAAGGTCACCCACACCGCCGTCGACACCGGCACCCACAGCGCACCCAGGTAGCCGACGACCAGGAACTGCGAGCTGGGCACCGAGCCGATCGCCGCCACCGCTCCGACGGACAAGGTGAGGGTCAGCAGCGCCATGGCCGCAAGCGCCGGTCGGTCCGCCCGCCAGGCGACGGTGGCGACCACGGAAAGCAGCACGAACACGAGCACGCCCCACCACGCCGGGCCGGCGAAGGTGCCGGCGATGGAGAAGAACATCGCGGCACCCGGCGGCGGCGAAGGGTGCGCCCACGACGGGGGGACCCCCGCGGCACCGCCGAAGGCGTGCAGTGCGGCCGACCAGCCGATCGTCGGCCCCGACTCCCGGGCCGCCCGGACGAGCAGGGTCAGGTTGCCCGGCCGGGTGGTCGCCTCCTGGGCGAGGGGCGCGGCCCACAGCGCGGCGCCCACGACGAGCCCGACGAGCAGCCAGGTGGACCCGATCCGCCGGTGCTCGCCCCGGGCCACCACGCCGACCGCCCCGACGACCGGGGCGACCAGGCAGACGGCGACGGCCGGCGGGGCGAACGCCGCATGACACTGGACGACGACCGTGGCCGTCACCACGGTGATCGGCCACCACCGGAACCGACCGGTGGCCACGGCCAGGCCGGTCGCCACCGCCGTGATCAGGTAGAACAGACCGAACCACACGTTCCAGGCCACGTCGAGGGCCACGTCGGTGCGGGCCAGGACGAGCACGAGCACGGAGCCGGCGGCGACCATCGCTCCCCGCCACCGGGCGACGGCCCAGGCCGCCTCGATGGCGAGCGCCACCGCCAGCACCACCGCGACGAGCGAACCCCACAGCAGTCCCTGGGCAGGGTCGAGCCGCACCGGCAGGGCCAGCAGCCAATTCTGGATGGGGCCGGGGCCGAACACCGCGTGGGAGCCCGCCGTCACCGCCATTTCGTGGCCGACGAGTGGCGAGCGCGAGGAGAGCACCTGGAAGCTCCGCAGCGCCAGGTCGGCGTTGTCGTAGAGCGGGCGCCACCCCCGTGCCAGCTCCACGACGCCCAGCACCACCAGCGGCAGCTCGGCGGCCAGGTGGCTGACGACGCGCAGCGCGGTCCCGGTGTGTTCGTTGCCGCTGCCACCGGCCACGTCCGGGGGTGACACCTCGGGGGTGCCGGCGACGGCCGGGGCGCTCACTCGGAGGCGATGGCGGCCAGCACGTCGAGCTTTGCGGCACGACGTGCCGGCCAGCTGGCTGCGCCCAGGCCGAGCAGCCCGGACAGGACCAGGAAGACCACCAGACTGGAGACCGGCACCACGATGTCGGTGATCCCCTGCTCCTTCAGCGACGAGGCGAGCGCCACGCCGAGGGCGGTCCCCACCACCACGCCGATGATGGCGCCGAAGAGCGACAGGATGACCGACTCGGAGCGGATCATCGCCCGCACCTGGCGGCGCCGCATCCCGACCGCCCGCAGCAGGCCGATCTCGTGGGTGCGCTCGAACACCGACAGCATCAGCGTGTTGACGATCCCGATGAGTGCGATGACGATGGCCAGGGCCAGCAACACGTAGATGAGGCCCAGCAGCTGGTTCACCTGCTCCTGCTGTGCCTTCTCGAATGCGGCCCGGGTCTGCAGCTTCAGGTTCGGGTAGGCGGCCACCGCCCGCCCGAGGGCCGCCCCGGTGGCCGCCGCGCCCGAGGTGCGGACCAGCACGGCCACCGGCAGGGGCGTGGCGAAGTGGGACAGGAAGTAGGCGTCCCCCACCACGTAGCTTCCCAGCAGGGCGTTCGGCTTGTAGACCCCGCCCACCCGGACGGTCGAACTTCCCGTCTGGGCGAAGGTGACCGGCACCACCGAGCCCACCGACAGGTGTTTGGTGTTGGCGGTGGTCGTGTCGACCAGGAGCTGGCCGGCGGCGAGCGCCGGGGCTCCCGTGCCGCGGTCCATCCGCAGGATCACCGTCCGGTGCAGCTGCCCGGCCGACACCGCTGTCAGCGTCGACACCGCGCCCTTGGACTCGAACTGCCCGCTGTAGACGGTGGACACCGCGGTGACCCCCGGCACACGTGCCACCGCGGGCGCCACCGAATTGGAGAACCCGAAGGCGCCCACCCCGGAGGTGGTGATGATGTAGTCGGCGCGGATGGCGTTGTCGACGCTGCTGGTGGCCGATCGCGACACCGAGGCGCCGAACACGGCGATGGTCGACACCAGGGCGAGCCCGACCATGAGGGCCGACGAGGTCTGTGCCGTGCGCCGGGGGCTGCGCATCGAGTTCTCCCGGCCCAGCTTGCCCGCCGTGCCGAACAGGCGGGCGAGCGGGCGTCCGATCACGCTCGACATCGGCCGGGCGACGACAGGGGCGAGCATGCCGATGCCCAGGAAGACCAGGACCGCACCCAGGCCGACGAGCTGGATGGCCGGCGCTGTCAGGCCGACGACGAGCACCACGACCCCCAGCAGCCCGATCACGGAGCCGACGACGATCCGTCGCCGCGACGACTCCCCCTGGTCGCCGCGTTGGTCGGTCAGCGCGGCCACCGGGGGGATCCGCACAGCCCGACGGGCGGGGCTGATGGCCGACACCACGGTGACCCCGACGCCCACGACAAGCGCGGCGACCACCGTGCGGGTCTGGAAGACCAGGGCGCCGGTGGGGAGTGTGATGCCGAAGGCACGCAGCAGGGCCTCCAGGCCGACGGCGGCGAGCACGCCCAGGCCCAGGCCGATGAGCGACGCCACCACGCCGACGATCCCGGCCTCGAGCAGCACCGAGCGGAAGACCTGTCGGCGGCTGGCGC
>JADGOH010000033.1 GCA_017883025.1 Acidimicrobiales bacterium
GGCGGACCGGGCCGTGGTGCCCCTCGGGGCGGCCGAGCGTGATGGTGGCGGCCAGGCCGACCTGCTCGGGGATGTCCAGGAGCTGGCGCAGCTCGCCCTCCACCATCCCCTGGAAGCCGGTCATGACGCCGCCGTAGCCGAGCGCACGTGCGGCGAGCAGCAGGTTCTGGCACGCCGGGTAGACCGAGGCTCCCTCGGTGACGACCGGCTGGCGGTGCCGGACGAGGCAGGCCAGGACGAGCACGGGTGCCCGTTCGAACTCATCGACGTAGCGCTGCATCGTCCGGGCCATGCGGGCCTTGGGCGAGCGCTCGTCCGCACCGGAGCCGTCGCGGTAGCCGTCGCGCTGTGCCTTCGTGGACCAGAACTGCCGGGCCGCTCCACCGATGAGCGCCTTCGCCGCCACCGCCTTGGGGCCATCGGTGAGCACCAGGAACCGGAACGGCTGCCGGTTGGAGCCGCTCGGTGCCCGTGTCGCCGCGAACACCATGGCGCGGAGCGCCTCGGCCGGGATCGGCTCGTCGCGGTACCGCCGGATCGCACGGGTGGTGCTCAGCCCCTCGAGCAGGCCGACCACGTCGGGCGGCAGGGCGGCCGTCTCGAGTTCGCTCACGGGGTCCCTCGCCATCTCAGCGCTCGGCTCGTTCGGCCTGACGGTAGCCCCGCGGGCGCCGGCGCCGGCGCTGGACCGGGCTCAGATGGCGAAGCGCACGCGGTCGCCGTTGCGGTGCTTGGCGACCGTCACCGTGAGCAGCCGCAGCAGCCGCGCCGCGCCTCTCGGGTCGTCGGCGAGGCGCTCGAGCTGGGAGTTGTCGACGACGTACGCCGCACCCAGCGCCTGGGCCTGGTCCGCCGTCGTGGCGTCGGCGGTCTCCGTGAGCAGGATGACCGGCACGCCCGGGCTCATGTGCTGCTGCCATTCGGCCATCATCGTGGTGGGGTCGGGATCACCCGGCGACCCGGTGGCGAGCAGCGCCACGTCGAGGGGCGACCGGACGCGCTCGTGCGCGTCGCTGGGCGACGACGCGAACACCAGCTCGACGGCGTCGTCGAGCGGCCCGACGATGGTCTCGATCGCCGTCCCGTCGAACGCGTTCGATCCGATCACGAGCACCCGCAGGCGAGTCGGCAGCCCGTCGGGCCCGAGGGGCTCCCCCACGACATCGGACGGCGGCAACGGTTCCTCGGCTCCGGACCGGGCGAGGTCGCGCAGCGACGGCGACGCCAGCTGGGGCGCCAGCCTGGCGAAGGCCCCGCCCAGCGACGGTGCCGCCGGCCTCGCACCCTGCGGCCGCGGCGCGGCGACGTCGGGAGTGGTGCTGCCGGCCTCCGCCGCGGCGGGGTCGAGGCGGAGCGCGGCGTGCTCGATGGCGCGGCGGGTGAGCACCCAATGCGTGCCGCACGACAGGCAGCGGTTCCTGCAGACGCCCAGCCGCTCGTTGGTGCTGTGCACGAGGCCGTAGTTGCTGCACTCCGGGCAACGGGTCGGCGCGCCGAAGCCGACCATGGTGCCGTGGGGGTACGACCGGAGCACCGCCTCGACCACGCGCACCTCCGCGACGAAGCGCTGCCTGTCGTCGGGGTCGAACCTCTCGTTCCTGCTGCGCATCGCCATGTTGCGGGTCGGGCCTCCTGCGTGGCCGGGAGCGACCCCCCTCAGCGCGAGCCGGGCGCCCACCCGGTCATCGCGCCTCACCATCTTGCATGGTCGGTACCAGTCTCTCGGGCGATGGTGCTTTTACGGTGGTCCGAACGGATCAATTCTCGACCCCGGCTCACGTCACACCCCGCCAGCAGTTCGCGAATGTTCTGTGGGAAGCCCCGGAATGCGGGCACTTTCCCCGTTAGCTACAGCAAGCACGGCCGGCGCGGCGCCCAAAGTAGGACCCGTCGCCCAGCGAGATGCCGCTGACGTACCCGTGGGCCGGGATCCCGGCGGCGGTGCGGCCCGCGGCGTAGAGACCCCTCACCGGGGTGCCGTCGGCGGTCAGGACCCGTCCGTCGACGTCGGTGCACACGCCGCCGAGCGTGAAGGTGGCGTAGAAGGTCGACGACACGCGCAGGTCGATGGCGCCGATGGGGGTGCCGATGGGCTGCAGCAGCTCGGCCCGCTTGTGGTGCTCGGTGTCGAGCCCGTTGGCGGCGTCGGCGTTGTAGCGGGCCACCGTGGCCGCCAGCTCCACCGGCGGCACGCCGATCTCCGCGGCCAGCTCCTCGGCCGACTCGGCGACCCACTCGATGCGCAGGCCCAGCCAGTTCGGCTCGTAGATCTCGTCGTCGACGATCATGAACGCCACGCCGTCGTGCTCGAGGAGGGAGCGCTGGCCGATGCGCCCGTTGTAGGCGTCCTCGTTCACGAAGCGGCGGCCGGCACCGTTCACGATGATGCCGCGGCTCAGGCGGCGGGGCGGGTGCAGCGGCAGGTGGCACTCGAGCGCGTCCATGTTGGCCACGGCCGCGCCGGTGCCCTGGGCCATGCGGATGCCGCGGCCGTCGTCGGCGTCGGTGCCGAGCGGGTAGTTGCAGCGGGCGGCGAGGGGCACGAAGGCCTCGACCATGTCGGGGTTGAACAGGAACCCGCCCGCGGTCAGCACCACGCCGCCAGTGGCGCGCACGAGCCAGGGCGCACCGTCGCGGGTTGCCTCGACGCCCACCACGGCACCGGACCCGTCCACGACCAGGCGCTCGACCCGCACCTCGCAGACCACTTCGGCACCGGCGGCGGTCACCGCCGCGCGGAGCCGCTCCATGAGATACCCGCCCGACTCGTTGGGGAAGCGCGCGTGGTGGCCGCGGGGTGCGGGCGGCGTGAGGTGTGCGAAGGGCCACGTGTCCTCGCCGCCGGTGAAGCCCAGGCCCGCGTCGGTGGCCGGCTGGATGTCGGGCTCGGGGAACAGCTCGGGCTTGAACTCCACGCCGTGGTCGACCAGCCAGTCGTGGTGGTCGACCGACTCGTCGCAGTAGAGCCGGGCCTTCGCCGAGTCGACGCCGGGGCCGCACGCCAACAGGAGGAAGTCGTACATGGCATCGGCGGTGTCGACCACGCCGCACGCCTTCTGGGTGGCCGTGCCGCCGCCGAGGTAGAGCAGGCCGCTGGACATGGCGGAGGTGCCGCCGAGCTGCATGGCGCGCTCCAGGACGAGCACCGACGCGCCCGCCTCGGCCGCCTCGATGGCCGCGCACGCACCGGCACAGCCCCCGCCCACCACGACCACGTCGGCGGTGGCATCCCACTCGGCCACGTCGGCCGCGGCAACAGGGGCGAGGGGCTCGAGGTCTGCGGGGTCGGGCACGCGGGTCTCCGTGGTCGCAGGATCTGACGGCCCGTCAGAGTAGATGGGCCGACCCGTCCGCGAATGTTCTGTGGGAAGCCCCGCAATACGGGTACGTTCCCGGTTGGCTACGGCAAGCGCGACCGGCTCGCGACGGCGCGGGTCAGCTGGCGAAGCCGTGGCCGACGCAGGTCGCCGGCGTCGTGGCCTTGGTGCCATCCGGGCAGGTGGTCGTCTCGTACGACGCGGTGGACCCGCCGGTCGGATTGCCCGTGGCTCCGGTCAGGTCGGCGCCGCGGAGGTCGGCGTGGCTGAAGTCGACGCCCGACAGGTTCAGGCCCATGAGCGAGGCGTCGATCAGGTTCGCGCCCGGGCCCAGCCAGCCTCCGTTCAAGATCTTCGACCCCGGCGGCAGCGAGGCAGGGACGCCGGTCAGCATGAAGGTCTGGGTCCCGGCAAGGTTGGTGGTGGCGAGCTTCGTCCCGGCGACGTTGGTCTGGCCGATCGTGGCGCGGCTGAGGTCGATGCCCGACAGGTCGAGCCCGGAGAGATCGGCACCATCGATGTCGATGCCAGAGCCCAAGAAGTAGCCACGGACGATCCGCCACGAGGTCGGGAGCCCGATCGGTTGCCCGACGATGCCCGAGCTGGTCACGCTGGGCATCGCCGTGCCGGTCAGGTCGGTTCCGGTGAGGTCGGTCCCGGTGAGGTTGCCGCTGAGGGATCCATGCGACAGGTCGGCGTAGGCCAGCGATGCACCCGTGAGGTCGGCGTTGACCTGCGCGCCACGCATCAGCGCGAGCGCGAGGTTGACGCCTTGCAGGTTGCCGCTGACCTGCTCGCCCCTGAGGTCGGCTCCCGGCCCGGCCAGGATGCCCTGGCTCCAGAGCCAGCCGGCCGGCAGGGTGGCCCCCGAGGCCGAGGTGTTGCCGGAGCGGACGCGCACGAGGTTGGCGCCGGCGAGGTTCGCCGAGGTGAGCGTGGTGTTGGACAGGTCGATGCCGTGGAGGTCGAGCCCGTGCAGGTCGGCCGACGCGAGCCAGGCACCCGCGCCGATGAGGTAGCCATTGCCCACCACGCAGCCCCCTCCGCTCGCGGCCGGGGTCCCCACGTTCCCACCCGAGTACAGCGAGGCGCACGCCAGCCCGCGGACGTCGGCCCCGGCCAGGTTGCTGTTGTAGAGGCCGCCGAAGAGCGACGTGTACTCGAGGTCCGCCGACGACAGGTCGACGCCGGTGAGCGTTCCCCCCACCCGCGCGCCCGACAGGTCGGCGCCGCTCAGGTCGGCACCGGTGAGGTCGACGTACGACAGGGATACCCCGGCGAGGCCGGCCCCGGACAGGTCGGCGTGGGGGCCCACCAGGTACCCCGCGGCCACGACCCAGGAGTACGACAGGCCGGCGGGCGACCCGATCACGCCACCGGACCGCACCCCCTTCAGCACGGCGGAGGTCAGGTCGGTGCCCGAGAGCGTTGCGCCCGACAGGTCGGCACCGGTGAGGTCCGCGCCGCCCAGCGAGGCGCCGGACAGGTCGGCCCCCGCCAGGTTGCAGCCCTGCAGCTTGGCGCCCGCGAGGCTCCGGCCGGAGAGGTCGACCCCGGGGACGAAGGTCGCAGGGTCACAGTCGCGCCCGAGCTGGTGCTGGACCCCGGCGTCGACGGTCCCGCCCGCCGCGGGCGTGAAGACGGGGCTCGCGCCCACCGACGCGCTCGTCGATCCCCAGGCCTGGGTGCGATACGCCCCGGTCGGGTCGACGACCTGGAGCCGGTAGCCCTCGGCGTCGAGACCGGTGAGCGCGAAGCTGCCATCGGCGCCGGTTGTCACGGTGACGGCCACGTCTCCGGTGGCAGCCGAGCGGGCGACCACCTGGAGGCCGCCCACCGGCTGGCTACCGGCCTGGACGTGGCCCAGGATGCGGGACTCGGGGGCGAGTGAGGTGTCGACACCGCTCACCGAGGCACCGGCCGTGACCGCGACCACGGGCGCGTTCGCGGCGTCGGCGATCGACCCGGAGAACCGGGTGGTCGAGCCCGGGGCGGAGAAGCGGATCCGGTAGCTCCCCGTGGGCAGGGCACCGGATGCGTAGCCGCCGCTCGGCGTCCCGAAGGCGTAGGTGCCGTCGGGACCGGACGACGTGGTGGCCACCGTGCCACCGGTGAGGGCGGAGATGGCGGCCACCGACGCGCCGGCGAGTGGGGCGGACGCCTGCGTGACGGTGCCCGACACCGAGCCGGTGTCGGGCACGAGGGTGTCGCCGGTGATCGTTGTGGTGGTCGTCGTGACCGTCACCGGCGTCGCCGTCGCCCAACTGGAGGCGCCCGACCACCAGTGCGCGTCGGAGAAGCGGATCCGGTAGGTGCCCGCGGGCAGAGCCTGCGCGTCGAAGCTGTACTGGCCCGCCGCGTCGGTCGCGGTCTGGGCCACGACCGTCGGCGTGGCGTCGGCGTAGACGGTGACCTGGACGCCGACGGCGGGGACGCCGGTGCCGGCCACCCACAGGGTGCCGCGCAGCGTGACGGGCGGCGGCCCGCAGGCCCCGAGGAGCAGCGAGGCCCCGACCGCGAGGACGGCGGCCCCCAGCCACGTCGCGAGCTTCCGCTGCATGTCGACTCCCTCTCGGATCCCTCGGTGCCCGACGACCACCACGTAGCGCGGTGCAGACACCCCGCTTCGTCATGGTCGTTGCGGCCCTGTACCGTACCGTCCTGCCGGATCAGCGACGAAGTGGGCCCGCCGAGCAAGCGTCGGGCGAGGGAGTGGGACAGACGTGCGAAGGCTTGTAGGGATCGCGGGCATCGCCATCGCGCTGCTGGTGGGTGGGGTCTTCCTCGCCGCCTGCAACAGCGCCCCGGTGGTGCTGTCCGGCGTCGTGTCCGTGAGCGCGACACCGATCACGACGACGACCTCCACCACCTCCACGTCCACCTCGGTCGCGCCCTCGAGCACGATCCCGGGCACGACCACGACCCCGGGCACGACGGTCCCCCCGGGCATCCCCAGCGGCATTCGGGTGTCGGCGTTCTCGAGCACCTCGAACACCCTCGTCGCCGAGACGGTCACCGACGTGTCGGGTCACTACTCCTTCGACGGCAACCAGCTCCACGACGGCACCTACCGGATCCGCTTCGAGGCCAACGACTGGTGGTCCGGCCAGTCCTCGTGGGCCACCGCCACCGACGTCGCCATCGACCACACGCACCCCCTGACCATCGACCACGCCGTGGTGGCGGCGCCCGCCACGATCAGTGGCGCCGTCACCGCCAACGGGGCCCCCGCCGGCACCGTGTTCGTCGAAGCCATCTCGACCATCACGAACACGCGGGTCGCCTGGGCCAACAGCGATGCGGGAACGGGGGCCTACAGCCTGACCGGCCTCTACACCGGCACCTACCGGGTGCGGTTCAGCCTGCCGGGATACACCACGCGCTACTCGGGGTCGACGAGCACCGCGGCGACTGCGCCGGTGATCACCCTCACCGACGGCGCCGGGGTCGTCGGCGTCAACACCAACCTCAGCAACCAGTCGACCATCACGGGCCACGTGGCCACGCCGACTCCCGTGACCGTCGCCGCGGTCCTGACCAATGGCGAGACGGTGACCACCCAGGACCTCCCGGCCGGCGGCGCGTTCTCGCTCGGGGGGCTCGACCACCTGGCGTACCGGGTCGTCGTCAGCGGCTCCGGCATCACCACGGTCACCGTGGGGCCGGTCACACCTGGCGTCGCCTCGACCCTCGACGTGGGCACGATCAGCCTCACCGGCGTCGATTGCAAGGCGCCGCTCGGCAGCGCCGGCGCCCACCTCGCCGGGGCCAACCTGGCCGGGAAGTCGCTGGTGGGCTGCAACCTCGCCGGCGACGACCTCACGGGGGCGAACCTCACCGGGACCAGGCTGGCGGGTGCCGACCTCCACGGTGCGACGCTGAACAACGCCACGCTGGCCGGCGCCGACGTGGCCGGCTCGAACCTGGCCGGCGCCAGCTTCGCCGGCGTCAGGAGCGGCTCCGTCACCGGCACCCCCGCATCGTCCGACACCGGCGTGATGGTCTCGGCGGGCTACCTGCTCGCCCCCCGCGTGAACCTCGCCGGTGGCTCCCTGATGGCGGACGGCTTGTTCCAGGCGAATGGCGTCGACCTCACCGGGGCCGACCTCACCAACGCGACCATCGGCGCCCAGCTGACCACCTACCCCTGGCACTGCTCGTTCACGAGCGCCCACCTCGCCGGCGCCCACCTCGCCGGCGCCCACCTCGCCGGATGCCGGCTCGACGGCGCCGACCTCACCGACACCGATCTCTCCGGAGCCGACGCCCACGGCGCCACGCTCACCAGCTCAGTCCTCACCAGGACCAAGTTCACGGCCACCAACCTCAGCGGCGCCAGCCTCCAGTCCTCGCTCGGCACCCAGCCCGACTTCAGCAACGCCAACCTCTCGGCCGCGAACCTCACCTCGTGCGACCTCCGCGCTCCGACCTTCACCGGTGCGAACCTGAGCGGCGCATCGCTCTCGCAGGCGTCCCTCGTCGGTGTCCGATCCGGCGGCATCACCGGCAGCACCTCCCTCACCAACGGCACCATCGCCGGGGGCTACATCGTCACCCGGAGCGCCGACCTCACGGGAGCGAACCTCACGGGCGCCAACCTCACCAACCTCGACCTGAGGAGCATCAACCTCACCTCCGCCTCGCTCGCCGGCGCCGACCTGACCGGGAGCAACCTGACGGGGGCCATCGTCGCCGGCACCAACCTGACGGGGGTCACCTTCAGCCAGGTCACGAGCAGCGGCCTCACGGGGACGCCGGCCGCGATGAGCACCGGCCGGAAGGTGGTCAACGGCTACGTCGTCGCGCCAGGGGTGCTGCTCCAATCGGCGCACCTCGCCGGCGCCGCGCTGAACAGCGTGGACCTCACCGATGCCAACCTCTCGTCGGCCGACCTGACGGGCGCCAACCTCACGTCCGCCAACCTCACCCGGGTCCAGCTCTACCAGGCGACCATCAGCGGAGCGACCTTCACCGGCGCCAGCATGGTGGCGATGCAGACGGGCGCCCTCGTCGGGACCCCTGCGGCGATCTCGGTGAACGTCCGCGTGGTGGGCGGCTACTTCCTCGGGCCGAACTTCAACTACGTCTCCGCGGTGCTCAACGGCATCGACGGCCACGGCATCAACTTCACCAACGCCTCGTTCACCGGCGCGAGCGCCCAGGGTGCGAACTTCCGTGGCGCCACCTTCACGGGGGACTCCCTCCGTGCCAACCTCAGCGGCGCCGACCTCACCGGTGCCACCCTCACGAACGCCCGCCTCGACACCCTGGTGCTCGGTGACGGCAGCTCCTACCCGGCGACGCTGACGGGTGCGACCATCGCCGGCACGAACCTCGGCGGCGCCAAGGTCATCGGCCTCTCCACGGGGGGGCTGATCGGCACCCCTTCGGCGCTTCCGGCGGGTGCCCTGATCCGGTCCGGCTACCTGCTCGCGCCGGGGACGGACGACTCCGGGGCCGTTCTGCACGGCACCGACCTGAGCGGGCTGTCGCTCAAGAGCATCAACCTGCAGTACGCCGACCTCGCCGGCGCCAACCTGGCGGGCACCGACTTCACGAACGCCAAGTTCGAGCGTGCCACGATCACCGGGGCCAACCTGGCCGGCGCCAATCTCGGCAGCGCCACGATGGGCGGTGTCACGAGCGGAGGGCTCGTCGGCGCCCCGGCGTCGCTCCCGTACCTCTGGACGATCGCCGATGGCTACCTGATCGGATACGACAGCGGCGCCTACGGCTCGCCGGTGCTCGACGGCGTCGACCTCCACGGCGCCAACCTGCAGCACGCCTACCTCCAGAACCTGTCGTTCGTCAACGTCTCCTTCGCCGGCGCCGACCTGTCCGGCGCGTTCCTGGCCGGTGCCGACCTCAGCGGTGCCGACCTCACGGGGGCGAACCTCACCGGCGCCAACCTCATGGGTGCGAAGTTGGTGGGCACGAAGCTGCCCGGCGCCAACCTCACCGGTGTCCTGTTCAACGGCATGAGCTCGAAGGGCATCATCGGCACCCCCGCGGCCACCGACCTCGGCGTCACCCTGTGCGACGGCCAGCTCGTCACCGCCAACGTCGTGCTCGGGGCGCAGACGCTGACCGGCTGCGATCTCACCGGGGTGGCCCTCGACCACGTCACGCTCGCCGGCATCACCTCGGGCGGGATCACGGGCGGCCCCGCGACCCTCCCGACGGGGTGGTCGTTCGTCAACGGCTACCTCGTCGGACTGGGCGCCGACCTGCACGGCGCCGACCTGCACGGCGCCGACCTGCGGGGTCTGTCTCTCGCGAGCGCCGACCTCACCGACGCCGACCTCACCAACGCCCTGCTCACCGGCACCACGCTCGACGGGGCCACGCTCGACGGAGCCACGATCACAGGAGCCGACCTCCGCGGCACCATGAGCCGCACCACCGGTGCCGGCCTCGTGGGAACCGCAGCCAAGCTGCCGGCCGGCTACGCCGTGATCGGCCAGCGGCTCCTCGGCCCTGGGGTCGTCGTGCCCGTGGGTGCCGACCTGTCGGGCCTCGACCTGACGAAGCTCTCCCTCGCCGGAGTCGACCTCACCGGTGTCGACCTCACCGGCGCGGTCCTCTCCCACGCCAACCTCACCGGCGCAACGCTGAAGGGCACGATCCTCGCCCACGCCACCTTGATCGGCACCGACCTCCACGGCGCGTCCCTCACGGGCGTGCGGGGGACTGCGATCACCGGCGCCCCGGTGCTGCCGACCGGCTGGCGGCTCGTGGGTGGGAACCTCGTCGGCCCGGGCGCCGACCTGCACGGCGCCGATCTCCACGGCCTCGACTTCACGGGCACGAGCTTCGTCGAGGCCGACCTCTCCGGCGCCGACCTCCACGGCGCGACCCTCGGCGTCGACCTCACCGGGGCCAAGCTGACGGGCGCCAACGTCGCCGGCGCCATGTTCGCTGGAGCGACGACGACCAACGCCTCGTCGTTCGCCTACGTCCGGGCGACGGGCCTGGTCGGCGTCCCTGCATCACTCCCCCCGCGGTGGGCCGTGGTCGGCGGCGCGCTCATCGCCCCACGGGTGTACCTCGAGAGCGTCGACCTGCAC
The DNA here is from genome assembly GCA_017883025.1 of Acidimicrobiales bacterium. Lineage (GTDB taxonomy): Bacteria > Actinomycetota > Acidimicrobiia > Acidimicrobiales > RAAP-2 > Bog-756. Next base: position 10,385 of record JADGOH010000033.1, read on the forward strand.
GGCAGCGACCTGCACGGGCTCGACCTGACGGGCGCCTGGCTGCTCGACGCAGATCTGTCCGGCGCGAACGCCTCCGGGGTCAACTTCGCAGCCGCCAGCATCGGCAACACGAACCTTCACGGCACAGATCTCGACGGAGCGGTGTTCACCGGCGCCGCGAACACGGGCGGCATCGCGATCTCCAGCGACCTCACGAATGCCAGCGTGTCCGGCGCCTCGTTCGCGACCGTGCGCGGCTATGGCGGGGGCGGGCTGACCGGTACGCCGTCGCTGCCGGCGGGCGCAGCACTCGTCGACGGCTACCTGGTTGGCCCGACCGCGACGCTCCAGGGTGCCTCGCTGCACGGGGCCGACCTCGCCGGGCTCGACCTGACCGACGCCGACCTCAGTGCGGCAGACCTGAGCGGTGCCGACCTCACGGGTACCGTCCTGGTCCGAACCCGCATCGACGGGACCGACCTGACGGGCGCCACGTTGACGAACCTCACGGGGGTGGGCCTCTGGGGCACGCCGACCGGCCTTCCCGCCCCGTGGCACCTGAGCGGCGGCACGCTCGTAGGCCCGACGGCCGACCTTGCGGGCTACTGGCTCAGCGACCTCGCGCATACCGACCTCGACGGCGCCGATCTGCACGGCGCACACCTCAGCGGCGATCTCACCGGCACCACGTTCCACGGCGCGAACCTCAGCGGGCTCATCGTCGGGAACGCAGACCTGACGGGCGCCGACTTCACCGGGGCGACGGGCACCGTGGTCACCTCCGCCGGCCCGGTGCCGGTGACCTACGCCGGCACGACCTGTCCCGACAGCACCGTCGTGAGCTTCCCGTCGACCTGCGTCGGTCACGGCTTCGTGCTCGCGCCTCCCACCTGACGGGCCCGACCTCGAGGTCAGTGCTCGCCCTTGATCACGAAGTACGAGCCGCGGATGGTGCCGGCCAGCTTGGACTTCTGGGTGGCGAACTTGAACCGCGAGGCCAGCTCCTCGGGCACCTCCATCCCCATCGACAGCTTGAACCCGACCGCCCGCTTCTTCTTGGGGTCGTCGCCGTCGATGGCGTACATGACGTTGATCGACAGGCCGCTCTCGTAGAACA
>JADGOH010000034.1 GCA_017883025.1 Acidimicrobiales bacterium
GACAAGGTTCTTCGATCCCGGATCGAGCGCCGGCGGAGCGGCGGGGTCGGGGATCTGCTTTACACAGACGACGACGTTCATAGCCGTGCATTGTTGACGAAAACCGACCGGTTCGACCAATCGGGGCACCGTCCCTGGTCAGGACGCCCCCGATCGGGGGGTCCGGCAACCCGATCGGGGCGCCGGCCGGGTCCTCAGGGGCCCGTCGATCCAGGCCGACGCGCCCGACCCTCACGTGAGCCCCTCGCGTCAACCGGCGTCGACGGCCCTGCGGACCAGGGCCACGTCGTCGGTCACGATTGTGTCCACGCCGGCGCCGAGCACGGTTACCAGGGCACCTTCGTCGGCCACGGTCCAGGCGGCCACGACCAGCCCGGCATCGTGGGCCACGTCCACGGTGGCCCCGGACACCAGGGCGATCGGCAGGTGGACTGCGGCGCACCCGAGGTCCACCGCCCCGGTGACGGCCGTCACGGGGTCGAATGCCGAGATCACCAGCAGCCCCGTCCGGATGACGGATCCGGAGGCCCGCACGGCGGACAGCGCCCCTGCCCAGAATGAGGAGATGATGACCGACTCCTGGAGCCCGGCCCCCTCCACGAGGTCCACCACGTCCCGGGCGCAACGGTCGGACGGGTCGAACGCCGGCTCCGTCGGCAGGTTCTTCACCTCGATGTTCACGACCAGTCCGGCGCAGGCCCGGAGGGCGTCGGCCAGGAGCGGAACGTGGTCCGGCAGGTCGGCCGTGGCCAGTTCGTGGATCGCCCCCACCCCGTGGATCACCGGGTCGTGGTGAACGGCCAGCCCACCGTCGGCGGTCAGCCGGACGTCGAGCTCCACGCCGTCCGCGCTGAGCGCCCGGGCGCGCCCGAACGCCTCGAGGGTGTTCTCCCTGATGCCCGTTGCCGGGTCCGGACTCCCCCTGTGGGCCTGCACCGCCGTCCGTCCGCTCACGCTTCGCGCTCCTCCCAACACCTGACGCGACTTCGGGAGTTCTGTATCAAATCCCTCGTCGGGGGCCCAAAAAGTGCTTGCAAGCGTGGGGTCCGCTGGATACTCTAGTGAACGCACCCTGAACGGCCGGTGACACCCTTAGCGCCGAGCTTTGTGAAACAAATCACAAGAGGGTAATCCGGACTGATGATGTGGAGGAATCAGCGTGGCCCTCATGTGGAATCGCACGGTCGAGTGGGACGAAGGCGACTGGAGGCAGTTCGCGGCCTGTCGGAGCACCGAGCCCGATCTGTTCTTCCCCATCGGGACCACCGGCCCCGCTGTCGACCAGATCGAGTCGGCGAAGCGGGTGTGCCGCAGTTGTGAGGTCCAGGAGACCTGCCTCGACTTCGCCCTCGCCACGAATCAGGAGTCGGGCGTGTGGGGTGCCACCTCGGAGGAGGAGCGCCGCAAACTCCGCAAGGCCTGGCTGGCCGCCCGTCGTCGGGCCTCCTGAGCCGCTCCCCCACCCGAGTTCGACCCGGAGTCGACCGCAAGCAGCGCCGTCAGCCGTGCCGGCCGGGCCGTGCTGACCGATCGGCTGCTACTGGCCGATCGGCAGCGGGTCCCGGGCCGGTAGCTCGATGGCCACGAGGGTGCCCCTCGCGCCTTCCCCGTCGCCCGCCCGGTTGCGCATGGTGATCGTCCCGTCGAGCTGGCTGCGGACCAGGTCCCGGACGATCGACAGCCCGAGGCTCTGGCTCTCGTCGATGTCGAATCCCTCCGGCAGTCCGGACCCGTCGTCGAGGACCTCGACCCGAAGCAAGCCGCCCTCCGCCTGCAGATCGACTCGGATCGTTCCCGTGTGGTCCCGGTCCGCAGTCGTCCCGGCCGTCCCGTCTTCCTCCCCCTCCGCCTCGAAGTCGAGGAAGGCGTGCTCGATGGCGTTCTGCACCAGCTCGGCCAGGACGACGGCCAGCGGTGTGGCCACGTCGGCCGGCACCTCGCCCAGGGCACCGGTCACCTCGAAGGTGAGGTGCCGCGACACCACCGAGTCCTTGGCCATCCGGATCAGCGACGTCACGATCTCGTCGAAGGGGACCTGGTCGCTCGGCTCGCGGGACAGGATCTCGTGGACGATGGCGATCGACCGCACCCGGCGCTCGGCCTCGAAGAGCGCGACGCGCCCGCCGCCCGGGGGCAGCCGTCTGGCCTGGAGCCGAAGCAGAGCCGAAATCGTCTGGAGGTTGTTCTTCACCCGGTGGTGCACCTCGCGGATGGCTGCGTCCTTGGAGAGGAGCAGACGGTCGAGGCGGCGGACGTCGGTCACGTCCCGGAGCAGGACGATGCACCCGGTCACGTCCTCCGCCTGGATCAGCGGGATGCAGTGCAGGAGCACGGTCACGTCGGGACGCCGCTCGACCTCCTCCACCACCGGCAGCGCCGAGGCCAGGGCCCACTCGATGGCCGACTCCTCGATGCCCAGGTCGGTGAGCCGTCGACCCTCGATCTGCGAGTACATACCCATGCGGTGGAGGGCGTTGGTGGCGTTGGGGGATGCGTACCGGACCCGCCCCTCCTCGTCGACCAGGACGACGCCATCGCCGACCCGGGGCGCCTCCTCGGTCGCCACCTCCTCGCTCGGGAACGGGAACGCCCCTTCGGACAGCATGATGGCGAACCGGTTGAACACGTCCCGGTAGGTGCGCTCCAGGTGCCCGGGCCGCCGGCCGGCGCCGGCCGACATCCGCGCCAGCACCGCCACCGTCTCCCCCTCGCACCGGACCGGGATGCAGTGCAGGCGGACCGGCTCGCCGCCCGGCTCGAGCACCATCTCGCCCCGCGCCGACTCCCCGGACTCGAACGCCAGCACCACGAGGGGCCACAGGTCGACGTCCACGGTCTGGCCCACGAGGTCGTGCTCGACCACCGTCGAGCTGTTCGACGGCCGCATCTGGCCGAGGATGACCAGCTCGAGACCGGTCGGGCGGGGATCACCCGGATCGGGCGCCATCGGCGCCATCAGCACGAGGTCCGAGAAGGACAGGTCAGCCAGGATGCCCCAGGTACCGAGGAGCCGCTGCAGGTGGGCGAGCTGGTCGTCGTCGAGGTTGGTGCGCTCGAAGGCGAGCTCGGCCGGGGTCGCCACCGTCAGGCCCCCGTCGGTCCCTGGTCGTCCGCCGGCGGCGGGCCGGGGGCTACCGGCACGTCCTGTGGCGCACGCCGGCGGTAGCCGCGCAACGTGTCGACGCCGGCGGCGGTCAACAGCCCTCGCAGGTCATCCGCCCGCTCGGCCACGTCGGGCAGAGCGTGGGCGTCCGACGCGGTGGTGAGGGGCACGCCCTGGGCGACGAAGCGCCGGAGCAGCGGGGGTGCCGGGTACTCCTCGCCCACCGGCTTGCGCCATCCGGCCGAGGACACTTCGGCGGCCATTCCCGATCGCACCGCCGCCTCGGTGATCCGGTCGTAGAACTCGTCGGGCACGTCGGGCACCCGACCGGCGATCTTCACCAAGTCGGGGTGGGCGAGGACGTCGCACACGCCGGAGGCGGCGAGCTCCTCGAGGGCACGGGTGTACTCGTCCCACACCTGGTCGATCAGCCGGTGGTCCCACTCGGCCAGTACCTGGGGGTCGGACAAGACGTCGAATCGCCAGGTCCCGAGCCAGTGCACGGAGCCGAGCAGCACGTCGAACGGGTAGCCCTCGAGCAAGTCGGCAACGTCCTCCATCCGGTCCTGGTAGTAGTCGACCTCGAGGCCGAGCACGACCGGTAGCCCGGCGGCCTTGACCGCCTCGACGACCTCCACGTAGTCGTCGAGGTCCACCCGGGCGTGGTGGTCCCAGTACGCAGCCATTCCCGGGCGCAGCGCATCGCCGGGCAGGTCGTCCCAGAAGCCGCCGAGGCGATCCTTGGCCTGCGTGAACCGGAAGAGGTGCTCGGTCACGGCGATCTCGGTGATCCCACGGGACTCGGCCAACTCGCAGTACGCCGCCACCTGCTCCACGGTGGTCTGGGCGTCGCTCTGGCTGTGGGGCCACAGGTGGAGGTGGTAGTCCAGCACGCTGGTGTTCGATCCTTTCGGGGCCGGCGGTGCGCCGGTGGTCGGAGGTGGTCGGCGGCAGGTCGGGGGTAGGTCAGTCGGCCCTGCGGACCAGGGTGACCCCGTCGCGCACGGTGGTCTGGACCACGACCACGCGGGGGTCGGTCGCCAGGAAGTCGTTGAACTGCCGCAGCGCGACCGTGTCGGTGGTGGTGTCCGCAGGGTCAAGGATGCGCCCGGACCACAGGGTGTTGTCGGCGGCGATCAGGCCCCGGGGGGCGAGCTTCGGGAGTACCGCCTCGTAGTAGGCGCGGTAGCCGGCCTTGTCCGCGTCGAGGAACACCAGGTCGAATGGCCCCGGCAGCGTGGCGATGGTGTCGAGGGCGGGTCCCTCGATGACCTCGATCCGATCGGCGAAGGGGCTCGCCGCGATGTGGCGGCGGGCGAAGGCGGCGTGCTCGGGGGCGATCTCACAGGTGACGATCCGGCCGCCGGGGGCGAGCCCGGCCGCCATGGCGAGCGCCGAATAGCCGCCGAACGTCCCGACCTCGAGCACCGAGGTGGCGGCCAGCGCGAACACGAGCATCTCCAGGTAGCGGCCCTCGAGCCGCCCGACCATCATGTGCGGGTGGTCGAGGGTCACCAGGAGCTCGCCAGCCAGCGCCTCGAGGTAGTCGGGCGGTGCGGTCGTGTGCTCGGTGGCGTAGGCCTCGAGGGACGGCTCGACGATGTCGGTCACCCCCGCATCGTACGGCGACTCGCCGGGTCCCGGGGTCGGTCCAGGTGCCGGCGCCGGCGCGTCACTCCCAGATCTGTTCGCCCAGCCGGAGCAGGCCCTTGAGGTCGTAGATGTCGGTGTCGAAGAACGGGGCGGTCGCCAGTACGTCGGGGGTGACGGCCAGGGTCGCCCGTTCCTCCATCTCGCGCAGGGCGACCACCTGGAAGTTGAGGTAGCTGTCGGCCACCTCGGTGAGCACCCGGGCGATCTGGGCCGGATCGCCCAGGGCGGCGTCCCCGGCACCCACGACCGGGGCGAGCTCGGCGGCCAGGTCCTCGGCCCGGTCCTTCATGGCCTCGGCCACCTTTGCCCCGGCACGGCCCTGGAGGTAGTCGGGCAGGACCTTGTTGAGGACAATGGCGCCCAGGTGGAGTTTGCGGGCGGTCAGCTGCTCGGCGAAGAACTCGGCCTCGCGCAGCGGGGTCGCCTCGAGCGTGGAGACCACCACGAAGGTGGTCCGACGGTCGGACAACAGGCGGCCCACCGCTTTCGACCGCTCGACGAACCCGTCGTACATCGTCTGGAAGAGGATGAAGAACTCGGAGATGTCGGACATGAACTCCGTGCCGAGGATCCGGTCGCTGATCTGGTAGAAGGGCTTGGTGGCCACGTTCACCAGCTTCGAGCGGTAGGGCACGATCAGCCATCGCAGCAGCCTCGACGAGAAGAAGTCGGCCAGCCGCTCGGGGGCGTCGAGGAAGTCGAGGGCGTTCCGGGTCGGCGGCGTGTCGACCACGATCAGGTCGTACTCGGCCGACAGGTGGATCTCGTAGAGCCGCTCCATGGCGATGTAGTCGTGGCTCTGGATGAACCGGCCGCTGATGTTCTGGTAGAGCGGGTTCGCCAGGATCTCATCACGCGTCTGCTCGTCGGGCGCGTGGTGTCCGATCAGCGAGTCCCACGACTCCTTGGTGTCGAGCATCGCCGCCCACAGCTCGCCCCGGGGCTTCACCCCCGCCGCCTTGAACGCCGACGCCGGCACCTTGTGCTCGGTGTTGCCGATGCCGTCGAGCCCGAGGGCATTGGCGAGTCGCTTGGCCGGGTCGACAGTGAGGACCAGGACCTTGGAGCCGTGGTTGACTGCGGCCATCAGGGCGGATGCGGCCGCCGTCGTCGTCTTGCCCACCCCACCGGGGCCGCAGGCGACCACGATCTCCTTGGTGGCGAGCAGGCTGTCCATGGTCGGGGCCGGGGCGTCGGCGTCCGTCGCCTTCGCTTTCGCCTTCGCCATCGCCTTCGTGGGACGGGCCGCCATCAGTACCCCAACTCCTCGCCGAGGGACTCGGCCACCTGCCGGGTCGTCCGGAGCCCGTGGGACCGCGTGAACAGGAACGGCAGGTAGAGGAGCGGCACCGTCGGGTCGATCCCGGCACGCAGTCGTTCGAGGTGCGTGGTGCGCGTCCGGCGCATGGTGACCGCCAGCCGGGCCGCATCGAGGACGGGAGCGGCGTCGCCGTCGACCAGCTCGTCGAGCGCGGTCAACGGCCCCGGCGCGGCCAGCGCATCGAACACGGCCTCCTCCTGGCGACCGAACAGTTCGGGCAGGACCCGGTTCACCACCACCCCGGCGAGCTGCACGGTGGTCTGCTCGCGGACGCGGACCGCCAGTTCGATGGTCTCGGTGACCGGCATCTCCTCAGGGGTGCACACGGCGAGCAGCCCGGTGATCACCGGGTCCGACAGCATCTCGAGCATCCAGTCGGTCTGGGTCCGGATCAGCCCCACCTTGACCAGTCCGTTGACCGCCTGAGGGGCGGCCAGCTGCCCCACGATGTGCCCCGAGGCAGGGGCGTCGACGACGACCATGTCCCAGTCCTTGTCCCGGACCTCGAAGCAGAGCTTGCCGACGGTCAGGATCTCCCGGACGCCGGGGGCGGCGGTGGCCAGGAAGTCGAAGGCCTTGGCCACCGGCCCGATCCGGCCCACGATGGGGATCCGCAGCTGGAGCTTCAGGTACTCACGGAGCGACGCCTCCGTATCCATGGTCATGGCGAAGAGGTTTGGCTGGACCTCCTTCTCCTTGAAGCCGGTGGGCGGGGCCTCGTAGTAGCCGGCCAGTTCGCCCTTGGCGTCGATCTCACAGATGAGGACCTTCTTGCCCCGGGACGTGGCCAGGAGGGCCAACGCCGAGGCGACCGTGGTCTTGCCGGTGCCGCCCTTGCCCGTGACGAACACGAGCTTGCGATCGAGCAGCGGCGTCAGTGGGTCAGCGGCCACGGCACCCCCGTTGCACGACGGCCGACCGCGGTGCGCGACGGCGTCGAATCAGGAGATCCCGAAGCCGACCCGGCGGTCGGTGACCGGCGGGTCCAGCTCGATATAGGCGATCTTGCCGACGGGCACTCCTACCTGGCGGCCCTTGCGGTCGGTCAGCCAGAGGATCTTGCCCTCCTCGCCGAGCGCCTCCTCGATGTCGGCCAGGACCTTGTCTCGGTCAGCATCGTCGGGCAGCTCGATGTCGAGCTCCTTCATCGATTGCACGATCCCGATACGTACGTCCACCTGGCACGCTCCTCTCGATCCCGGCGGTCGGTGGGACCGCCCGGTAACCCTGACGATACAGCCCCCCGGGGCCTGTCCGTCCCGCCGCCACGGGCCCGCCGCCGCACATCCGCCGCCGCCTACCCGCCGTCGCACCCGTGGGGCACACTGGCGGTATGGAAGGCGAGACACCCGACGCGGCGACCGGCGACCGCCCCGGCGAGACCGAGCGGAACCGCAGATGGGCGGCGACGATGGCCGGCCACGGTGCCGACGGGGTCACGCTGGCCCACCACGACAGCCGTTCCACGACGGGTGCCGCCCTGCCTGCCCAGGGGTTCGACCGGCAGGCCCGGGAGGAGCTCGAGGCGGCGCAGCTCGCCCCGGGTGCCACCCGGTCCACCGGGGCCGGGAACCGCGAACGCGGCGAGGAGCCCGATCCCTGGCGCACCTGCTTCGAGCGCGACCGCGACCGGATCCTGCACGCACCGTCGTTCCGACGGTTGGCCGGCAAGACCCAGGTCTTCGTGTTCCCCGACGACCACCAGCGGACCCGGCTGACCCACGCGCTCGAGGTCGCGCAGGTGGCGGTGGGCATCGCCAGGGCGTGCCGCCTGAACGTCGCCCTGACCGAGGCGATCGCACTCGGCCACGACTGCGGGCACGGGCCCGGTGGGCACGCCAGCGAGGACGCTCTGACGCCCTACGTCGACGGTGGCTTCGACCACGCGCCGTGGGGGGCCGACGTGTCGCTTGCCTCGCTCAACCTGTGCGACGAGACCCTGGACGGGATCCGCAACCATTCGTGGTCCCGTCCGGCCCCGTCGACGCCCGAGGGCGAGGTGGTGAGCTGGGCCGACCGGATCGCCTACGTGTGCCACGACTTCGAGGACGCGGTGCGGAGCGGCATCGTGACGCCTGCCGCGCTCCCGCCCGTCGTCCGCGAACGGTGCGGAGACCGACGGGGCCGGCAGCTCGGCACGTTCATCGACGCCATGGTCTCCACCATCCTGGCGACGGGGCGGATCGGCATGGCCGACGCCCAGGCGGAGGCGCTCGCCGCCTTCCGGGCGAGCAACTACGAGCACATCTACCTGCGTCCGAGCTCGGTGACCCAGGGCGAGGCCGTGGTCGGGGTGCTGCAGGCACTGGTCGAGCACTTCGGCGACCGGCCGCATCTGATCCCGGGCACCGGTCCCGCCGATACCGGTCTGAGTGGAGGCGAGCCCGGCGCCGTGCACGCCGCAGTTGCCTACGTGGCCGGCATGACTGACCGCTTCGCCTTCTCCCAGGCGGTCGTCCTGCTGGGCTGGGATCCAGCGAAGCTCCCCGTCGGCATCGGGGTCAACGGCCGCTTCTGACCCCGCCTGGGCCCGCTCGCCCCGCATCCGTCATGCGGGCGGTCGGGCCCCGTGCCGTGCGGCGCCGGACGACCCGCGGTCAGATCAGTTCGACTGCCACGTGACTGTGAACGCGTGGCCCGCGCCGTCGAGCGGCGATGTGGACGCCTTGAGAATCGAGCCCTTCTTGTTCTTCGTCATCGTGATCAGGTGGTCGGCGAGGCCGACCCCATTCACGGGCAGCCCGTTCACCGACGCACCGCTGAAGGCGACCGAGCCGAAGTCGGCCAGCGGAAGCGCCTTGCACTTGCCGGACGAGCACGCGGTCGGCGCTTCCGTGATCCATTCGGCTGACGAATTGAGTGGCGGTGGACTCGCCGCGACCTGTGTGGTCGAGAAGGTCCAGTGGGCGGCGTCGGCGATGGCGAGGACGTAGCTCCCGCCGGCGACCGTGACGCTCGCCGAGAGTGCGTCCCCGGGCCTCACCGGGTAGGTCGCCGGGTTCAGGACTACCAGGGCTGCCGGGTACAGCTCGAACCACGCGTAGTAGACGGGGCCCCCGGGGACGTGCTTCTTCGACTTGGTGCAGTCGGCGTCCGTTCCGACCTGCTGCACGGTGGGGTCGCTCGACGAGAAGCCGTCGATACCGACCCAGAAGGCCGACTGCTGCACCTTGTTGCCCGGGCAGACGACCGAGGGCTCGCTCCACGAGCCTGCGACGCCGGTCACCCGTGGGCCCGTCACCGCGAATCCGGCCCAGTCGAGGGAGGTGGAGGTCCCGAGCCCACCGCGCGTGGCACTGCTGGTGCCCACGAACGGGGCGGGCTGCCCGCCGCCGTCAACCGGCCCCCGGGGCACGACGACCGCCTCCGCCGTCGGCAGCGCGGCGGACGACGAGGCCACGACGATCACGCAGCACGCAGCCACCAGCCATCTCGCGCCGAACCTCCGGGTGCCCCTGCTCATGGCTGCCATCGTGTCACGCTTCGGTCCCTTCTGGTAGTGCAACTGCTGTTGCCGACCTCGCCGATGGGCTGGCTGTCGTGGGACAGGCCCCTCGTCCGACCGGACCGCCCGGGTCCCGGCGACGATGCGCACGTGATCCGGTCGAACGGTCGGGTCGGGCCCGATGCGACCAGGTCCGAGCCCGATACCTGTCGGCACCCCGTGCCGGAGCGACGCCATGCATGCCGTGTTCAACGAGTCGCCAGCGGAATTCATTACGCACCACCGGCTGATGGTCGTCATGAGGGGTCCAGTCGGATCGGGGGTGGTCACCTCGCGCCGGACGGCACCACCACCCGGCAGGGTGCCGCGCCGACGGCGAGGACGGCTCGCCTTGAGGGACGCCGAGATGACGGCCCGCTCCGGTGACGCCGACCAGATCACGCCGGTAGTGCTACCGGCCGTCGGCCCACGATCAGGGCATCGGCACCCCGTGGGACACCGTCCCGGCGGGACTCGACCACGGAGGGGCACGACGCCCTCGTGGGTCAGCTCCGGTAGAAGGCGCGCGGATCGTCGGTCGACACGATGTCCTTGCCCAACGGGGCGATCGCCGCGGCGGCGAGCTTGAAGTCGGCGACCCCCAGCGGAATGCCGATGATGGTCAGGCAGAGCAGTATGCCGGTGACGATGTGGGCGATCGCCATCCATAGGCCGGCGAGCAGGAACCACAGGACGTTCCCGATGAAGGACGGCGCTCCGGCATCGGGTCGCGGCACCAGCGTCCTGCCGAACGGCCAGAGCGTGAACGCCGCAAGCCGGAAGCTGGCGACACCGAACGGGATGGTGATGATCAGGATGCACATCACCACACCGGCGACGACATAGCCGATGGCGAGCCACAACCCGCACAGGACGAGCCAGAGGATGTTCAGGAGCGTCTTCACGGTGACCAGCATGGCACCACCCCCGACCCGAGAGCGCCGAGGACGGGCATGTCCGATCGACGTGCATCGGCCCGGGTCCACCGTTCGACGACCCAACGGCGCGCCCGAGGACCCCATGCGACGCTCCACCCGTTGGGCGTCCTGGGCGCGCGCCATACACTGCACGCCAACGGAGTGGGGCACTGGTCGAGGAGGTCGTCATGGTCATCCGTGAGGATGCAGTTCCGAGCCGCAGCGCCCTTCCGGGCCCCCGACCCGCCGCGCCGGGCGGCCCACCACTGCGGACCGCGGCGTCCGCGCTCGCCCCGGTGCTGACCGCGTTCGTCGGCCACGGGGCACGGATCCGGTTCGTCTTCTGGGACGGGAGCAGCGTCGGTCCCGAGGACGCCGTCGGAACCGTGGGTGTCCACTCCCCCGACGCGCTCCGACGTATGGCCTGGGCCCCGGGGGAGCTCGGTATCTCCCGGGCGTTCGTGGCCGGTGACCTCTCCATCGACGGCGACGTCTTCGAGGTCCTCGCCGCGCTGCGGGACGCGTCGCCCGCCGACCTGCGCCATGTCGACGCCCGGGCCATCGTGGCGACCGTCCGGGCCGCACGCCGGCTCGGCGCACTCGGGGCTCCCCTCCCACCCCCACCCGAGGAGAGCCGGCCCCCCGGCCGGATCCACTCCGCGGCGCGTGACGCCCGTGCCGTCTCCCACCACTACGACGTCGGCAACGACTTCTACGAGCTGGTGCTCGGGCCGAGCTGGACCTACTCCTGTGCACGGTTCGTCACCGCGGCCACCACGCTCGAGGAGGCGCAGGCGGCCAAATACGAGCTGATCTGTCGGAAGCTCGGACTCGACGAACGCCCCGGAGCGCGTCTCCTGGACGTGGGATGCGGCTGGGGGTCGATGGCGATCCATGCCGCCCGCCATCACGGGGCCCGTGTGGTCGGCGTCGCCCTCAGTCACGAGCAGGTGGACAAAGCGAAGGAGCGGGTGCGCGCCGAAGGCCTGGAGGACGCCGTGGAGATCCGGTACCAGGACTACCGGGACCTGCGGGACGAGCAGTTCGACGCCATCTCGTCCATCGGGATGTTCGAGCACGTCGGGACCGAACGCACGACCCAGTACTTCTCGCTGCTGCGCCAGCTGCTGACTCCCACCGGGCGCCTCCTCAACCACGCCATCTCGTCACCGGGCGGCTCGCGCCTCGGCCCGCGCACCTTCATCGGCCGCTATGTCTTCCCGGACGGCGAGCTGATCGACGTGGGGGAGGTACTCCTGGCGATGGAGCGGGCCGGGTTCGAGGTGCGCGATGTCGAGTCACTGCGCGAGCACTACTCCCGCACGCTCCACTGCTGGGTGGCCAACCTCGAGGCCCACTGGGACGAGGCCGTGGCCCTGGTCGGGCGGGCCCGGGCAGACATCTGGCGCCTCTACATGGCTGGCTCGGCCCTCGGGTTCGACGACGGCGGCATCGCCGTGCACCAGGTGCTCGGGGTCGCGCCCGGTTCCGATGGGGCGAGCGGCATGCCCCGCACCCGCGGTGAGTGGGGCTGACGGGACCCGGTCCACCGACACGTCCGCCTGCCGTCCTGCCGGCTGCTCCGCTTCCGCCGTCCGGGTCGAAGCCCGAACGAGCGCGCGGACGTCGAGGAGGCGCAGCCGAGGGTCATCGAACGCTGCGGCCACGTACCGGGAGCCGTCGCCCACGCCCACCCGTTCGAGGTGGGCCCACCCCGATCGGCTCCTGGCGCATCCGCCGATGCCGTCGACCGCCGACGGGATCGCCACCGGCATCTCGATCCCGACCACGTGCGTCGTCAGGTCGCTGGCCCGCGTCGAGGCACGGGGGGCACTCGTGGGGCGGCGCCCCCCCAGGGCCCGCCATCGCGCAGGGCCGGTCGCGCCTCCGGGGCTCAACGCGCCCCCGGTCCCTCCGGAACTCGCTGATGCGACGGCTCGGCGACACGAGCCGGCGGTCGACGACCGGACCTACCGGACGACCGGACCTACCGGACCGTCAGCTCCCGGCGGTAGACGCGTGCCGGGCCGAGTCCGGCGATGGTGGCGGCCAGCTGGGTGAACACGGCGGCGGCTTCGCCATCCGGGTCGGAGACGACGATCGGCACGCCCTCGTCACCACCTTCGCGTAGCTCGGGCACCAGGGGGATCCTCCCGAGCAATGGGACGCCGAGGTCCTCGGACAGCTGCTGGCCTCCCCCGCTCCCGAACAGCTCGTAGCGGGTGCCGTCGTCGCCCGTGAACCAGCTCATGTTCTCGATGACGCCGCGGACGGCCAGCTTCAGCTTCCGTGCCGCGTACGCCGAGCGCTGGGCCACCCGCTGGGCGGCGGCCTGCGGCGTGGTGACGACGAAGACCTCGGTCTTGGTGAGGTACTGGCCGAGCGACAGCGTCACGTCACCCGTGCCGGGCGGCATGTCGATGAGCAGGAAGTCGGGCTCGCCCCAGTAGGCGTCGACCAGGAACTGCTCGAGTGCCTTGTGCAGCATGGGGCCCCGCCAGATGACCGGGGTGTCGTCGGCCACGAAGAACCCCATGGACAGGCACCGGACCCCGTGGGCCGTGGGCGGCACCACCAGGTCGCCGATGATGAGCGGGTCGGTGCGGATGCCGAGCATCTTGGGCACCGAGAACCCGTACACGTCGGCGTCGAGAATGCCCACGTCGTAGCCGGCCCGGGTCAATGCGACGGCCAGGTTGACCGTCACCGAGGACTTGCCCACCCCGCCCTTGCCCGAAGAGATCCCGAGGATCCGGGTCTTCGACCGGGGCTCCATGAACTTGTTGGGGCGTCCCTCCTCGTGTCCGAGGGACCCACCGCCCCCGTGGTCGTGGCCGTGCCCGTCGTCGGCGGCGTGCATGACCCCGCCGTCGACGGCGTCGCCCCGCAGGAGCATCCGCAGGCGGGCCCGGCTCTCCTCGTCCATGACCTCGGTGTCGACCAGGACCTCGTCGACCCCGCCCAGGGCGGCGACCGCCGCCCGGACCCGGGCCTCGAGCTCGTCGATCTGGGGGTACAGGGCCACCGGCAGGGCCAGCTGGACCATCGCCTTCCGGCGCTTCGTCTGGATGCGGCCGACCATGCCCAGCTCCCCCAGCGTGAGGCGCAGTTCGGGGTCGACCACGTGGGCGACCGTGGCTGCGACCTGCGACTCGTCGATGGACATGGGGACTCTCCTGAGGCGAAATGGGCGTCACCGGTACACTAGGGGACGTGCAGCTCGACCCGGACAGTTCCGCGGCCGTCGTCACCTCGGACTCGGACAGCCAGTTCGCCGCGGCGGTGACCGCGGTCACCTCGGCCTTCGGCGACCCCACGCGCCGCGAAATCTACCTGTTCGTCCGCTCCAATCCCGGTGCCACGGCCTCCGAGGTGGCCGCCCACTTCTCCCTCCACCCGAACGTCGCCCGGCACCACCTCGAGCGCCTGGCCGCCGGCGGCTATGTGGAGATCACCATGGAGCGGGTCGCCGGCCACGGCGCCGGCCGGCCCTCCAAGCGCTTCCGGGCCACCGGCGACGACCCCACCCTCGACCTCCTCACGCGCCGGGACGACCTGCTGGTCCTCCTTCTCCAGGAGGCGCTCCAGATGCTCGGGCCCCTCGTCGCCGAGGGCATGGCCGAACGGGTGGGCGAGGAGTACGGGCGGACACTGGCCGGCCAGATGTCGCCGGGGGACAGCCAGCGGTCGCTGCGCACCGCCATGCACGCCATCGCCGACACCCTCACGGCCCACGGGTTCGCCGCCCACGCCGAGGACCAGGGCTCGACCACGGCCGTCGTGGCCGACAACTGTCCCTTCGGCGACGCCGCCTCGCAGTATCCGGTGCTGTGCGCCGTCGACCGCGGCATGGTGAAGGGGCTCCTCGCCGGGCTCTGCGGCGACGACCCCGCCGTCGTGCCCGTGGTCCTGTCGTCGTCACGTGCCAAGGGCGACGACTCCTGCACCGCCGTCGTCTGACCTCGCCCGTGGCCCGCCACTACCTCGACCATGCCTCGACCACCCCGCTTCGCCCCGAGTCCCGGGCCGCCATGGACGCGTGGGACGCGCTCGGGGTGACCGCAGACCCCGGACGTGTCCACACCGAGGGCCGGATGGTGCGGGCCGCACTCGAGGATGCCCGGGACCAGGTCGCGGCGCTCTTCGGCGTCCGCTCCCGCCAGGTCGTCCTGACCTCCGGCGGGACCGAGGCCGTCAACGCCGCCGTATGGGGGGTCGTCGCCGGGTCGGGCCCGTCAGCAGGCGGCCGGCCGGCACCGGTGGCCTGCGCCGCCGTCGAGCACGCCTCCGTGCGCGACGCGTCCGCACGTCACGGCGCGATCGTGGCGGTCGAGGTCGACGGAGCCGGCCGCATCCACCCCGACGCGGTGGCCGACGCCGTGGTCCGGGCGGGTGACGAGCACGGCCGTCCCCCGGTGCTCGTCCACTGCCAGGCCGCCAACCACGAGGTCGGGACGATCCAGGACGTGGCCGGCGTGACGGCCAGCTGCCGCGAGTTCGGCATACCCGTCCACGTCGACGCCGTCGCCGCGGCGGGGCACGTCGCCGTCGACCTCGAGTCCTGGGGGGCCGACCTGGTCTCGGTGTCTTCCCACAAACTGGGCGGACCGGCAGGGGTGGGGGCGCTGCTGCTCCGCCGCGGCCTGCGCATCGACCCGCTCCTCGTCGGGGGTGAGCAGGAGCGGGGCCGACGCGCCGGCCTCGAGAACGTCATGGGGTCGATCGGGTTCGGCGCCGCGGCGGCCGCGCTGTCCGAGCCGGGCCGACTGGGCCACGAGCAAGGCGCGGCACGACGCCACACGGCCCGCCTCCTGGCCGGCGCGCTCGAGGTCGACGACGTCGTCCCCTACGGCGACCCCGACCTCCGGGTCCCGCACATCGTGTGCCTGGGGGTCGGGGGCGTCGAGGCCGAGCCCGTCCTCCTGGGCCTCGACCAGGCCGGCATTGCCGTGCACTCGGGTTCGTCGTGCTCGTCGGAGTCGCTCGAACCGTCTCCGGTGCTCGAAGCGATGGGCGTGGACGGCGAACGGTCGCTCCGGCTGTCCGTGGGCTGGTCCACCACCGACGACGACGTGGATGCCTTCCTGCGGGCGTTCGCGGGCGTGGTCGGGCGGCTTCGGGGCCTGGCCGGTCCGACCGGCTGACCTGACCGGCACCACCGGGGCGACGCTAGGTTGGCCGCCATGCACGCCGTCGTCTGCAACGAGTTCGGACCCCTCGACACCCTGGTAGTCGAGGAGCGGCCCGCCCCCGTGCCGGGCGAGGGCATGGTGGTCATCGACGTGGCCGCGGCCGGGGTCAACTTCGTCGACGGCCTCATCTGTCAGGGCAGGTACCAGCTGAAGCCGACCACACCGTTCGTGCCCGGGAGCGAAGTGGCCGGCACCGTGTCCGCCGTCGGGCCCGGCGTCGACGCGTGGTCGGTCGGCGACCGGGTGCTGGTGTTCTGCGGGTTCGGCGGGTTCGCCGGCCAGGTGATGGCCCCGGCGCTGTCGCTCGTGGCCGTGCCCGACGCCATCGACCTTGCCCAAGCGGCCGCGCTCATCCAGAGCTACTGCACGATGCTGTTCACCCTCACCCGGCGGACATCGGTGGCGCCGGACGAGTGGGTGCTGGTGCTCGGCGCCGGCGGGGGCATCGGTCTGGCGGCCGTCGACGTGGCCACCGCGCTCGGGGCCCGGGTGATCGCCGCCGCTTCCACTCCGGACAAGTTGGAGGCCGCCGTGGCGATGGGCGCCGCTGCCACCATCGCCTACGAGCACGAAGACCTGAAGACCCGGGCTCGCGAGCTGTCGGGGGGCGGGGTGGACGTCGTGGTCGACCCCGTCGGCGGCCGGCACGCCGAGCCGGCGCTCCGGGCCACCCGGCATCTCGGCCGCTACTGCGTGATCGGCTTCGCGTCCGGCCCCATCCCGTCCATCCCGATCAACCAGGTCCTGCTGAACAACCGGACCCTCGTCGGCGTGGACTGGGGTGGCTGGACGTTCAAGGATCCACTCGGCAACCGTGCCCTCATCGAGGAGCTGATGGGCATGGTGGCCGACGGCCGGCTGCACCCCACGGCACCCGCCACACGTCCGCTCGCCGAGGCCGCCGCAGTGATGGAGGCGCTGATCGACCGTTCCGTGGCCGGCAAGGTCGTCCTGGTCCCCTGAGGAGGAGGGGAGGCCCTCGCCCGCTCCGACCGACCGGCGGGACTCGGCCCAAGCGGTTCAGCCCGCAGGCACCCCGGCCGGCACCGGCTGGCCCGCCCGGGTGAACGCGGTGCGGACGGTTGCCGCAGCCTGGTCCAGCACGGTGGCCGGCGGGCTCGCCGCCAGGAACATGCGGAACTGGTCGGCCGCC
>JADGOH010000152.1 GCA_017883025.1 Acidimicrobiales bacterium
CGTCACCGGTGACCACCCATGCCCGCCCGACGGCTTCGTCGGAGTCGACCGTCCGGTCCAGCCCGGCCACCAGCGCGGCGGCGGCGTCGTCCACGTAGGTGGTGTCGACGAGGGCCCGCCCGTGGTCAGGCAGGGCCAGGCGGCCGTGCCGGGCCCGGTCGACGATGCGCCCGATCAGCTGGGTGTCGCCCGGACCCCACACCAGGTGGGGGCGGAGTACGACCGTGGGCACGACCGAGTGCTCCAGCACGTAGCGCTCGGCGGTGGCCTTCGTGGATGTATAGGCGTCGCGGCCCCGGTAGCGGGCCGGCTCGGTGCCGGCCCCGACGGCCGGCCCACCGTCGAAGGCGACCGAGGGCGAGGACACGTGGACGAGCCGCCCGCACCGCGCCGCCGCCGACACCACGTGCTGGGTCCCGGTCACGTTGACCGCGTAGGCGTCCTTCCACCGGGGGCGCGGGGCGACCAGCGCAGCCAGGTGCATGATGGCGTCGTGCCCGTCCGCCGCCCGTAGTACGGCGGCCTGATCGCGAACATCACCACGGACGTCGGCGGCGCCGCTCCCGCTGTCCGAGCGCTGGAAGCACGTGACGGTGTCGCCCCGGGCCAGCAGGCGGCCGGCGACGGTCCGGCCGAGGAGGCTGGAGCCCCCTGTGACGAGCACCCTCACCGTTTAGACCCGCGGCCCGCCCCGGTGCCCGTCATCGTCCGGCGAGGAACCCGGCGGCGTCTGCCGCCAGCGCCGTGCGATCGATCTTCGACTGGTGGCGCCGGTCGACGGGCAGCGGGCCCTCGAGCACGGCGGCGACCCGATGCGGGCACGACCGTCGGACGGTGTCGCGCAGCTCCCGGTCGGCGACCCGCAGCCGGCCTCCGCCGCCGCCGACGACGAGGCAGAGCACCTGTGCGCCGGCCGGGCCCACCCCGACGGCGGCCACCTGGCGTCCGGTAGCGGCGGCCACCGGCCCTTCGACGGCGACGCTGGCCAGCGGACCTGCCGGGGTGTCCACGACGTGTCGGCGCCGGCCGAGGTGCATGACCAGGCCGTCCTCGAGGTAGCCGACGTCGCCCGTGCGATGGAATCGCAGGCCGTCGTGGACGGCCCAGGTGTCCTCGTCGGCCGACCAGGCCGCGTCGTACCCGTCGAACATCCAGGGCGCGTGCACCAGTAGCTCGCCCCACCCGTCGCCCGCCGCCAGGGACGTGTCGGGGTCGTCGAGCGGGGTCACCCGCACCGAGCACCCGGGGACGGGGCGACCCGTCGAACTCCCGCCGAGGTGTCCGACGCGGTCGGGCTCGGTCCCGTCGGTCACCGGCAGGCACTCGGTCATGCCCCAGGGGGCCCGCACGTCGGCAGCCGTCACGGCGCGCACGCCGGCGACCAGCTCCGCGGCAATGGGCGCGCCCGCCAGCATCACCAGTTCGATCGGGGCGGTCCGGCCTCGGGCCGTGTCGACGATGGTCCGGGCCGAGGCGGGGGAGAGCCATGCCACGGTCACGTGCGCCTCGGCCAACGCGGCCTGCAGCTCGTCGAACCCGAGTGCCGACGGCTCGTCCACGTCGAAGTCCGGTCGGACGCAGGTCATCTGCAGTGATGGGGCGAGCAGCAGGAAGGGCCCGAAGGAGGTGGTGAAGGCGTCGCCCGGCCGCATCCCGAACAGTGGCCCCACCACATCGCGCTGGGCGGCCAGGGCGCCGTGGGTGTAGCGGACCGCCTTGGCCGGCCCGGTGGCCCCCGAGGTGTGCACCAGCGCGGCGACGTCGTCAGGGCGGGCGGCGTGCGACGGGAACGGCGAGGTCGGGGCGCTGGCCGGTGCGAGGGCGACCGCCCCGGGGAACCAGCCGAAGGAGGCCGTCCGCGACCCGGGGGCGAACCGCAGCACCCGGGCGGCCGCCAGGGTGGCTCTGGTCCCGACGGTCCACGTCGGTGCCGCCGCCCGGATGAGCCCCCGCAGGCGCTTCACTCCGGCCGAGGCGTCGGCCACCACCGGCACGCCGCCCACCTTCCACACGGCTGCCGCAGCCACCAGGAGCTCGACGCTGGGCGTCACCAGCACCGACACCCGGTCGCCGGGGCGGAGTCCGGCTGCCCGCAGGGCGTGCGCGGCCACCGACGAGCGGGTCTCGAGGTCGGACCACGACAGTGTGCCGTCGGGGCCGATATAGGCGGGGGAGCCGTCGCCGGCGCGGTCCCCGAACGAGGCCAGGACCGAGACGAACGGCGGCACGGCCGGCTCGTCGGGGGCCGACGGGGCCGGGTGGCGCAGTCGATCCAGCCACCGGGCCACCACCGGGCCCACCGGCGCGTCGAGCGTGACGAGGTGGGCGGCTGTCGGGAACCGCTCGACGTCGGCCTGGGGCGCCCGGGTCCGCAGGTCGGCGAGGAACCGGTCGTGGAACACCGGGTCGCGCCCGCCCCACAGCAGCAGGGTCGGGCGCCGGTGCTCGTCGAGGACGGCAGCGCACGCCTGCAGGGCCCCATACGACGGGTCGAGGGGATCCACGGGGATGTCGGCCACGAAGTCCCGGACGGCCTCGCGCCGGTCCGCCGTCCGGTACGGGGCCCGCAGGGCGTCCCGGTGGGACCGGCCCGTCATGTGGGCGGTCCCGGCCACGAACGCCGGGGTGCGACGGCAGCTCAGGTCGACCAGTCCGCGGGCGGCGGCGATCAGGGGCGGCACGGCGACGCCGTCCGGCTTGGCCACCGCGGTGTTGGCCAGCACCAGCGCCTCGACGTCGAGCGATCCCGAGGCGCCGACCGCCACCGGGCCGCCCCAGTCGTGGGCGGCGAGCACGAGCGGCCCGGTGACCTCCTGTCGGCAGAAGGCGATCAATTCGGCCACCCGGTCGGCGAGGCGACGGGGGCGGCCCCGCTCGGACCAGCCCATGCCCGTCTGGTCCACGGCGATCACCCGCCACGTGGGCGGCAGGGTGGTGAGCAGGTCGCGCCACACGTAGCCCCAGGACGGGTTGCCGTGGACGCAGACGACGGTACCGGCCGCACCGGGGCCGGTGTCCAGCACGTGCCAGTCGACCGGTCTCCCGTCGGCCCCGTCGATCGTCACCCGGCGGGACCAC
>JADGOH010000153.1 GCA_017883025.1 Acidimicrobiales bacterium
CCATCGAGCCGACCGGCTCGGCGCCGGTCTCCGCCATCGGCGCGAGGATGAGGCGGAGATCCTCCTCCGTGTAACCGAACGTCTGCTGGCGGCAGATCAGGATCTCGGGCGTCGGGATCAGCCGCTCGCGCGGCGGCAGCTCGTCGAGGTCGATCTGACCGTGCTCCAGCCAGCTGGCGTACGGGTGCGCGGAGGCGAGCGCGTCCTTGATCTCGTCGTCGTCGACGATCCGTCCGGCTGCGGTGTCGACCAGGAACATCCGGCCGGGCTGCAGGCGCCCCTTGCGGACCACCTTCGAAGGCGGCACGTCGAGGACGCCGACCTCGCTGGCCAGCACCACCATCTCGTCGTCGGTCACCCAGTAGCGGGCGGGTCGGAGGCCGTTGCGGTCCAGGACGGCGCCGATGATCGAGCCGTCGGTGAAGGCGACGGCGGCGGGGCCGTCCCACGGTTCCATCAGCGACGCGTGGTACCGGTAGAAGGCGCGACGGGCCGGATCCATGGTCCGGTGGTTCTCCCACGCCTCGGGGATCATCATGAGCACGGCGTGGTGGAGTGGACGGCCACCGAGGTGGAGGAGCTCCAGGACCTCGTCGAACGAGGCCGAGTCGCTGGCCCCGGGGGTCACGATCGGGAACGCCCGGTCGAGGCCAGGCATGAGCTCCGAGGCGCACAGCGCCTCGCGGGCCCGCATCCAGTTACGGTTCCCGGCCAGCGTGTTGATCTCCCCGTTGTGGGCCATGTACCGGTACGGGTGGGCGAGCGGCCACGACGGGAACGTGTTGGTCGAGAACCGGGAATGCACGAGCGCCAGCCCGCTGACGAGCCGCTCGTCGGCCAGGTCGGGATAGAACTCGGCCAGCTGGTGGGAGGTCAGCATGCCCTTGTAGGTGACCGTCCGCGCCGAGAGCGAGGCGAAGTAGCAGTCCGCGACCTCGCGGTCGGCCCGATTGCGCAGGACGAAGGCCAGCCGGTCGACGGCCAGGGCCGGGTCACCGGCGCTCAGCGCCGTGCCCGCCGAAGGGGCCACGAACAACTGGTGCATCGACGGACGGGCCGCCTCGGCGATCGAGCCGAGCGTCTCGTTGGCCACGGGCAGGGCCCGCCACCCCAGGACGTCGAGGCCCTCCTCCCCGGCGAGCTTGCCGATGAGCGAACGGGCCTGGGCCGCCTCGCCGTCGTCGCGAGACAGGAAGGCGATACCGGTGGCGTAGCGGCCCCGTTCGGGCAGGGGGAAGCCCACGACCTCGCGGTAGAAGTCGTCGGGGACCTGGATGAGGATGCCGGCGCCGTCGCCGCTGTCCTCCTCGCTCCCGGTGGCGCCCCGGTGGGCGAGGTGCTCGAGGGCGCTGACCGCCTGGAGGACCAGGCGGTGGGATGGGCGACCCTGCAGGTCGGCCACGAAGGCCACGCCACAGGCGTCGTGCTCGAATCTCGGGTCGTACAGGCCGGACGTCGGGGCGTGGGTGACGCGGCGGGGGCCGCCGGAGACGGCCACGGGGACGGGTCGCGCCGGCGTGGTGCCGCCATCGGGTGCAGGTGCAACTGTCGTCATCGGGTCGCTCCAGGTGAGAAGTGGATCTCCCCGCGCGGGACGACGTTGGCCCTTGCGTGGTCCGTCAAGTGTACACGGTGCCCCCCGACCCCCGGGTGAACTCGGCGTTGCGCCAGGCCACACGGCGGCGGTGCGCCACGTCACGGGACGGGGACCGATCCGGACGCCGGGTGCCCGGTCGTAGCATGGCGCCATGGCACCGACCCCGAGCCGCGATGTCGTCGTGGCCGGCGGCGGGATCATCGGCCTGGCCGTGGCGTGGCAGGCGGCCGCGGCGGGACTCGCCGTGACCGTCGTCGACCCGGCGGCGGGGCGGGGTTCCTCATGGGCGGCGGCCGGCATGCTCGCCCCGGTGGCGGAGGCCCACTTCGGCGAGGAGGCGTTGGCCTCGCTCAACGTGGCCGCCGTGCGGGCATGGCCCGAGTTCGCCGCCCGGCTCGAGTCCGCATCGGGCGAGCCGGTGCACTTCCGGGCCGACGGGACGCTGCTCGTGGCCTCCGACCCGTCCGACCGGGCCGCCACCGACCGGGTCCTCGCCTTCCACCAGGACATCGGACTGGCGGCCGAACGGCTCGGCTCGCGGGCGTGCCGGGCCGCCGAGCCGCTGCTCGCCCCCGGGATCAGCGGTGGCGTGGACCTGCCCGACGACCACCAGGTCGACAACCGGGCGGCGGTGGGCGCCCTGCTGGCGGCCGGTCGAACCGCCGGCGTCGCCTTCGTGGCCGACGAGGTGGCCCGTGTGGAGGTGGAGGACGGCCGGGTCCGGGGCGTCACCCTGGCCGACGGCTCCCGGATCGCCGCTCCCCGGGTGGTGGTGGCTGCCGGCAGCAGGTCCGGCGACCTCGGGGGTCTTCCCGACGGCACCCGCCCGCCCGTGCGCCCGGTGCGGGGAGCGACCGTCCGGCTCCGGGCGGGCGACGGTGTGCCCCGCCTGCGGCGGACCGTGCGGGCCCTCGTCCACGGCCGCACCTGCTACCTGGTGCCCCGGGACGACGGCGGTCTCGTCCTCGGCGCGACCATGGAAGAGCGGGGGAACGACCTCGCCGTCCCGCTCGGCGGCCTTGCCGACCTGCTCGACGACGCCCGGCGGGTGGTGCCCGCCCTGGACGAGTACGCCGTGGTCGAGACGGCCTCGGGCCTGCGACCCGGCTCCCCCGACAACGGCCCCCTCGTGGGCACGACGACGACCGACGGGCTGCTGATGGCCACGGGGCACTTCCGCAACGGCATCCTCCTCGCCCCCCTGACGTCCTCCGAGGTGGTCGGGCTGCTCATCCACGGCGGCCGGCCGGACGGACCCGACACCGGGCCGTTCGCCGCATTCCGCCCCGACCGGTTCGCACCGAAGGCGTCCGTCGCACGAGGGGCGCCATGGGCCCCGGGCGTGGCGACCGGTCCGTGACCACCGTCAACGGCGAGGCGTTCGACGCTGCCGCCGGGACGACGGTCGACGACCTCGTTGCCGCGTGGTGCCCGTCGCCCCGCGGCGTGGCCGTTGCCGTCGACGGCGCGGTGGTGCCCCGCAGCACGTGGCGGGCGACCGTGATCGCCCCGGGGGCGGTGGTCGAGATCGTGACGGCGGCGGCCGGCGGCTGACCGGCCCGTCGCCGCCGCTCCCACCCCGGACCGACAGGGCACCGGTCTCCGGGCCGACGGCGCGGGGGTACCGTGGCGGTCGATGACCGAAGCTGCTGCACCGGACCCGTTCATGATCGCCGGCACCGAGCTCGGCTCGCGCCTGCTGCTCGGCACCGGGGGCATGACGAGCCCGGAGTCGCTGGCCGCCGCGCTGGTGGCGTCGGGCACCGCACTCGCCACCGTGGCGGTGCGGCGCGTCGACCCGTCCACCCGGCACTCGCTGGTGGACCTGCTGGACGGGCTCGGGATCCGCATCCTCCCCAACACGGCCGGCTGCTTCACGTCGGCCGACGCCGTCCTGACGGCCCGGCTGGCCCGGGAGGCGTTCGCCACCGACTGGGTGAAGTTGGAGGTGATCGGCGACGACCGGACGCTGCTGCCCGACCCGGTCGAGCTGCTCGACGCCGCCGAACAGCTGGTCGACGACGGCTTCACCGTGCTCCCCTACTGCGGCGACGACCCCGTAGTGGCCAGACGACTCGAGCAGGTCGGCTGCGCCGCGGTCATGCCCCTCGGGGCCCCGATCGGGAGCGGGCTCGGGATCCGCAACCCGCACAACATCGAGCTGATCGTCGAGCAGGCCGGCGTGCCGGTCGTGCTCGACGCCGGCATCGGCACCGCCTCGGACGCCTGCCTGGCCATGGAGCTCGGGTGCAGCGCCGTCCTGGTGGCCTCGGCCGTCACCCGTGCCGGAGATCCCGCGCTGATGGCCGGTGCCATGCGTGACGCCGTGGTCGCCGGCCGGGCGGCACGGCGGGCCGGACGCATCACCCGTCGGTTCGTGGCCGAGGCGACCTCGTCGTTCGAGGGTCTGGTCGGCCGGTGACGGGACCGCGGCCGGTCGACGGAGCCACGCCGCCCATCGCCCTCACCATCGCCGGCTCCGACTCGGGGGCGGGCGCCGGGTTGCAGGCCGACCTCAAGGCCATGAGCGCGCTCGGGGTGTTCGCCACCACCGTGGTCACGGCGGTCACCGCCCAGAACACCGCTGCGGTCACCGCCGTCCACCCGGTGCCGACCGAGGTCGTCGCCGCCCAGCTGGCTGCCGTGCTCGACGACTTCGCGGTGGCCTCGGTCAAGACCGGCATGCTGGCCACCGCCCCGACCGTCCGGCTGGTGGCCGACCGGGCCGCAGCAGGCGATCTGCCCAACCTGGTGGTCGACCCGGTCATGGTCGCCTCCACGGGGCGCCGCCTGCTGGACGACGATGCCGTCGATGCCTACCGCTCCCACCTGGTGCCCCGGGCCCTCCTCGTGACCCCGAACCTCTTCGAGGCCGCCATCCTGGCCGGCGTCGACCCGTCGGCGCACGCCGACGTCGACACCATGGTGGCGCTCGCCCGCCGCGTCCACGCCCTCGGCCCCACCTGGGTGCTGGTGAAGGGCGGCCACCTCCCCGGCGTGCACGTGACCGACGAGCGACCTGCCCCTGACCGGGTGGCCGATGTCCTGTTCGACGGGACCGCCGTCCAGGTCCTCGAGGACACGCTGGTCGTCACACGGAACAACCATGGGACCGGCTGCAGCCTGGCGTCGGCCACGGCCGCCCTGCTGGCCCGTGGCGCCGACGTGCCCGCGGCGGTCGCCGGAGCCAAACGGTTCGTCCACGACGCCCTGGTCGGGTCGGCCGGATGGGACCTCGGACGGGGCCACGGACCGCTCGATCCGTTCGGCTGGTCGTCCCGGTAGCCTGCGGCCGGCTCGAACCCGACCGCCGCCCGGACGCGACGGAGGCCGGGTCGTAGACCCGGCCTCCGTCTCCCCCGGAATCCCCCGGTACCACAGGTGCTGTCCGGTCTCACGGGACCGGACCACCCCCTCCAACTGGATCACGGCGAACCGCCGTGATCGACCTGCGCATTGTGAGGGATCGGGCCCCCAATGTAAACATCTGGTGAACGGTTTTCACTCGACGCGGTCTTATCACCTCTCTGCGTGAGACTTGGGTGCTCACTTCCCCAATTGCACCCGAACATGCCCGAACGGCAACCGGTGGCGGCCCGTCCGGAGTGACCGATGGTGTGTGCCGGTACCGTTGGGGTCATGTCTCCCACGGTCCCCCGTCGCGTGGCCCAGTTCGTCGCCCTCGGGCGGATCGGCATCGGCTGCACCGCACTGGTCGCCCCGACGCTCATGACCCGGCCCTGGATCGGGGACGGGGCAGCATCCCCTGACGCCCGCCTCCTGGCCCGCACCATGGGCGGGCGCGACCTGGCCCTCGGGATCGGGACGCTTCGGGCGTTGGAGATCGACGATGCCGAGGCCCGCCCGTGGGTGGCACTGGCCGGTATGGCCGACGCCGTGGACGCCGCGGTGACGATCCTGGCATTCAGGCGACTGCCGCCGCGCACCCGGTGGGCCGTCCTGGCCTCGACCGTGGGCGCCGCCGTGGTGTCGTTCCGGGTGGCCGTGGCCCTCGAGCCGCCGTTCGACCCGGACCGCACCGGGGGCGTGCCCGCCGACGCACCCCGCTGATCCACCGCCTCCCGGCGCGTCCCCGGGCGACGAAGGCGAGGGGACCACGGCCGGGGCCGCCGGTAGGATGGCCGCATGACCACGACGTCGGACACACGCCCGTCCGACGGGCCTCCTCCCGCTCCCGGATCCCACGGCAGCGCCACCACCGCCGCCCCGGAACCGGACGGCCGGGGCTACGAGCCGATGTCGGTCCGGGGCCCGGCGCTCATCGTCCTCGGGCTGGCCGCATTCCTGCTCATCGGGGGTGTGGCGGCCTCGGCCATCAGCAGCGGGTCGAACCCGACGTTCACCATCCGCCACGTCACCCTGGCCGACGGCACGACCGTGGCCCTGGCGCCCGCCTCGTCCAAGTTGCGCGCCATCATCAGCAACGACGAGCCGCCGGCCGACGTCATCGGGAACCTCGGCGTCCCGAAGGAGTCCGTGGTGACCGGGGTGCGCAACTCGGACCAGCACACGGCCCAGTTCGACCGGACCGTCGCCCTGCACAGCCAACTCGCGCAGGGCCAGGTCACCGAGGCGTACGCCAAGCTGCTCAAGGCCGTGGGCTGGCAGGTCATCTACAACGGCCCGGCCCCCCAGGGCGTGCCCGGGTCGTCCGAGGTCCTGGCCAAGCGCGGCAGCGGTGACGGCTTCTACTGGGAAACCGGCGTCGTCGTCTCCCCCACCACGCCGTCCGGCACCACGCCGTACTCGGTGGAGGTGTTGGAGACCCCCGACGGCAACTGACCCTCGTCGGCGCCGTCCCCCGACGGCTGCTCCCGTCCGTCCATCGGGTCCGAGGAACGACGGAACATCCAGGCCCACAGGAACAAGTTGATCGGGTAGAGCAGGTACCCGACCCGGGTGGCGGGGGCCAGCAGGATGGCGACCAGCATCACCCACCCGGTGAGCTCGGCCACGGCGGCCGCGTCCCGCGGCGGGTTCCGGAACAGCCGGCGGGCCAGGACGGCCAGGCCGACCACGGCGGCGACGACCACGTAGGGCCGGTGGATCCCCGGGAAGGTCGCCACCAGGATGTGCCCGGGCAGGGCGCTGGCCGCCGGTGACGCCACGCCGGCCAGGCCGAGCGGGAACCGGATGACGTTGTCGACGAACGCCGACGGGTTGTGGAACGCGACGGGCAGCACCACCGGGACGGCGATCGCCAGCACGGCCACGACGTACCGACCGACGGCACGGCGCCCCTGCAGATCCGTCACCGCGAACAGGGCCAGGAACACCAGGGGCCACGCCGTGAACTTGAGCGTGCTGACCGCGCCGAACACCAGGCCGGCCACCACCGGTCGTCGTCGCTGCAGGGCCACGAGCCCGAGCAGCATGAGCGCGGCGACCGGCATGTCGTCGCCCCCCGTGGCCAGCGGGAGCGCGGCCGTCGGCAGGACGGTCAGCGCCTGCAGCGACCGGTAGCGGGCATCGGTCCGCGGCCGGAGCCGACTGAGGGCGACGAGGGTGACGATGACGGTGAACAGGAGGAACTGGATCCGGGCGTCGGTCAGCCGGGCCTCCACCTTGCTGCCGCTCGAGAAGCCGAACACCACCATGCCCGGCAGGTACGGGTAGTAGAGCTCGTACACGGGGATGGCGCGCTGGCGGATCAGGATGTGGCCGTTCCGGTCGATCACCTGGTAGGGGTCATTGCCGTGGGCGGCACGGATGCCCGCCCGCTCCACCACGAGCACCTCGGGTTGGACGTGCAGCGAGGCATCGCCGTGGCTCGCCCACACGACCTCGAGGGCGAGCGGCACCACGGTGGCACCGAGCAGGGCGATCGCGAACGCTGCCAGCCGGGCGGCCCGCCAGGCACCGCCACGTCCGGTGGCCGTCCGGGCGACGCCGGCGGCGGCATCGGCACGCGACCGCGACCGGTGCAGCCGGGCCATGACCACCATGAGCACCGCGGCCGCCAGGTACGGGCCCACGGCGAGCCGGCCCCACTCGCGGTAGAGGGGGATCCGCATGGCCACGGCGGTGACCCCGGCGAACAGCGCGGACGTCCCGTAGAGGAAGGCGTCCCGCCCGTCGGGCGTCAGCGCGCGCAGCCACGACCACGCCGAGCGCACCCGGCCCCGGGCACCGGACCGTCCGTCAGCGGCCACCCGTGCCCTCCGGTGCGAACAGCTCGCGGTAGAAGTCGAGCTCGGCGGTCAGCGCCGCCTCGATGGTGTCGGCCCGACGGAACCCATGGGACTCGCCGTCGAAGACGACGAGTCGGCAGTCGGCACCGCCGGCACGCAGCTCCTCGGCGAACCGCTCGGCCTGGGATGCGGGTACGACGGGGTCCTCGGCCCCCTGGAGCAGCAGCACCCGACCGACGAGCTCGTCGGCGTGGTGGACCGGTGATCGGCGCCGGTAGACCGCTTCGGCCTCGGGCAGGGGGCCGACCAGGGAGTCCATGTACCGGGACTCGAAGTCGTGGGTGTCGGCGGCCAGCGCCAGCAGATCGGTCACCCCGTACCAGGCCACGGCCCCGGCGAAGCACCGGGACCGGATCAGGGCCGCCAGGGCCGTCAGTCCTCCGGCGCTGGTGCCGCGGATGGCCATCCGGCCTCCGTCCACCAGCCCGCCGGCGGCCAGGCACTCGGCGTAGGCCACGCAGTCGTCCACGTCGCCCTCGCCCCAGGCGCCCCGGAGCAGGTCACGGTAGGCCCGACCGTGGCCCGAGCTCCCCCGGTAGTCGACGGCGGCCACGGCGATGCCCCGGCTGGTGAGGAACTGGACCACCGGGTCGTAGCCCGCCCCGGCGCTCGAGGTGGGGCCGCCGTGGCAGAACACGACCAGTGGCGGCAGGGTGCCGTCGGTCGCGACATCCGGGTTGACCGGAGCGAAGAACTGGCCCGGCACGGACAGGCCGCCCGACGTCCCGGTCCGGGGCACCGCCGCCGAGGCCCGTTCCGGGGTCACCGCGACCGTGGGAGGCGAGCTGAGGCGACGGGCCGGCGCGTCGCCCGTCGGGTCCACGGCGAACACCACCTGGGCCTCGGTGGGCGTGGAACCCAGCACGACGACCGAGCGCCCGTCCGGGGTGACGACGGTCGAGAGGCTCACGCACGGCTGGTCGACCTCGGTCCGTGTCCAACCCGGGGCGTCCGGTCCGTCGGCCGGCGGACGCAGCACGACCAGTCGGTCCCGTCCGCCGGCATGGCGGACCGCCACGAGCGAGCCGTCGGCCAGCTCGTCGAACGTGTGGAGCCCGAACACCCAGTCCGGGTCGTGGTACTCGGCCTCGTCCGCCACCAGGGCCACGGCGTCGCCCGGTTCAGGCCCCCCGCCGGCGAACGAGCGGGCCGGCACCCGGTGGGGCAGCCACCAGCCACTGTGGTCGTCGACGAAGACGAGGGACCCGTCTGCGCACCAACGGGGCTGGCCCACCGAGACCGAGGGGCCGCCGGCCAGCGTCACCGGGTCCCCCACCTCCGGCGTGCCCCCTTCGCCGGTCAAGGTCGCGACCTGGAGCCTCGACGCGTCCCACGGCATGTCCGGGTGGTCCCAGGTCACCCACGCCAGCCACCGACCGTCGGGGGACGGGCGTGGGGCGGCCACGAAGTCCCCGGCATGCACCAGCACCCGCGACGGCGCCGAGCCGTCGACCGGCGTGGCCACCAACCGGTGGGCCGTGCCGTCGGGGCCGACCTCCTCCTGCACCGAGACCAGCCACCGTCCGTCCGGCGTGAGCCGTCCGTCGGCGTGGCGGAGCGAGACCGCCGGGTCGTGGTGGCCGTCGAGGCGCACGGGCACGCCGTCGGTGCCGAGGTCGAGCCGGTGCCAGGCCTGGTCGTCCTGGTCCACGAAGACGAGGACCCCGTCCGAGACGGTCACCGCTCCCCCGCCGTACTCGTGGACACGGCTCCGGACACTCACCTCGGCGGGCGAGACGTCGACGGGACCCGCCCGCTTCGGATCGGTGGGGTCGACCGAGACCACGACCTGTCGGCCGCCCTCGTGGGGGCGCGACTCGGTCCAGTAGACGGTGCCCCGGTCGACCTGGAGCCCACCTCGCGACACCTTGCCCACCGCCACCTGGGCGGCCGACCACGGCGACGGCCACCATCCGGCACCCGGTCCACCCGGGGACGGCTCCGCCGGCGAGGGTCCGGTCCCGGTCGCGTCCTCGGTCGTCATGGAATCTGTACGGTACCCGTAATGACCTCACCCCCTCCGGCTCCCCCGCCTGCAGCCCGTACGACGGGACCCGGAACGACCGCCTCGGACGGGCCCTTTCCCGCCTTCCTGGTCACCGGCACGGGCGACGGGCTGCGTGTCGGAGTGGATCAGCTGACCCTCGACGACCTGCCCGCGGGCGATGTCGTGGTCCGGGTGGACTGGTCGGCCGTCAACTACAAGGACGGCATGGTCACCCGGCCCGGCAACCGGGTGGCCCGGACGTCGCCCCTGGTGCCGGGCGTTGACCTGGTGGGCACCGTGGTCGTCTCGGAGGCCGCGGCGGTGGCCGTCGGCGCCGAGGTCGTGGTCCACGGCTACGACCTGGGTGTGGCCCGCCACGGTGGGTTCGCCTGGTACGCACGGGTCCCGTCCGCGTGGGTGGTCCCGCTGCCGCGCGGACTGAGCGCCCGCCGGGCGGCTGTTCTCGGGACGGCGGGGTTCACCGCCGCACTGTCGGTACTCCGGCTCGAGCACCACGGGTTGCACCCCGGGGACGGGCCGCTACTGGTGACGGGTGCGTCCGGCGGGGTCGGGGGCATGGCCGTCGCCCTGTGCGCAGCCCGCGGCTACGAGGTGGTGGCGAGCACGGGCCGGACGTCCGAGCGCGACTATCTGATCGGCCTGGGCGCGACCGAGGTGATCGGCCGTGACGACCTGGTCGTGGCGCCGGAGCGGATGCTCGGGCCCGAGCGGTGGGCGGGGGCGATCGACTGCGTGGGCGGAGCGACCCTGGCCGCCGTGCTCCGGACCCTGCGCTACGGCGCCGCCGTGGCCGCCAGCGGCCTGACCGGCGGGTCGTCGTTCGAGACGACCGTGTACCCCTTCATCGTCCGCAACGCCGCCTTGCTGGGCATCGACACCGTGGAGACCCCGATCGCCGAGCGGCGCCGCGTGTGGGTCGAGATGGCGGCGGCGTTCCCACCGGACGTCCTCGACTCGCTCGTCGAGGGCGAGGTCGGACTGGACGGCCTGGTCCCGGTGCTCGAGTCGATCCTGGCCGGACGGGTCCGGGGGCGAATGCTGGTCCGACCCGGCGGCTGAGCCGGGTGGGCGTCGGGCCTAGGAGGAGAAGTCCTCGGGCCGGATGCTGTCGAGGAAGCTGCGGAATTCGCCCACGATCTCCTCGGGGTTCCCCTCGGCGTCCGGTGCATCGTCCTCGGACTCCTCGTCCTCCTCGTCGACTGCCAGCATGATGCCTTCGGCGTCCATGAGGTCGTCAGCCACGAACAGCGGTGCACCGGTGCGGACGGCCACGGCCACGGCGTCGGACGGTCGGGAGGACACCGGGACCTCACGACCACCTTGGAGCAGGACGATCTCGGCGTAGTAGGTGCTGGTCCGCAGCTCGGTCACGACGACACGGACCACGTCGGTGTCGAGCGCCTCCAGCAGGTCACGGATCAGGTCGTGGGTCATCGGGCGGGGGGTGTCCATCCCCTGCAGCGCGAAGGCGATGGCCGTCGCCTCGGGTGCGCCGATGAAGATCGGCAGCGTGCGACCGAGGCCTTCGGACTCCTGCAGCAGCAGGACCGGCGTGTTCGACTGGAGATCCACCCGAACCGCGCGGAGCCGGACTTCCACCATGCCCCAAACCTACTCGGCGGCGCGGCCACCCGTGTCGACACGGTGCCCGCCCGCACGCCGTCGGGGCGCCGGCGCGGGCGTGGGGCTCACCCGTTCAGGAGGTCCCGCAGCGCACTGCGGAGCAGCGAGCCCTTGAGCTGTTGGCCGAGCGCGGCAAGGTCGTCCGCCGTCTGGTTCGCCCGGGCCCGTGCCTCGGGGTTCCGCTGGCGCACCATGGGGATGACGATCTGCTCGATGAAGCCGGCCTCGCGGTCGGCAGCGTTCTTGTACAGGCGCAGGTGCCGGGCCTCGATGCCGAAGGCGACGAACTTGCCCGCCACGTTGGCGACCGTCAGCGCCTCCTCGTCGAAGTACTCGGTCCCACCCACCAGCGTGGCGCGCAACAGGCCGTACTCCTGGAGCTGGCCGATGTATTCGGCGGTCAGCCCGCTGGCCGCGCACAGCTCGTCGAGGGAGAGGCTGGCACCTCCCGCACCGCCCATGGAGGGGACCGCGGCCACCGTTGCTTGATCCGGGGCGGGCGCAGCCGCCGGCGTCGTGGCGGGTGCGGACGCAGCGGCCCGTGATGCACGTGGGGCGGGCGTGGCCGCCGATGCCGCGGGCGGTGCCGTGTCGGCGTGGCCGCCCGACCCGTTGCCGGAGGCTCTGGCCGGCACGTCGGTGGTGCGGGAGTGCTGGGTGGCGAGGCTGGCCCGATGGGCACGCTCGACCGGGGGGGTGGCCGGCGCCGCGGACCGGCCGGAGGTCGCCTCGACCGCGGGGGCTCCCGGCGATGTGTCGGACGAGGCGGCACCGGCCTCGGCCGTCCGGTGCGACGAAACGGCCCGTTGGCCGACCAGCACCGGCTCGGCGACAGCGGCCGTCTCGGCCGGGGCCTCGGTCGGCACCTCGACGACGACGTGCTCCGGAGCGGTTGCTGCGGCCGGCTCGGCGACGGCCGGCTCGGCGGGGGCCCGGGCCGGCTCGGTGGCGACGACCGGCTCGGTGGCAGCCGGCTCGATGGCAGCCGGCTCGGTGGCAGCCGGCTCGGTGGCAGCCGGCTCGGTGGCGCCGACCGGCCCTGCGACGACCGGTTCGGTGGCAGCCGGCTCGGTGATGGCGGCCCGCTTGGACGTGTGCGCCGCCTTGGCCGTCGTCCCGGACCCGTTGGTGTCCTCGTCCAGGCGGTCCTTGATCACCTTGAGGGGAAGGAAGTGCTCCCGTTGCTGACGCAGCACCCACCGGAGGCGCTCGACATCGTGCTCGTAGAACTTGCGGTAGCCGGAGGGTGTGCGCTCGGGGTTGACGAGGCCCTGGCTCTCGAGGAACCGGATCTTCGAGATGGTGACGTCGGGGAATTCCTGGCGAAGGAGCGTCAGGACGTCACCGATCGACAGGTAGGAACGAGAGCTCACTCGGCCGCCCCGCGGAGGTAGACGAGCTTGAACTTGCCGACCTGCACCTCGTCGCCGCTGGCCAGGACGGCCTCGTCGATCCTGGTGCGGTTGACGTAGGTCCCGTTGAGAGAACCGGCGTCGCGGACACGGGTGGTCTGGCCCTCGGTCACGAACACTGCGTGCTTGCGGGACACCGTGATGTCGTCGAGGAACACATCGCTGTCCGGGTGCCGGCCGACCGTCGTCTCGGGGATCTCCAGGGGGAACCGGGCGCCCTCGTCGTTGCCGCGCCGAACGACCAGGAGGCCCACGCCACGGGGCAGCTCGAGCTGGCCGAACGGTGCGGCGGCGTCAGCGCCGTCGGCGACCTCGTCGACCGGGCTGACACCCACCGAGGTGTCGGGGGCCGAGGTGATCATCGAGGCTCCGCACGAGGAGCAGAAATTCACACCCTCGGGATTGCGATGGCCGCAGTTGTGGCAGAACACGAGATCAAACGTAGCCGCTCCGGACAGTTCGCTCCCGAGCAGCGCCCCGGAGGCGGAGTTCAACCTTCCGTGAGCTGGCGGTAGCCGGCGGCGTCGAGCAGCCGGTCGACCGCCCCGGGGTCGCTGGGGGCGATCTCGCAGATCCAGCCGTCCCCGTACGGGTCGCTGTTCATGAGCTCTGGGGCGTCCGTGAGGCCCGTGTTGACGGCCACGACCTCGCCCGCCACGGGTGCGTAGATCTCCGAGACGGACTTGGTCGACTCGACCTCGCCGATGAGTCCACCGGGCTCCACGGTGGACCCGGGACCGGGCAGGTCGACGAAGACGATGTCCCCCAGGGCATCCTGGGCGAAGTCGGTGATGCCGACGCGGATGCGGTCGGCCGACGTCCGGGCCCACTCGTGGTCGCTCGAATACCGCAGATCATCAGGCACGTTCATGGGTCCGGACCCTACCTGACCGGCGACGGGAGCGCCTCATGGTGCGGGCGCCGTGCGACGGGTCCCGCCGCCTCCCCGGGCGGGCGGTGCTCAGTGCAGCAGCTGCTCCAGCCGGGTGGCGTACTCCTGTGCCCGCGACTCGGCCTGGGCGGCGCTCGGGGCCTCGGCCCAGACGTGGGTCACGGGCTCCTCGGGGTCGGGCAGGACCAGGGCCCAGCCGTCGTCCTCCAGCACCTTCACACCGTCCACCAGCACGAGCTCACGGCCCTGGGACCGCTCCACCAGGGTCCGCATCAGCATCCCCTTCTGGTCCCACGGGGTGTGGACCGACTGGTGGGCGATCCGCACCGGCGGCATGGCTGCCACCAGCTCCGACAGCTTCCGCCCGGTGGAGGTGAGCAGGGCGATGAGGTTGACCAGCGTGGCGGCGCCGTCGAAGGCGGGCAGGAACTTGGGGAAGATGAAGCCGCCGGACTGGCTGGCGGCGAGCGTCACCTTCTGGGACCGCGCCACATCCATCAGGCTGGAGGCCGACAGCTTGGTCCAGACAATTTCGGCACCGGCGTCCTGGCAGATCTTCTCGGCCGCGCCGCTGGCGGCCACGGGCAGGGCGATCCGGGCCCCGGGGACGGACTCGGTCACCAGGGTGACCAGCACCAGCAGCGCCTCGTCGTGGCTGAGGGTGTGGCCGAGGTCGTCGACGATGTCCACGAACTCGCCCCCCGGGTCGAGCACGGCGCCGAGGTGGGCGCCGGACGCCCTGACCAGCTCCGCCACCCGGGCCGCCGCCGCCTGCCGGTCGAAGGCGAGCACGTTGGCCGTGTTGGCGTAGGGGTTGACCACCAGCACCTCGGCCTCGAGCTTGGCCAGCAGCGTGGGCATCACGAAGCTCGCCGTCCCGAAGGAGTAGTCGAGGACCAGCTTCAGGCCTGCCGACTTGGCCGCCGACAGGTCGACCGAGTCGATGAGGGCGGCGGTGTAGTGCTCGAGGGTCCGCGGGGGGAACCCGAGGTCGCCGATCTCGCGGGCCAGCACCCGGCGGAAGTCCTCCCGGTGGTAGAGGCGCTCGATCTTGCGCTGGGTCGCCTCGTCGATGTCGATCCCCTCCTCGTCGAAGAACCGGAGGACGACGGACTGTGGGTCGCTCGGGTCCAGCCGGACGGTGACGCCGGCCGTGGAGGTGGACGATGTGATCTGGAACCGGGTCACCGGCACGGTGGCGGCCTCGAGGTCGTCCACGTTGACACCCGCCGCGTTGCAGCCGACCATGATCGCCCGCTTGAGCACACGGGCGGCCCGGCTGGTGTCACGCGAGCTGGTGACGGTGGCGCCCTTCTCCAGCGTGGAGGCCCACGCCATCGACAGCCGGACGGCGAGCTCGGGGCTGATGTCCACGTTGGCGAGGCCCCGCACGCCGTCCCGGCCGAACAGCGACCGGGCGCCACGGGACTCCCACACGATCGAGGAGTTGACGATGGCCCCGGCCTCCACCGTCTTGAACGGGTAGATCTTCACGCCGGCGCTGATCTCGGCATGGGCGCCGACGAAGCACTCGTCACCGAGCACGACGCCCTCCTCGCACCGGACCCCCTGGCGGAGGTCCGAGCCGCGTCCGAGCACGCTGCCCTCGATCCGCACCCCGGATCCGAGGTAGGTGTTGTCGTGGACGACCGAGCGCTCGACCACCGCGTTGTCGCCGATGCGGACGTTGCGGCCGAGGGTCACGTAGGCACCGAGGTGCGCCCCGGGGCCGACCACGCAGTTGTCGCCGATGACGGCGGGGCCCGTCAGGGTGACGCTCGGATCGATTTCCGCGCCCTTGCCGACCCAGACGCCCGGGCTCAGCGGAAAGCCCTCGATGTCGACCTGGACCTTGCGGTCGAGGATGTCCTGGTGGGAGCTGAGGTAGGCCTCGAGGGTGCCGACGTCCTCCCAGTAGCCCTCGCACACGTAGCCGTAGAGGCCCTTGCCGGCCGCCAGCGCCGCCGGGAACGACTCGCCGGAGAAGTCCACCGGCTGACCCTCGGGGATGAAGTCGAAGATCTCCGGCTCGAGCACGTAGATCCCGGTGTTGATGGTGTCGCTGAACACCTGGCCCCAGGTCGGCTTCTCCAGGAACCGCTCGATCGACCCGTCCTCATTGGTGATCACGATGCCGAACTCGAGCGGGTTCTCCACGGCCTTGAGGGCGAGGGTGGCGAGGGCGTCGTGCCCGTCGTGGAAGTCGACGACCTTGCCCAGGTCGATGTCGGTCAGGACGTCGCCCGAGATCACCAGGAACCGCTCGTCGAGCTCGTCCATCGCGTTGCGCACCGAGCCGGCCGTGCCCAGCGGCGTCGACTCGGTGGCGTACACCATGCGCACGCCGAACTCGGAGCCGTCCCCGAAGTAGGTGCGGATGGCGTTCGCCATGAACGCCACCGTGACCACGATGTCCTCGAACCCGTGGGTCCGGAGCAGGTTCACCACGTGCTCCATCATCGGGATGTTCGCCATCGGGAGCATGGGCTTGGGCTGGTTCGAAGTGAGCGGGCGTAGTCGCGTGCCCTCGCCGCCGGCCATGATCACTGCCTTCATCGGGTCATCCCCTCATTGTCGGAGTCGTGTCGTGTCGGCGCCCGTCGGCCAGGGCCTTGCGGGCCACCGGGACGTAGGACGCTGCGGCGATCCAGGCCAGGGTCAGGCCGAGCAGGCCGACCACCCATGCGGCCACGTGGACCACGGTCTGCCAGCCGGCGGGTCCATGGCTCACCAGGAAGAGCGGGTATGCGGACATGAGGGCGAACGTGCCGGCCTTGCCCACCCACAGGACGTCGATGCGGGCCGCCCCGAGTGAGGCGAGCAACAGCACGGCCCCGGACACCACGACCTCGCGGAGCAGCGTGGCCGCGCCGAACCAGACCGGGACCGCCCCCTGGATCATGATCGTGATGATGGCGGTGACCACCAGCACCCGGTCGGCCACCGGGTCGAGGATCTTGCCGACGGTCGAGACCTGGTGGAACCGCCGGGCCACGTAGCCGTCGACCCAGTCGGTGGCGCCGAGCAGGGCGAGGAGGACGGCGGCGGCCGTCTGCCGGTCCGGACCGAAGAGCAGCCAGACGTAGAGCGGGATGCAGGCCAGGCGGACCATCGTGACCAGGTTGGGCACGGTGAGGATGCGGTCGAGGCCCTCCGGGTCGCCAGGGTCCGCAGGTGTCGCTC
Organism: Acidimicrobiales bacterium; assembly: GCA_017883025.1. GTDB lineage: Bacteria > Actinomycetota > Acidimicrobiia > Acidimicrobiales > RAAP-2 > Bog-756. The sequence continues at coordinate 16,928 of JADGOH010000153.1, forward strand.
CCCCCTCGTCGGTCCCAGTCACCGGGCTCGCATCGACGCCGTCCACGTGGTCGAGTCTACGAGGACGCCCGACCGGGTCGGGACCATCCGGGCGGCACGGGAGCGAAGGGCCCCGTGACACCCGTGCGACCCGGTCCGTGGGCCACACTGGTGCGGTGTCGGGGATCGATCGCGTGGACCGGGTGATCGGGATCGTGCTGGTGGCCGTGCTGGCCTCCCTCGTCGGTCTGGGACTGTCCGACAACTCCCGGGCCTCCACTCCGTCGGCCGGCGGGCCGCTGTCGGGGCCCACCATCCCGCCGTCCACCGCCGGCCCGGCCCCTGCGACCACCCCGACCACGGTCCCGGGTGGGCCCGCGCCGACCACGACCGCCCCGGCCGCGCCCACTACCCCGTCGACGTCGGTGCCGCCGGTGGCCGGACCGGTGACCGCCATCGGCGACTCGATCTTGCTCGACATCCAACCCGAGCTGGCCGTCGACATTCCCGGCGTCACAGTCGACGGCCTCGTCAGCCGCCAGTTCGAGGCCGGCATCGGCATCGTCCAGGCCGACCGTGCCTCCGGGACCCTCGGCCGGGTGCTGGTGGTCGAGCTCGGGACCAACGGGGCGGTGACCTCCGCCGACGTCGACGCCTTGATGCAGGCGGCCCAGGGCGTGACCCGGGTGGTGTTCGTGAACGTCAACGTCCCTCGCTACTGGGCCGCCGGCGACAATGCCGTACTGGCCGCAGGCGTGGCCCGCTACCCGGGTGTCGCCGTGCTGGCCGACTGGAACGCCCTGTCGACGCCCCACCCGGAGTGGTTCACCACCGACCAGGTGCACCTGAACCCGACCGGGGCCACGGCCCTGGCCGCACTGATCGCCCAGTACAGCTGAGTCGTTGGGGGGTCGACACGGGGTCCGGCGCGGTCCGACGGCGACCTCGGTCCCGCTGCACCGGCCGCGCGTCCGTCGTTGGTGCACAGCTGGTGGACGCGTGGTGTGCACTCGGCCTGTGGCGCGCACCACCGTGGGCATCGACGACGAAGCCGGCAAGGCGGTCATGGACCGCAACAACCTGACCCCGGGGCGCGAGGCGGTCAGCCCGGCCCCGCGCATCGTGGCCTCGGGGCCGCTCCACGCTGACGGGGCCCGGGCGCTGCGAGCGTGTCGGGCCGGGACGGCGACCCGGACGACCTCCGCTCGTCTCGTCGCTCGTGCTCCGGATCGACACCTCCGTCTGGATCGAGCTCCCGCGCGACGCGGCGAGCCCGGCGTGCGATCAGGACCACCCCCTCCTGGGCGAGGAACCGGCACGTCACTTCGGGCTCCGGACCGTCGCCACCGCCTGAGCGGACTTCGGACCGGCGGTCAGATCAGCGGGCCCCTGGCGCCGCCGCTCGTCGCCGCCGGCCCGAGCCCTGCCCGATCGCGCACCACGGCCTCGAAGGCGTCCGGGTCGTCGGGGGTCAGGAAGGGCTTGACACGTCGGCCGAGGTCGAGGATCAGGGCCGTGGACTTGTGCGGGCGCTGCGGGTCGAGGTTCGCCCAGTAGCCGGGGTTCGCCGTCCCCCAGATGCGCCCGCGGCCCCGGGCCGCCGAGAGGTCGACCCGATCGAGCCCTCGGACCGCGTCATACGGGATGCGTTTCGTGCCCCACGGGACGTAGTACCAGCGCACCTCGATCCCGGCCGGCGTGCACCGGATCCGGCGGTCGGCGTACCCGTGCGTTGCGTCCATACCTCGATGGTACGTCCGCGGGCCGGTACTCCCCCGGGGCGGACGGCTCCATGTGGTAGTCAGTCCCCATGCCTCGCTTCTCTCCGTTCACCGGTCTGCACTACGACCCGGCCCGTGTGGAGGTCGGCAAGGTGGTGGCCCCGCCCTACGACGTGGTGGGTCCCGACGAACGCGTCACACTCGCCGCCCGCCACAGCGCCAATTCGATCTTGGTGGAGCTGCCCGAACCCGACCCCCGCCGCGGGGCCGACCGCTACGAAGCGGCGGCGGCGCGCCTGGCCGAATGGGTCGCCGGTGGGATCCTGGTCCGTGACCCCTCCCCCGCCTTCTATCCCTACCGGATGACCGCGCCCGGCGGCTCGGTCACCGTGGGCGTGCTCGGCGTGCTCGGTCTCGAGGAGCCGAGTGCCGCCGGCATCCTTCCCCACGAGGAGACACTGCCCAAGGCCAAGACGGACCGGCTCGACCTCCTGTGTGCCACCCGGGTGAACCTCTCCCCCATCTGGGGCCTCTCCCTCGCCCCGGGGCTCACCGCGCTGCTCGACGTGTCCGGCGAGCCGCTGGCCCACGCGGTCGACGACGACGGGGTGCGCCACGAGCTGTGGGCCGTCGACGACCCGGTTGCCATCACCGCAGTCGAGCAACTCGTCGCCACGGCACCGGTCGTGGTGGCCGACGGGCACCACCGGCTCGCGGTGGCCTCGGACTACCTGGCCGGCGCCGGCGCGGGAACCCCGGGGGCCGACGGCGTCCTGGCCCTGGTGGTCGAACTGGCTGACGACGTGCTGTCGGTCGGACCGATCCACCGGCTCCTGACCGGATTGCCTGACGGGCTCGACCTGGTCGACGTGTTCGCCTCGTGGTTCGACGTGGCCCGGGCCGGCGACTTCGACGACCGCACCACCACCGCCCTCGGCCAGGCATCGGCGCTCGCCCTGGTGATGGCTTCGGGATGCTGGCTGCTCAGCCCCAAAGACGGGACCGTGGAGGCGGCTGGCTCCGACCTGTACTCCTCGATGGTCGCCCTCGCCATTGCCGAGCTCCCGGACCACGAGCTGGCCTTCGCCAACAGCTGGCGGTCGGCCGTCGCCGCCGTCGGGTCCGAGGACGCCCAGGCCGCGGTCCTGTTGCCGCCGGTCCGGATCGATCAGATCGGCGACTGGGCCCACGCCCGGCGGCGGATGCCCCCGAAGAGCACGTTCTTCCACCCGAAGCCGCGCACGGGCATGGTGTTCCGCCCGCTCGACCCGGCCTGACTGACCCCGCACGGCTCCGTCCCGGGCCCGACCCGCCGGACCCCCCGGGCGCCGCTAGCCTGTCCCGGCGGTGCGGGGGTCGGACCGAGTCGGAGGCGTGGTGACGGCAGCACGACGTGGGGCGAGGAGCACCGCCCTGGCCCTGACCCTGGGTGCCGTCACCCTGGCCGCCGCGTGCTCGTCGCCGACGTCCGCCCCGGCCCGGCGGGTGGCCCGGGCCACCCCCACGACCTCGACGCCATCCACCACCACGACCTCCACCCTGCCCTCGGCCGTCCCGACCACGATCCCCGCGCCGGTCGTGCCGGCGGCCGGATGGTCCCACCCGGCCACGGCGCTGCCGCCGGCTGGCGGGTTCACCTCGCTGTCGTGCATCTCCGACGTGTTCTGCCTGGCCGCCGGCGGCGGGTCCAACCAGGCCGACGCTGCCGCCTCCACCGGACCTGGCGCCGTGGCGGCGTGGGACGGCGCCACCTGGAGCGCGGCGACCAGCTACTTCGCCACCTCGCCCGGGGCGGCCCCGCCCCCGTGGCTGCCGGCCATCGCCTGCACCGGCGGGCCGCTGTGCGCCGTGGTGGACGGCTCCGGCCACACCTCGCTCGGCGACGGCACCAACTGGTTGCCGCCGGTGCCTCTCGCCGCGGCCCCGGTGCCCGCTCCCAACCCGGCCGACCCCGGGCCCGGGCATGTCGGCTCGCGCACGGCCGCCGTGGCCTGTGCGACGTCGCAGGCCTGCGCCTACGTCGACAACACCGGGCATGCGGCGACGATGCACGGGACCACGTGGTCTGCGCCGCAGGTCTTCACCACGCAGGTCGGGGCGTCCACGGTCGACCTGTTCCAGACGGGACGGGTGGGCGTGGCATGCGCCTCGACCTCGTCGTGCACGGCGCTCGTGGGCGACACGGCGCTCGACTGGGACGGCACGTCGTGGGCGGCGTCCGCGGGCCCCTGGGGGGCATCGGCAACGTCCGGAGACACCGCGGTCTCGTGCCCGTCACCGGGCACGTGCACCGCCGTGCACGGCACGTCGGTGTCGACCCGCACGCCCGGGACCGGTTGGAGCACGCCCCGCCCGATCGACGCCAACGGCGGCCTGGACGCCGTCTCGTGCCCCTCGTCGGCCGTGTGCGTGGCGGCCGACGCCCACGGGAACGTCCTGCGCGCCGCCGGCAGCACCTGGGGCCCGCCCCAGAAGGTGGTCCCCACCGCCACCGCCTACACCGGGGTCGGCACCGGTCTGTCGTGTCCGTCCGAGCAGTTCTGCATGGTCCTCACCGGAGACGGCGACTACGCGACCTACCAGGGGTCCCCGGCGACGGCCCCGACCGGTGCCTGAGCTGCGCCGGACGGGGCGTCAGGTGGGGCCGGCGAGCTCGGCCAGCGCGGTGACGGTCCGCCAGTTGCGGGTGGTGGCGATACGGCCGAGGCGCCTCTCCAGCACCGCGTTCTGCAGCTTCGTGTCGGCGTAGCCGGCGGGGAAGTGGAGGAAGACGTCGGGGCCCCCGACGGCGAACCGGTCGGGGGCGAACTCCTCCGACTGCGCCTCGAGGTCCACGACGCGGTCCGGGTCGGGCACGCTGTCCAGGAACGTGACGTGCAGCTTCCTCGGGTCGTCCTCGTCGTCGACGAACGGGTTGGCCGCCGCCAGCGCGTTCCAGTCGCCGGCTGTGCGGGCGACGACGGGCACGGTCAGCGACAGCTCCTCGAGGATGGCTGACGACAGCGCATCGGCCATGTCGGACGGCGAGCCCGTCCCCACGCAGACGACGTTGCCGCTCTGCAGATGGGTGCGCACGTCACTGTGGCCCAGCCCGGACACGAGCGCCCGCAGGTCGGCCATGGGCAGGCGGTTGTGGCCGCCCACGTTGATCCCCCGCAGCAGGAGGACGAAGGTGTGCACGACGCCGTCCCGACCCGGGGGCAGCCGGCTGGCTACGAGACGGTCCAGGACGAGCCGGAGCGCAACAGGGCGGCGAAGTCGCCCGGTCCGCGGCGCTCGGTGGCCGTGGCGATCTGCTCGGCCATCTGCTCGCCGTACTCGTCGTGCTCGACATCGCGGAACACGCCGATCGGCGTGGGCTCGAAGGGCCCGCGCGACAGGCGGCTCAGCTGGAAGGCCAGGCCGGGATTCTCCTTCTTCTCGTCGTGCACGAGGAGCGCGTCCTCACCCACCGTCGCCACCTCCACCACCTCGACCGATCCGTCGGGGTCCATGATCACGCCGAACTGGCCCTCGGACCCGAAGCGGATCGGCTCGCCGTGGACCAGTGGGATGAGCATGTCGGCCCGGTGCTCCTTGCCGGTGATCCCCTCGAAGGCACCGTCGTTGAAGACATTGCAGTTCTGGTAGATCTCGACGAACGAGGCGCCCTTGTGGGCGTGGGCGCGCCGGAACGTCTCCATCATGTGCTTGCGGTCCATGTCGTGGGTGCGGGCCACGAAGCCGGCCTCGGCGCCCAAGGCCAGGCTGAGCGGGTTGAACGGGTGCTCGAGGGACCCGAACGGCGTCGACTTCGTCACTTTGGCCATCTCGGAAGTCGGCGAGTACTGGCCCTTCGTCAGCCCGTAGATCTGGTTGTTGAACAGCAGGATGGTGATGTTCACGTTGCGGCGCAGGGCGTGGATCAGGTGGTTGCCGCCGATCGACAGGGCGTCGCCGTCACCGGTGACGACCCAGACGTCGAGGTCGGGACGGGTCGTGGCCAGCCCGGTGGCGATGGCCGGGGCCCGTCCGTGGATGGAGTGCATCCCGTAGGTGCTCATGTAGTACGGGAACCGGGCGGCGCAGCCGATCCCGGACAGGAACACGGTCGACTCGCGGCGGACGCCGAGGTCGGGCATGAGCATCTGGACAGCGGAGAGGATGGAGTAGTCGCCGCACCCGGGACACCACCGGACCTCCTGGTCCGAGGACCAGTCCTTGCGGGTGGTGAGCGGGACGGGAACGGCCTCGGTCAGATCGGTCATCAGTCGGTCCTCTCTGCGGCCGAGCCGTCGGCCGTCTCGTCGATCAGCTCCAGGATGGCGGACTCCATGGCGGCAGCCCGGAACGGGATACCGGACACCTGGGTGAGCGACAATGCGTCCACCAGGTACTCCGCCCGCAGCAACCGGCTGAGCTGGCCCAGGTTCACCTCGGGCACGAGCACCCGGTCGTAGCGCCGCAGCACGTCGCCGAGGTCGGCCGGGAACGGGTTGAGGTGGACCAGGTGGGCCTGGTCGACCTTGTGGCCCCGGGCGCGGACGCGCTGGACGCCGGCGGCAATGGCCCCGTAGGTCGAGCCCCAGCCGATCACCAGCACCTTGGCACCGTCCTCGTGGTCGACGTCGGTGGGCGGGATGTCGGCGGCGATCCCGGCGATCTTGGCGGCACGTAGCCGCGTCATCCGCTCGTGGTTGGCGCCGTCGTAGGCCACGTTGCCGGGGCCGTCGGACTTCTCGAGGCCACCGATGCGGTGCTCGAGCCCGGCCAGGCCGGGGGGCGCCCAGGGACGGGCCAGGGTCTCGGCATCGCGCAGGTAGGGCCAGAACACCTCGGACCCGTCCTCCTCGGTGTGGTTGGGCCCGGTGGCGAAGTCGGGGTCGATGGCGGGCAGGTCCTCGAGCGCCGGGAGCTTCCACGGCTCGGTGCCGTTGGCCAGGTAGCCGTCGGACAGCAGCAGGACCGGCGTGCGGTACTTGACGGCGATCCGCACCGCCTCGATGGTGGCGTCGAAGCAGTGCGACGGGGTCTTGGCGGCGATGATCGGCATCGGGGCCTCGCCGTGGCGGCCGTACATGGCGTGGAGCAGGTCGGCCTGCTCGGTCTTGGTCGGCAGGCCCGTCGAGGGACCGCCCCGCTGGATGTCGATGATCAGCAGCGGCAGTTCGAGGCTGATGGCCAGGCCCATCATCTCGGACTTCAGGTCGATGCCCGGGCCCGAGGTGGTGGTGACGCCGAGCGCGCCGCCGAAGGCGGCGCCCAGGGCTGCGCCGATGCCCGAGATCTCGTCCTCGGCCTGGAACGTGCGCACGCCGAACTGCTTGTGCTTGGACAGCTCGTGGAGGATGTCCGAGGCCGGGGTGATCGGGTAGGTGCCGAGGAACAGCGGCAGCCCGCTCGTCAAGGACGCCGCCACCAGGCCCCAGGCCGCAGCCGTGTTGCCGGTGATGTTGGCGTACTCGCCGGGTTCGAGCACGGCCGGCTTGACCTCGTAGGAGGACTCGAACAGTTCGGCTGTCTCGCCGAAGTGGTACCCGGCCTTGAAGGCCCGCAGGTTGGCCTCCTTCACCAGCTCCTTGCCGGCGTACTTCTCGGCGATCCAGTTCTGGGTGGGCTCCACCGGACGGGTGTACAGCCAGCTGATCAGGCCCAGGGCGAAGAAGTTCTTGGAACGCTCGGCGTCGCGGGGCTTGACCCCCAGGTCCTTCGACGACTCGGTGGTGATCGAGGTCATCGGGACCTCGTAGACGGTGAAGGCGGACAGCGAGCCGTCGGCCAGAGGGTCTCCCCGGTAGCCGGCCTTGTGCAGGTTGCGCTCGTCGAAGGCGTCCGAGTTGACGATGATCGTGGCGCCCTGGGGAAGGGCGGCGACGTTGGCCAGCAGGGCGGCCGGGTTCATGGCGACCAGCACGTTGGGCGAGTCGCCCGGGGTCGAGATGGTGTGGTCGGAGATGTGGACCTGGAAGGCCGACACGCCGGCCAGGGTGCCGGCCGGCGCCCGGATCTCGGCGGGAAAGTCGGGAAACGTCGCCAGGTCGTTGCCGAACAGGGCGGACGACGTGGTGAAGCGGTCGCCCGCCAATTGCATGCCGTCCCCCGAGTCGCCGGCGAACCGGATGACGACGCGGTCGATCAAGTGGGGGGATTTCGGGTCGGTCGTGGTGTCGGACACCTTGCTCCTCTTCGTGCTGCTCGAGCGCTCACGGGCACCGGTTGCCGGCGCCCCTCCCGTGGCCCGGCGCCCGCTCGGAGGCGCTCCGGTCCTGGACGCGCGCCGCGGGCACGCGACGGGTCCTCCACGACACTACCGCCGCCCACCGGGTACCCCGGCGATTGTCCACGGGTGGTGCCGATCCGTGGCCCGTCGGGCGCCGGTCCCGGTCCCGGTCCCGGTCCCGCACAGCGCGGACCCGGACGCCGCGCCGCGGAGCAGAACGTCAAGACCGAAGAACTCGGCAAACAGGCCATCGAAGGCATCCAGGCCGAAGGCCGCCGCACCACGATGACCATCCCCGCCG
>JADGOH010000154.1 GCA_017883025.1 Acidimicrobiales bacterium
AGAAGGCGCCGGCTCGCAAGACCGCGGCGAAGAAGACCACGGCTCGCAAGACGACCGCCAGGAAGGCACCGGCTCGCAAGACCGCGGCGAAGAAGACCACGGCTCGCAAGACGACCGCCAGGAAGGCACCGGCTCGCAAGACCGCGGCGAAGAAGACCACGGCTCGCAAGACGACCGCCAAGAAGGCGCCGGCTCGCAAGACCGCGGCGAAGAAGACCACGGCTCGCAAGACCGCCCGCTAGGTCGGTCCAGCGACGTTCTCGTCGCACGCCGGACATCAGCAGGGGCCTCCGGGCCCCTGCTGACGCGTCCGGGCCCTGTTCCTACAGCCCGACCATCAGGTGGAAGGCCTCGCCCTCGGCGGTCCCGACGAGCGCACCGTGCTGTGCGAGCTGCCACCCGATCCGCGCCGCGAACTCCGCCCGGCCATCGGCAAACCGCCCATCGCCGGTGCCAGCCCCGTCCGCCGGGTCGAAACCCATGGTCGTCGCCAGCTGGCTGTGGTGGCAGAGCAGCGCGTCGACCTTCGCCGGTGCGAATCCTGCGACCCGCTCCACATGGTTCGCCAGGTCGGCCTCCCACAGCAGGAGCGAGTCCGGCCGGTGCGGCTCGAGGTCGAGGTCGCCGAAGAAGTGCGGGTCCCGGGCGGCGACGAGTGCGTCGAGGGTGAGGTATCCGGCAGCCCGGTGGTCGGGGTGCAGCCGGTAGCGGCGCCACGGGTCGTGCCCGAGCACGACCTCGGGGCGGATCGTCCGCACCATCCGTGCGACCTCCCGACGGGTAGTGGCGTCGTTGTCGAGATCCCCGTCGACACGCCCGAGGAACAGGACGCGGCTGGGGTCGTCACCCGTGGCCGCACCCGAGGGGACATCCGTCCCACCGGGGTCGCCGTCGATGCACGCGGCCGCAGCCCGGCACTCGCGCATTCGGGCGCGCACCAGTTCGTCCAGGTCCTCGTCCGGGTCCCAACTGCCCTTCGACCCGTCGGTGAGCACGAGGTGGTGGACCCGGCAGCCGGCCGCCGCCCACTTCGCCAGCGTCGCGCCGGCGCCGAACTCGATGTCGTCGGGGTGCGCCCCGATGGCGAGCGCACTGGCCGGGGTGGGCAGGTCGACCGTCACCGTCGAGGTGTCGAGAAGGTCGCCGACGGGTAGTCCGGAGCCGGCCGGACGGTCGGATGCCGCGGTCGGCGTGCTGCCCGAGGTCACGAGGCGTCGGTTCCGCGGGCGGTCACGGGGACGACGTCGGCGGGTTCGTCGATGTCCCAGGCGAGGTCGGGCAGGTCGAGGAACCGCATCGGCAGCCCGAGCCGTTCCGCCTCGGCACGGTGACGGGCGAAGGAGCCGGGACCGTACGAGAACCGGAACCCCGCGTCGGCGGGCAGCGCGATCACATTGGTGCCGTTGCCGTACCGGTCGGGCACCAGGGTGATGCCGGGCGCGTCCCCGACCGCGGCCAGGCCGCTCGCCCGTGGCAGGTCGGCGTGGGAGACGGTCACCTGGGTGACGCCGGCATCACGCAGGTGGTCGACACCGGCCTCGACGGCGCCGTTCAGGCCCCGGCCGGGTTCCCAGACCACGAGTGCGCCGCGCTCGCGGGCCCAGTCCGCCACATCGTTGTCGTCGCACACGACGACGACCGGCAGGGGATGGGCGGCGTCCAGCACCCGTTGGGCCATGGCCCGGGCCAACTCGGCACGCTCCGGTGCCGACAGCGCGTGGTCCAGGCGGCGCTTGGCCTCGTGGAACGCCTTGATCGGGACGAGGACGGCCCGGGGGCCCAGGCCGAGGCCCCGATTGGGGTGGTGCTCTCGGGGGTCGGCCACGCAGCCAGTGTAGGCACCAGGTGATGACACGCCCCGTGGTCCCCCACGCCTAGTGTGGTCCCGTGCCCGACCACCAGCCGGACCCCGTCGAGCTGGCGGTGGAACATGCCCGGATCGCCGCGCTGGCCCGGGTGCGTGCCCTGTTGCACGACGTCGGCTGCACCGACGAGGAGATCGACCGTGCCGTCGAGGACGACGTCATCGATCTGCTCGTGGTCGACCGCATGCTGGTCCCGGTGGGGAACCGGATGACCCAGGCCGAGGTGGCGGCGAAGACCGACATCCCGTTGATTGTGGCGAAGCGGTTCTGGCGCGCCCTCGGGTTCACCGACGTGGACGACGAGGAGGCGGCCTTCACCGACGTCGACCTCGAGGCCGTCCGCCTCTTCCAGTCGATGGTGGCCATGGGCCTCGTCGACCTCGACAGCGCGGTCCAGATGGCCCGCGTGATCGGCTCCTCGATGGCGCGCATCGCCGAGGCGGAGGCCGCGCCGGGGTCCACGCCGATCCTGCTGGGCACCGGCGACAGCATCCTGGACGCCGACCAGTTCGCAGAGCAGGCCGGCGAGTCGATCCCGGCCATGGGCCGGCTGCTCGAGTACGTGTGGAGGCGCCACCTGCAGGCCGCCACCCGGCGTGCCATGCTGCACCGGACCCGGGGCTCCGATGAGGGCGTCCGCCCGGTCATGGCCGTGGGCTTCGCCGACATGGTCGGGTTCACAATGCTGAGCCAGCACCTGGGGGACGAGGAGCTGGCGGCGGTGGTCGCGCGGTTCGAGGAGCTGGCCCACGACACCGTGGTCGCCTTGGGCGGCCGCGTCGTCAAGATGATCGGCGACGAGGTGATGTTCGTCGTGCCGACGGCGACCGGAGCAGCCCTGATCGGTCTCAGCCTGGCCGAGGCCTACGCCAGTGACGACCTGCTGTCGGACGTCCGCGTCGCCCTCGCCGTCGGCCCGGTCCTGGTGAAGGACGGCGACTACTACGGCCCAGTCGTCAACCTGGCCAGCCGACTCGTCAACGTGGCCCACCCCGGGACCGTGCTCGTGTCCGACGAGTTCCGGGTCGCGCTCGACGCCGAGGGCGCGCCGGACATCGACACCCGACCGCTGCGGACCCGGACCCTGAAGGATCTGGGCCGGGTGCAGATGTGGAAGTTGTTGCGGGCCGGCACCGAGCCCGGTTCCGACCGGCGGCGGACCATGCGGTGGGAGCGGCTGGGCGAAGTGCTGCGGGAGCTCGACGAGCTGCGCGAGCGTGGTGAGCAGGTTCGTCCCGGCCCTGCGGCCGCGTCGGACGGCATCCACGGGTCGGACGCAGGCGGCTCAGGCGTCGAGTCGGGCGGTGGCGATGCCGTGGGGCCGCAGGGTGAAGGCACCCTCGAACGGGGAGACCGGGCGCCCACGTAGGTCGACCAGCCAGCCCGACAGACCCGCCAGCGCGACGGTCGTGGCTGCGTCCGTCGGGTTGAAGACCCGCACTTCGAGGGCACCGGACCGGCGCCGCACCGACGACACCCTCGCGCCTTCCACCGTGAGCTCGGTGCCCCGCCCGGGGCGGTCGCCGCCACCGAACGACCCCGACACCAGCAGTGGCACCAGCACGTCGGCTGCCAGGTCGTAGGGGTCGGCGTCGGAGACGCAGAGGGCGTAGCGGACGTCGACCGGTCCGAGCATCTGGGGACCGTCGAGTGCGTCCATCGGACCGGCGGGCAGCGGGCGCATTGTCATCCCGACCCGCGACAGCATTCCGGTGGCCCGCAGGAGGGTGAGTGCCAGCGTCGAGGCGACGGGGCCGGACCCGTCGGCCGACTCGTCCACGTCGACCAGCTCGTACTCCAGCAGCCCCTCGTGGACGACGGTGAGCCCGCCCGCGGACACGAAGCGCCGAGACGGGAACGTCGGCAGCCCGAACTCCTCGTCCCGGCCCTCGGCCACCAGTCCCCGTTCGACCACGGTGAAGGCGCATTCGGCGCGCGACGTGGCGGCAGGGGCCGGCAGGGGCAGGTGGACGCGGAGGCGATGGTCACGCGACGGGTTGACGAACCGGGTGCGGACCCGCACGGCTGATTCGTCGGCCCGGAGCTCGAGGCTGGTGGTGACAGTGACCTCGCATGACCCGCTGCGGGCGTGCGTCGCGCCGTCGACGAACTCGGGCCACCCGTAGGTGCTGACGATGTCCACCGTGCCCCGTACCGGGCCGCGCTCGCCGGCGACCAGCACGACCGAGGTCGGCGTGTCGACGACCGTGTCCCGGCTCGGCGGCGAGTAGTTGTAGGTGTCGCCGTGGTCGCCGCCGTCCACCAGGCGCCCGAAGCCGCGGATCCCGTCGAGGGCGAACGTGCCCGTCGCCGGGTCGACGGCCACGGTCAGGAGTCCGTTGGCCAGTGTGAGACCGGTGCCCTCGTCGCCCTCCAGGCGGACGGGGTGGGCGAGCGCGGCGGGGTCGAACCGGGACCAGCCGAATCCGGGGACCGGCTCCTGGCGGGCAAGCAGCCGACGCACGGGCGGCTGGTCGACGATCAGGCGCACCTCGGTCTCGGGTCGGGCGGTGAGGATCGTGAAGAGCTCGCGCTTGACCTCCTCGACGGGCACGCCCTCGCGCGGCTCGGGACCGATCACGAGGGTGACGTCGAGCCCGGTCTCGTCCTCGGTCAGGCTCACGTCCGTGATGTAGGCCTCGTCGTCGATGCGGGACCCTTGCAGCAGGCCCAGCATGTTGCGTACCGTCTCGCCGTCAAGGGTGAGGGTCCCCGGCATGCCGCTGCGCTCGGACAGGACCTGGACGTCGGGTCCCGGGTCGCCGATGGCGGGCACGATCACGTCGACGAGGCCGCCGCGCCCGTGGGACGAGGGGTTGACGACCACGGGCCCCGGTGCGGCCATGGAGCGACCGACGGCGGCGAGCGCCTGCTCGGTCAGTCCCTCACCCACGTGGCGGGCCTCCGCGTACCGGTGGAGCACGGCGTCCACGACATCGTCCGCCGAGCAGGCGCAGATCGAGTCATGGGCCGAGTTCCTGATCACGAGGGTCCAGGCCAGGTCGAGGAATGGGGCCGGCCAGCGCTCGGCCGGCACGAACAGCGCCGACAGCGGCTCGGCGAGCTGCTCGAGCGACCGTTCGGCCCTCGCGGCCGCCTGCTTGACGTCGACGCGATTGGAGGCGACGCCCATCAGCACGTTGGACCGCACCCCGCTCCGCAGCTCACCCCGCCACTCGACGAGGCCGTCGGACGAGGTCGATGCCAGGTACTCCGACAGCGAGGTGACGGCGAGGTCGAAGTCGTCCTGGAGGGCGTTGGCCTCGGCCACGACCCGGCCGAGCCAGGGCTGGGGGCGCAGGTGGTCCGAGCCGTTCATCAGGAGCATGGGCTCCCCGGGGCGCAGGAAGGAGGCGAACTCGTCCTCCATGGACCCGAGCCGTCGCACCAGCTGCTTGGCGTCCTCGGGCAGGGCGGCACCGTTGCCGTAGCCGGCGACCAGGTATTCAGCACGCACGCTCGAACCGTCGGGTGCCCTCCACACGAACGCCGTCCGGTCCACGGCGGAAGGGACGCCCCGCCAGACGACGGCGTGCGCGAGTCCCGCCTGGTCGAGGATCTGGGGCATCTGGGCCACGTGGCCGAACATGTCGGGCAGGTAGCCGACCTCCATGACGCCGCCGAATGCGCTGCCGCGCAGGATCCCCTGCTGCAGGTTCCGGACGATGGTCTCGCCGGACACCAGGAACTCGTCCATGAGGATGTACCAGGGGCCGACGGTGAGCCGACCGGCGGCGGCAAGTGCGCGCAGGCGGGGCTCGTTCTCCGGCCGGATCTCCAGGTAGTCGTCGACCACGGCCAGCTGGCCGTCGAGCAGGAAGTGCCCGTACAAAGTGTCGGACTCCATGAGGTCGAGGAGCTCGTCGACGAGTCGGACCAGCTTCAGCCGGTACGTCTGGAACGGGGCGTACCACTCCCGGTCCCAATGCGTGTGTGGGACGACGGCGATCGAGCGCCGCGTCCCACCCGTGCGGTCACCCGGCCCGCCGGCCTGCGCCGGGGGCTGGGGGCTCACGGCTCGAGGTTCCCGTATTCGGCCTCGTAGGCCTGGAGCTCACCGACGATCCGCTCGGCGTCGGCGGCCGACTGCTCGGTGCCCCGTCCCGCGTGCTCGGCGTAGACGGCCGCGCCCAGGTCGTGGAGCAGGCCGTCCGCCTTGTGCTTGGCCGACGCCTGGTCGATCTTCTCCTGCCCGGCCTTGGTGGCCTCGCTGGCCTTGGCCAATCCGATCTCGGCCTGGGCCTTGACCTTGTCCATGAATCCCATGACGCCTCCTCGAGGTGCTCCGACGACGATGGGCTAAGACTAGAACGCGTGTGCGGGTCCCGGGCCCGTCTGCGAACCCCGGACCCCGAGGAGCCGACCGTGCGCCCCTGGCGAGACCATCTCGATGCCGGCGACCCCCTGGTCGTGGACGGTGCCCCTGGCGCGGCCGGCCTCGGAGCGGCGGGCACCCTGCTCCACGCATGGGCCGAGCGCTGGGCCGCGGCGCCGTCCGCGCCGGTATGGAAGGAGGGCGACCGGTGGTGGTCGGCGGGCGAGTTCGAGGAGGCCACCCGGCGGGCCGCCGGCCGCCTGCGCGCGGCCGGGCTCGAGCCCGGCGACCGGGTGGTGTGGTCGGTCCCGTCGTCCGTCGACGCCCTGTCGGC
>JADGOH010000155.1 GCA_017883025.1 Acidimicrobiales bacterium
CTCTATACTGGGGGATCGTCGCTCGGGCGCCCGCTAGGGCCCCGCACGCCGGCACCCGCCCCCGACATGCACGAAGGATCGTGATGGCCCAGAACCCGATCACCCTGATGGACCCGCCGATCGAGGACCTCCTCGACAAGGTGGACTCGAAGTTCACGCTGGTGGCCCTGGCCTCGCGTCGGGCCCGGCAGGTCAACAGCTACTACAACTCGCTGGGCGAGGGCATCGGCGTGGTCGTGCCGCCCCAGGTGGCCTCCGCCTCGGGCAAGCCGCTGTCGATCGCCTTCGAGGAGGT
The DNA here is from genome assembly GCA_017883025.1 of Acidimicrobiales bacterium. Lineage (GTDB taxonomy): Bacteria > Actinomycetota > Acidimicrobiia > Acidimicrobiales > RAAP-2 > Bog-756. The sequence continues at coordinate 296 of JADGOH010000155.1, forward strand.
TGCCGAGGGCAAGTGCACCTACTCCCGCCCCGACCCCGAGGAGATCGCCGCCGCCGAGGCCGCCGAGGCTGCGGCCCTGGCGCTGATCGAGGGCGCCGTCGAGCTCGCCGTCGAGGAGGCCGTGGCCGAGGCCATCGCCGCCGACAAGGACGGGTCCGCCGAGTGACACGCCACCCCGGCCGTGGCGCCGGGGTGCGACGTACGGGGGGAGAGCCGTGGGACAGGTGACACCGGACGACACCGGGACCGCCGGGGGAGACCGCCCCTTCGTGGTGCTCGGCGTGTCCGCCGGCATCGCCGCCTACAAGGCCGTGGAGGTCTGCCGCCGGCTGGTCGACGCCGGCGCGCACGTCGCCCCGGTGCTGACCGACCGGGCGACCCGCTTCGTGGGACGGGCCACCTTCGACGCCCTGGGCTCCGAGCCCACCCAGACCTCGGTGTTCGACGAGGTCTCCGCGATCCCGCACACCCGGCTCGGCCAGCGTGCCGACGTCGTGGTGGTCGCCCCGGCCACGGCCGACCTGCTCGCACGCTACGCCGCCGGCCTGGCCGACGACCTGCTGACCACGACCCTGGTGGCGACCGCCGCCCCGGTGATCGTGTGCCCGGCCATGCACACCGAGATGTGGGAGCACCCGGCCGTCCAGGCCAACCTGGCGACCCTGGTGGCCCGGGGCGTCACCGTGGTGCCGCCCGAGGACGGACGGCTGGCGGGCGGTGACCTCGGTTCGGGCCGCATGGCCGAGCCGGAAACCATCGTCGACGCCGTGCTCGACCTGCTCGACCGGCGTACCCCGGTCACCGCCGACCTGGCCGGCCTGCGGGTGCTGGTCTCGGCCGGTGGCACCCGCGAGGCCATCGACCCCGTGCGGTTCATCACCAACCGGTCGTCCGGCAAGCAGGGCCATGCGTTGGCCGCCGCCGCCCTGCGGCGGGGTGCGGACGTCGTGCTCGTGACCACCAGCAGCCTGCCCCGACCGGCCGGCGCCGAGGTGGTCGAGGTCGAGACGGCGGCCCAGATGGAGGACGCCATGCTGGAGCGGGCGGCCGGGGCCGACGTGGTCGTGATGGCCGCCGCCGTGGCCGACTTCCGGCCCAAGGTGGCCACCGACACCAAGCTGCACAAGGCCGACGGCATTCCCGAGCTGGTCCTCGAGGCGACGAACGACATCCTGTCGGAGCTGGGGCGCCGTCGCCGGCCCGGGCAGGTGCTGGTCGGGTTCGCTGCGGAAACCGACGACGTGGCCGGACGGGCGCAGGCCAAGCTGGTGGCCAAGGGCGTGGACCTCATGGTGGCCAACGACGTCTCGGCCCCCCAGGTCGGCTTCGACCACGACACCAACGCCGTGACGATCTTCGGGGTCGACGGGACCGTCACCTCGGTACCCCTGGCGACCAAGGGGGCGGTGGCCGACGCCGTCTACGACCGGGTCGCCCGGCTGGTCGGGGACCCGCCCACCTGACCGGGTCGCACCGTGCGTAGCGTCGGTGCTCCCGACGGGGGTAGCGTGGTCCGCCCGCACCGGGGCCGCCCGATGGCGCACCCGGACCGCCTCAGTACCAGCAGTACCGACCGTCGGCGCCGCCCGGGCTCCCGACGACCAGACAACCAAGGATGGAACCAGACGTGAGCAGCCGATACACCTTCACCTCGGAGTCCGTGACCGAGGGGCACCCCGACAAGATGGCCGACCAGATCTCGGACTCGGTGCTGGATGCGCTGCTGACCGACGACCCCGACAGCCGGGTCGCCTGCGAGACCCTCCTGACCACGGGCCTGGTCCTCGTGGCCGGGGAGATCACCACGACGACCTACGTGGACATCCCCAAGCTGGTGCGCCAGACCGTCCTCGACATCGGCTACGACGACGACGCCTACGGCATCGACGGCAACACGTGCGGTGTCATCGTCTCGCTCGACGAGCAGTCGCCCAACATCGGCCAGGGCGTCGACAAGGCGTTCGAGGTGCGTGCCGGCACCGGCGGCGAGGACCAGCTGAACGCCCAGGGCGCCGGCGACCAGGGGATGATGTTCGGCTACGCCTGCGACGAGACCCCGGACCTCATGCCCATGCCCATCTGGCTGGCCCACCGCCTCGCCCAGCGCCTCGCCCAGGTGCGCCGGGTCGGCACCCTGCCCTACCTGCGCCCCGACGGCAAGACCCAGGTCAGCGTGACCTACGAGGACGGCAGGCCGATCGCCCTCGAGACCGTCCTGATCTCCACCCAGCACGACCCGGGGATCGACCTGGAGACACTGCTGCTGCCGGACCTGTCCAACAACGTGATCACCCCGCTGCTCCCGCCGGAGCTCGACTCCTCGAACCTGCGGATCCTGGCCAACCCGACCGGCGTGTTCGAGCTGGGCGGCCCCCACGCCGACACCGGCCTCACCGGCCGCAAGATCATCGTCGACACCTACGGCGGCATGGCCCGCCACGGCGGCGGCGCCTTCTCGGGCAAGGACCCTTCCAATGTCGACCGCTCCGCCGCCTACGCGGCCC
>JADGOH010000156.1 GCA_017883025.1 Acidimicrobiales bacterium
CCAGTTCGACCAGGTCGGAAGCGTGGGCCAGCTCGCCGACGCCGGCGTCGGGATCGGTCGGCGGGTCACCGCCGAGGGCCATCAGGTTCTCGACGCCGGCCCGGCGCAGGTCGACCAGTATCTCGGCCAGCTCCAGCCGGGTGTGGGCCACGCAGATCAGATGGGCCATGGGGACCAGGTTGGTGGTCCGCAGCATGCCCGTGACGAGATCGACGGTCCGCTGCCGGGACTCGGCACCGCCCCGGTAGGTGACGGACACGAACGAGGGGCTGAGCGGCTCGAGCTCGCGCAGCGTCGTGACCAACGTGGCCTGCTCGGCGTCGGTCTTCGGCGGGAAGAACTCGAACGAGTAGGTCTTGCCCTTCTCCAGCAGGTCCGCGATACGGGTCATGGTCCGAACAGCCTACTGCCGGAGGCCCGCAATCCACGAGGAGCCGGGCCCGCAGGGGTCCGCACGGGCGTGCGCAGCACCCGTCCACGGGTGGACCGGGAACGGTGGTCGTCCGGGTCCGCTCAGCCCCTGGCCGTCGTCGGCGTGACGTGCGACTGCAGGCGGGCCAGGGCCCCCTGCAGCTCGGCGTCCCGGTCCCGACGGGCCTGGTCGGCCTGGGCCAGCTGGGCCCCGGTCGGCGCCCCGGCGCCGTTGCGCAGCAGGCGGTCGGCCTCGATGGCGAAGGCCAGGCCCCGCAGCGATCCGGCCGCGGTGGTGGCCGAGCCGCCGGCCGCCGGGTCGGGGGACGTGGTCCCGGCGTGCTCGAGTGCGGTCGAGGCCCGCTCCGCCTGGACGGCGACCGCGCCCCGCAGCTCGGCGTCGTCGGCGACGGCCGATGGGGACAGCAGTGCCTCGCGGGCGAGCCGGGCGTCGCTCAGGGCCGGGAGCGCCCGGCGGCGCCAGGCGTCGGCGGCCGCCTTCTTGTTCCGCGACACGTAGAGCAGGATGACGGCGACGATGGCGAGGACGAGGAGGACCACCAGGGCGATCAGGCCCCACGGCGTCTTCGACGCCGGGACGGGCGTGACGGGGAGCGTCGTCGTGGTCGTCGACGGATGCGTCGTGGTCGTGGTGGACGTCGTCGTGGTGGACGTCGTCGTGGTCGGCGGCAGCGTCGACGTCGTGGCCGGCACCGAGGTGGTCGTCGTGTCGGGCACGGTGGTCGTCGTGGCGACCAGGACGGCGGGCGCGCCCGGGACCTTCGCCGCGCCGACGGGCGCGGCCAGGGGGCCGAGGAGGCAGCCGGCCACCACGGTGGCGGCCGTCGCGGCGAGGGCCAGGCGTCCGAATGGCCGCGTCGTCGGTGCGGCCGGGGTCACGAGCCGGTCCTCCCGTAGTCGTCCTCGAGGCGGACGATGTCGTCCTCCCCGAAGTAGTCGCCGTGCTGGACCTCGACGAAGGTGACCGGCGCCTCCGAGGCGTTCTCGATGCGGTGGTCGGTGCCCACCGGGATGTCCACGGCCTCCCCCGCCGACACCGCGCGTCGTTGGCCGTCGAGCGTCACCAGGGCGGTCCCGTGGACGATGAACCAGTGCTCGGACCGGCGTGCGTGCCGCTGGTAGCTGAGGCGCTTGCCCGGCAGCACCTCGATCCGCTTGACCTTGAAGGTGGGCTGGTCGTCGAGGACCGTGTAGCTCCCCCACGGTCGTTCGTCGGTCTCCTGGCCCGCCTGGTTGCGGGTCACCTCCGTCATGACGCCCGCTCCGCGGCCCGCACCGCATTTCGCAGGAGCATCGCCCGGGTCATCGGGCCCACCCCGCCGATCCGCGGGGTGATCCACCCGGCGACCTCGGCCACTCCTTCGTCGACATCGGACAAGAGCTTCTTCCCTTCCCACGAGGTGCCGGCGCCGACGACGGCAGCCCCCGGCTTGATCATGTCGGCCGTCACCAGCCCGGCCCGCCCGGCGGCCGCCACCACCACGTCGCCCTGGCGCACGAGCCCGGCCAGGTCCTCGACGCCGGTGTGGACGACCGTCACCGCGGCGTTGCACCCGGGCCGCTTCATGGCCAGCAGCAGGGCCAGCGGCCGGCCGATGGTCAGGCCACGCCCGATCACCACGACGTGCTTCCCTTCGACGGGGACGTCATTGGCGTGGAGAAGCTCGACGATGCCGGCGGGAGTGCACGGCAGCGGTCCGTTCGCCCCCATCACCAGGCGCCCGAGGTTCACCGGATGGAGCCCGTCCACGTCCTTGTCCGGGTCGACGGCCATCAGGGTCCGCTCCTCGTCGAGTCCGGCAGGCAGGGGCAGCTGGACCAGGTAGGCGTGAATGGCCGGGTCGGCGTTGAACCGGGCCACCGCGGCATCGAGCCCCTCCTGGGACACGTCGGCCGGCAGGTGCTCGTGGGCGGAGGTGATCCCGACTTCGGCGCAGTCCGCATGCTTCATGGCGACGTAGCGGGCGCTCGGCCCGTCGTCGCCCACCAGGATGGTGCCGAGGCCCACCGTCACTCCGGCCCCCCGGAGCCGCGCCACGCGGTCGGTCACCTCGGCGCGGACCCGTGCGGCCAACAGCTCACCGTCCAGCAGGGTCGCCGTCATCGTCTGTCCCTCACAACTGGTCCCATCGTTCGTGCGTCGTTCCGGCGGGTCGGGCCCGGACTGAGCACGGCGCCGGGGCGCGGCTCAGTGCCGGAAGTGGCGCTCGCCGCCTGCCATGACCATAGCGATCCCCGCCTCGTCGGCTGCGGCAATCACCTCGTGGTCCTTGATCGACCCGCCCGGCTGGACCACGGCGACCACGCCGGCGTCGGCCAGGGCGAGCATGCCGTCCGGGAACGGGAAGAAGGCGTCCGACGCGGCGGCCGCGCCCCGGGCCCGCTCCCCCGCCTTCTCCACGGCGATCCGGGCCGCCACCACCCGGGACTGCTGGCCGGCGCCGATGCCGACGGCCTGGGCCCCCGTCACGACGGCGATGGCGTTCGACGTGGTGCGGGCGCACACCTTCCAGGCGACCCGCAGGTCCCGCCACTCGTCCTCGGTCGGCTGGCGCTTGGTGACGACCTCCCACGTCGACGGGTCGACCAGGAATCGATCGGCGTCCTGGACGAGCACGCTGGACCCGAGGAACCGGTACTGGCGCACCAGAGGGTCCGGCACCGGGGCCGAGAGCAGCCGGGTGGTCTTGCGCTTGGACGACAGCTGCTCGAGGGCGTCGTCGTCGTAGGCGGGGGCGATGATCACGTCGGCCGGGGGGCCCTCCTTGATGGCCTCGGCCATCGCCAGTGTGACCCGGCCCCCGATGGCCACGATGCCGCCGAACGCCGACTGCTCGTCGCACTCGAGAGCCAGCTGATAGGCGCGGATCAGATCGGCATCGATGGCGACCCCACACGGGTTGGCGTGCTTGATGATGGCCACGGCCTGCTCGGTCGGCCCCGATGCCAGCTCGTGGACAAGCCGCCAGGCGGCGTCGGCGTCGAACACGTTGAGGTAGGACAGCTCCTTGCCGCCGAACTGGACCACCTCGTCCCACCACGAGTGCTGACCGGCGACGCGGTAGCGGGCACCGTGCTGGTGCGGGTTCTCGCCGTAGCGGAGCGAGTCGGCCCGCTCCAGGGTCAGGTGGATCGACTCGGGGAGCAGGACGGCCACGCCGAGCGGGTCGTCCCCCGCTCCGCCGGCCCGGTCGGCCAGCTCGCGCTCGTCCAGCCACTCGACGATGGCGGCGTCGTAGCCGGCCGTGTGGGCGAACGCCTGGCGGGCCAGTCGGCGGCGGGTGGCCAGCGAGATCGCCCCGTCGGCCCGGAGCTCCTCGAGGACGGGTCCGTAGTCGGCCGGATCGACCACCACGGCGACGTGGTCGTGGTTCTTGGCGGCGGCCCGGACCATGGTGGGCCCGCCGACGTCGATGAGCTCGATCGACGGGTCCGAGGAGAAGGGGTAGAGGTTGCAGACCACCAGGTCGATCAGGCCGATCCCCAGGCGCTCGAGGGCGTCGAGGTGGTCCGGCTTCGAGCGGTCGGCCAGGATCCCGCCGTGGATCACCGGGTGCAGGGTCTTGACCCGGCCGCCCAGCATCTCGGGGGCGCCGGTGAGGTCGGCCACCTCGACGTGGTCGATGCCCGCGGCCGTCAGCGCCGCCGACGTGCCGCCGCTCGAGACGAGCTCCCATCCGAGGGCGGACAGGCCCCGTGCGAGGTCCTCGATCCCGGACTTGTCGTAGACGGACAGCAGTGCCTTCATGGGGTGGTCTCCTCCGGTGCGTGGGGCTGGGGTGATGCTCCCCCACCGACGGCCCGGGGCACCAGGTCGTCGATGAAGGCGCGGACGGTGGCCGGATAGAGCGTGCGCTCGACGGCCTTGATGCGCTCGTGCAGGGTCGCCTCGGTGTCCTCCGCCCGGATCGCCACCGCAGCCTGGGCCAGGATCGGCCCGGTGTCCATCTCCAGGAGGGCGACGTGGACGGTGGTCCCCGTCTCGGGCACGCCGGCGGCCAGGGCATCGCGGACGGCGTGCCAGCCGGGGAACGCCGGGAGCAGCGCCGGGTGGGTGTTCAGGATGCGGCCCGGGAAGGCGTCGTGGACCGGCTGGGCGAGGACGGTGCCGAAGCCGGCCATGACCACGACGTCGACGTCGGCCGCCACCAGCACCTCGGCCACGGCCCGGGTGTAGGACTCGCGGTCGAAGCCGGGGCCGAAGCCGCCGAATCCGGCCCGGTCGACCAGCGCCGTCGGCACGCCGGCCGCCGCCGCCACGTCGAGCGCCCGGCACGGGCGGTCGGCCGCGACCAGGCGGACGGGGAGGTCGGTGGCCAGGATGGCCTCCAGAATCGTGCCGCTGCCCGAAGCCAGCACGCCGATCCGCACGGGTGCCGGATCGGCGTCGGGTGTCGGTCCGGAGGCCACGGGCGCACGCTACCAGCGCCCCCGAGGGTGGGATCCCGGTCGGCCGGGCCCTCGGACGGCGCGACCGACCGCCCGGTGAACTGCACCGGGCGGCGTGGTCGCGAGATCCCGTCCAGGGTGACGGGACGAGGTGCCCGGGTGATGTGGCCCGTTCGGCCTGCCCACCGAATCGGGCGCTCCATCACCCGGCCCCCCTGCCCTGGGGAATGCCCCTCGTGAGGAGTGCATCGGCCCGGTGAGGCGGAAACCGAAGCATCGCGAGCCCGCTGAAACGATGTTGCAACCAAGATCCCGGATCCGTGGGACCTCCGTCGCCATCGGCTGGGGGGCGCCACGACATCGGGTGCGTGGGCCGAGGGGCCCGGGGCGACGGTCAGCGGGCCGGGTGGCCGAGGGCGATGAGGGCGTTCTCGTCGAACCGGACGAGCGAGGCGAGCACGAGGTCGCAGAAGCCCCACCGCGGCGAGTCCAGGGCGGCGGGCTCGGGCACGGCGACCACCCGCATGCGGGCGGCCTTGGCCGAGATGGCCCCGTTGAACGAGTCCTCGAAGACGAGGCACGCAGTGGGGTCCACGCCCAGCTTTGCGGCCGTGGACAGGTAGGGGCCCGGGTGGGGTTTGCCGAACGGCTCCCACTCGGCGGAGTGCCACGCCGACATGGACGCGGAGAGCCCCAGCTTGTCGAGCGCCGCCTCGATCACCACGGCGTACGAGCCGGAGCACACGGCCATGGGGATCGACCGGTGACGGCAGAGGTCGATGACGTCGAGGGCGCCGGGCATCGGCGACCCCTCCGCCTCGATGAGGTCGGCGACCCGGGCGGTGACCGCCCGCTCGACCTCCACCGGTGACATCCCGACCCACGGCCGTCGCTCGAACCAGTGGCGCACCGCGTCGTCGATGCGCAGGCCCATGGTCTGACGCGTCTCGGCCTCCGTCAGCTCGACGCCGACGGTGCCGAAGACCTCGATTTCCGCCTGGCGCCAGAACGGCTCCGAGTCGATCAGCAGGCCGTCGAGGTCGAACATGACGGCACCCACCGGGCGCCCGGCCAGGGCGTCCGCCGAGGGGACGCCGCCCGGATGCGTGGTGCCCGGCGTGGTCGTCAGCCCAGCTTCCGGACGACGTCGACCATTGCCTCGCCGGCCTCGGTCGGGTTCAGGGCCACGGTGACCCCGGCGGCCGCCAGTGCGGCCATCTTGGCCTGGGCCGTGCCCTTGGAGCCCGAGATGATGGCACCGGCGTGGCCCATCGTGCGCCCTGCAGGGGCGGTGACCCCGGCCACGTAGGAGACGACCGGCTTGGTGACCGACGAGGAGATGAACTCGGCGGCCTCCTCCTCGGCGGACCCGCCGATCTCGCCGATCATCATGATGGCCCGGGTGTCGGGGTCGGCCTCGAAGGCGGCCAGGCAGTCGATGAAGCTGGTGCCGGGGACCGGGTCGCCGCCGATGCCCACGCAGGTCGTCTGGCCGACGCCCTGCTGGCTGAGTTCGTGGAGCGCCTGGTACGTGAGGGTGCCC
>JADGOH010000157.1 GCA_017883025.1 Acidimicrobiales bacterium
ACGACGGCGGTGAGGGTGGCGACGACCAGGAGGGCGAGGGCCCCGGCCACCGTCACCGCCCGGATGCCGTGGGTGTTCGCCAGCCAGCCCTGCACGATGGCACCGAGGGGGTAGATCAGCCCGAGGGCCATCATGTAGATGCTGAGGATGCGCCCTCGCGACTCGACCGGTGCCCGCAGTTGCACCACGGTGTTGAGACCGGAGAGCACGATGATGTAAGCCGCGCCGACGGCCAGGAAGGCCGGGACGGCCAGGGCCAACGTGGGGGCGAGCGCATAGGCGCACAGCAATACCGGCACGGCGAAGATCGCCGTGCGCAGCACGGTCAGGCGCCCGAACCGCTCGGCCAGGCCGGCCAGCGAGAGGGCACCGATGACGGCGCCCACCCCCTGGGCGGTGACCAGTACGGCGGTGGTGAGGCCGAGCTTCCACCCGCTGGGCTCGTCCACCTTGGCCATGGCGGCCACCAGGGCGATGAACGGCGATGCCAGCAGGGCGACCACGGCGATGCACCCGATGGCCGAGCGGCACCCGGGCTCGGCCAGAGCCGCCCTGGCGCCCTCGGCGATGCGGCCGACGAACGAGAGGCTGCCGGTCTGGGGCACCGGCTCGGGCAGATGGACGAGGAGCAGGGCGATCACCACCGCACCGAACGAGACGGCGTTGATTCCGAACACGATGGCGTAGTTCTGAGTGAGGAGGACGAGTCCTGCCAGGGCGGGCCCGATGACCCGTCCGAGGTTGTACTGGGCCGACGACAGGGAGACGGCACCCAGCAGGTCCTCCTTCGGCACCAGGTCGGGCACCATGGCCTGGTACGCCGGGAACCCGATGGCGCCCGCCGCGCCACCGAGGAAGGAGAGGAGCACCAGTACCCAGGGCGGGTCGTGGTGGAGTCCGGCGAGCACCGCCAGGACGACGGCGAAGAGCGTTTCGGCCAGAGTCGTGAGGATCAGCCACTTGCGACGGTCCAGCCGGTCGGCCAGGGCACCCCCGACCGGGGCCAGCAGCCCGATGGGCACGAACCCGATGGCGACGACCAGGGCGGTCCACCCCGGCGCACCCGTGCGCTGGTAGACGAGCACGCCCAGTGCGACAGTCTGCATCCACGACCCCAGGTTGGAGACGAGGGCCGCCGACCAGATGAGGGCGAAATTCCGCGAGCGGAGCGGGCGGAGCGATGCGAGGGCCACTGTCCGAGGCTACCGGCGCCGACCCTGTCACCGGGTGGGTCGTGCGGGGGCACAGGCCCAGTCGGCCCGGCGTCTCCCCAGTGCCCTACTTGTCCAGCTTGACCTTGCGACGTGGGCGCAGCGCGAACCACCAGACGCTGGCCATCGTGGCCAGCACGCCGAAGGCGGCTGCCGGCTTGGCGATCTTGCGGGAGCGTTCGGACATGCCCCGACGTTACCCGGGCGACCGCATTCTCATCTTCTTCTTCCGAACTTCTTCCGGTTCTCCTATTCCCTCCTTGGATTCCCCTTAGGGGCAACCCGCAACATGGAGGACATGCACGGGAGCACCTTCCGCACCAGCAGGACCGACCGGGAGCGCAGGCGCGCCGACGGACCAGCCCTCACCCTCGTGACGGGCGACGCGGACGCTGCTCCCACCCGTCCGCGTGTCGCACCTCGCACCCATCCGGCGTTCGAGGGCTTCACACCCGACGGCGACCCGGGCGACACCGCCCGAACCGCCGTCCACAGTTCCGGACCGGAGTCATCGCCCGCCGGTCGAGCGTCGAGGGGCAGCACTTCACCCGACGTCGGCGGCACGGCGCACTCCGGTCCGGGCCCGCACGTCCCCCAGGCCGATCTGGTCCGGCGCATCGCCGGCGACCTGGCCGCGCTGGACGCCCGCCGCGCCGCCGATCCCCGGGACGCGGCCGTGGTGGCCCTGCACCGGTAGGCGCGTCGGTCACGGACTCGACCGGGAGCCTGCTGCGGGTCGGCCCGTGCCCGACGGCATGGGGACGGGTCGCCGGACTCCGTGGGCGTCGGGGTCCCGGAGTGCGGCACGACGTGAGGTTCAGCCTCCCCATGGCCCACCCGGGGATCCACAGCAACAGGACAGGGAGGACCAGCTCCACTCCGCCGAACTGGCCGGCCCCACCGGACGACGCCCCGGGCAGCGCTGCCCCGGGCGTCGTCCGCTATCCGGGTCGCCCCGGCGGGTCGGGAACCCGGAACGCCACCGACCCGCGTCCGGGGGCGGGCCGGAGCCGGGTCGCCCGGTCCACACACCCCACGAGGATCGACTCGGCCACCCATTCGGGCGTCACGAACGCATCCTCGTCGCTCAGTCGGTGGAATCGGGCCACATCGGGGAACGCCGACTCGGGAGTGGCGCGGATGAGCGCCTGCATGTCGGTGTCGACCACACCGGGCGCCACCGCGTAGGCCGCCAGATCCGACGCCTGCTCCTCGAGCCCGACCACCTCCGTGAGCATCTGCACCGCCGCCTTCGACGCGCAGTAGACGGCCCAGCCCCGGTACGGCGTGGTGGCCGCGCCCGACGACAGGTTGACCAGCGTCCCGCCACCGGGACGGCTCCGGACGTGGCGGGCGAACGACGCCGTGCCGTGCACGACACCGAGCACGTTGATGGCGACGTGCGCCCCGAGGGCCGACGGGTCGGCTTCGGCCAGGGGGCCGATGGGTCCGAGCACCCCTGCGTTGTTCACCCACAGGTCGATCCGGCCGAACCGGCCGGCGACCTCACCGGCGAAGCCGTCGACGGCGGCGGGGTCGGTGACGTCGACCGCGGCCACGAGTGCATCGGCCCCGTCAGGCGCCACGGGCGCCGACCGGGCGCACAGGCCGACGCGGATGCCCTGGCGGGCGAAGTGCCCGGCCATGCCGGCCCCGATGCCCCGGCTGGCGCCGGTCACCACCGCGACCAGGCCCACGAAGGGCCCGTCGACATCCTGACCTGCGGCCATCCCGATCAGTCGACCGTCGACACGAAGACGTTCTTGACCTCGCTGTAGGAGGCCAGTGCCTCGAGGCCGAGCTCGCGCCCGAAGCCCGACTGCTTCATGCCGCCGAAGCTGGTCTGGACCCGCACCGAGCTGTTCGAGTTGACCGAGAGGTTGCCCGCCTGCACGGCCCGGGCCATGCGCAGCGACCGGGCGCTGTCCCGGGTCCAGATCGAGCCCGACAGCCCGTAGGGCGTGTCGTTGGCCAGGCGGACGGCCTCCTCCTCGTCGTCGAAGGGGATGACGGCCACGATCGGGCCGAAGATCTCCTCACGGGCCATCCGCCACGTCGGGTCGGCCGGGGCGACGACGGTCGGGGGGAACCAGAACCCGGGCCCGTCGGGGACAGCGCCAGCCGTGTGGGTGGGCACCGCACCACCGGGGGCGCCCATCCCCTCCTCGAGGAAGGAGGCGACCACGCCACGGTGGGCGGCGGTGACCATCGGCCCCATCTTGGCGTCGGGGTCCGTGGGGTCGCCCACCGTCCACGCCCGGACGGCATCGGCCAGGAGGTCGAGGAACTCGTCCATGGCGGACCGCTGGACCAGGACGCGGCTGCGGGCGCAGCAGTCCTGGCCGCCGTTGGCGAACACCCCTCCCGGGGCGGCGGCTGCCGCTTTGGCCAGGTCGGCATCGGCAAAGATGACCGACGCCGACTTGCCGCCGAGCTCGAGGGTGACCCGCTTGATGGTGCCCGAGGCGCGGGACATCACGTCGCGCCCCACCTCGGTCGACCCGGTGAAGGCGATCTTGGCCACGTCGGGGTGCTCGGCCAGGCGGGTGCCGACGACCGAGCCCTTGCCGGTGACAACCTGGAGCACGCCCTCGGGCAGCCCGGCCTCGAGGGCCAGCTCGGCCAGGCGGACGGCGGTGAGCGGCGTGATCTCGGCCGGCTTCACCACGATCGTGTTCCCGGTGGCGAGCGCGGGTCCCACCTTCCACGAGGTGATGGCCACGGGGAAGTTCCAGGGGATGATCGCCCCCACCACGCCGAGTGGCTCGTGGAACGTCATGTCGACCCCGCCGGCCACGGGCACGGTGGCGCCGCGATGCTTGTCGACCGCCCCGGCGTAGAAGTAGAGGACCTCGGCAACCATGCCGACCTCGTCGCGGCTCTCGGCGATGGGCTTGCCCACGTTCGCCGTCTCGAGCTGCGCCAACTCCTCGGCGTGCTCCTCGACCTGGGCGGCGAACCGCCGCATCAGCCGGGCCCGGTCGGCCGGGGCCACCGCCCGCCATGCCGGTCCGGCCGCGTCGGCCCGGGCCACCGCCTCGTCGACCGCCTCCACCCCGTGGACGGGGACCTCGGCGATGACCTGCTCGGTCGCGGGGTTGACGACCTTGGTTACCGTGCTCATGCGTGCTCCTTTGCGCTCCTGCGCTACGTCGACCGATGGATCAGGCGCGAAGGCCGGCCGGGCGGGCGCGTGCGGCCTCGACGAGCCCGGCGAACAGGCGAGTGTCACGTTGTTCTTCGGGATGCCACTGGACCCCGACGACGAACGACCGCCCCAGGACCTCCACGGCCTCGACCACGCCGTCGTCGCTGCGCGCCGACACCAGGAGCGACTCGCCCACGTCGTCGATGGCCTGGTGGTGACTGCACAGCACCTCCGTCCGCTCGCCCAAGAGCCGGTGCACGTGGGTACCGGGCTCGGTCACGACGGTGACCTCGCCGAACGAGCCGGCCGCCGGCTGGTGGCGGGCCGAGCCCAGGAGGTCGGGAAGCTGCTGGACGAGCGTCCCGCCGAACAGGACGTTCAGGACCTGGTGCCCGCGGCAGATGGCCAGGAGCGGCAGGTCGCGGTCGATGGCGGCGTCGACCAGCTGGAGCTCCAGCTCGTCGCGGCGGTCGTTCATCCCGCCGTTGCGTCCGTCGAGGTCCTGCCCGTACCGTGCGGACGCGACGTCGCCACCGCCGATGACGACCAGGCCGTCGACGGCGTCGAGCACCGGGCCGATGGCCGAGGCGGTGACGTCGACGGCGTCGCCCACGCACGCTCCGACCGGGGGCACGAGCACCGGCCAGCCGCCGGCCTCCACCACCATGTCGAGGTACAGCCCGGGCACCACGGCGGCGTCCCGGTCCCAGGACCACCAACGGGTGTCCTGGCGGTAGGTCGTCAGTGCGATGAGCGGCCGCCGGCCGGGTCTGGACATTTCCCAAGTATCCCATCTGCGCATCGGTGCCCGGACCCGGCCCACCGCGCGCACGCGGCTGTTGGACGACCGGCCCCGATTGGGCCAGAGTGCAGGAATGCTGACGCTCGAGACCCTGCCGCACCAGATCCGCTCCGGCGACATCCACACCGTCGTCGTGGCCTTCCCCGACCTCCAGGGGCGGCCGGTGGGCAAGCGGGTGACCGGGTCGTTCTTCCTCGAGCACGTCCTGGACCACGGGATCGAGGCGTGCGACTACCTGCTCGCCTGCGACGTCGACATGGACCCCCTGCCCGGCTACGAGTTCGCCAACTGGGAGACCGGCTACGGGGACCTCAACGCCGTCATCGACCCCCATACCGTGCGGCCCCTGCCGTGGCTGCCCGGATCGGTGCTGGTGCTGTGCGACCTGCTGACCATGGCGGGGACGCCGGTCGAGGTGTCCCCCAGGCGAATCCTGCGTCGCCAGATCGAACGCGCGGCGGAGCGGGGCTACGTGGTCAAGTGCGCCACCGAGCTCGAGTTCTACCTGTTCCTCGACTCGTTCGCCGAGGCCGGGGAGAAGCGGTGGCAGAACCTGACGCCGCACGCCACGTCGATCGAGGACTACCAACTCCTGCAGACGTCACGCGAGGAGTACATCATCGCCCGTATCCGCAATGAGATGACCGAGGCGGGCATCCCCATCGAGTTCTCGAAGGGCGAGGCGGGCATCGGACAGCACGAGATCAACATCACCTACGGCACGGCACTCGAAGTCGCCGACCGCCATCTCGTGTTCAAGAACGGGGTCAAGGAGATCGCCGGCGAATACGGACGCGCCGCCACGTTCATGGCCAAGTGGTCGATGGACACGGCCGGGTCGTCCTGCCACATCCACACCAGCCTGTGGGACGCCGCCACGGACGCCCCTCTGATGGCGCCCGCCGTCGGCGAGGACGCACCGTCCGGGTTCTCGGCCGTCGGGGCCCAGTGGATCGCCGGGCAGCTGCATGCCGCCGACCAACTCGCGTGGTGCTTCGCACCGTACGTGAACTCCTACCGCCGTTACGTTCCCGACTCGTGGGCCCCGACCGCGGTGGTGTGGGGCGAGGACAACCGCACGTGCGGGTTCCGGGCCGTGGGCCACGGGGCCGGGCGGCGGGTCGAGAACCGGATTCCGGGGGCGGACGTGAACCCCTACATCGCCCTGGCCGCCGCCATCGCCGGTGGGCTGTGGGGCATCGAGCACGGGGCCGAGCTGGCGCCGGCGTTCACCGGCAACGCCTACCACGCCCCCGAGGTGCCGCGGATCCCCGCCACGCTGCCCGAGGCCATCGCCAACCTCGAGTCGAGCGACGTGGCCGCCGAGGCCTTCGGGCCCGAGGTGCACCAGCACCTGGTGAACACGGCCCGCCAGGAGTGGGCCAAGGCCAACTCGGTCGTCACCGACTGGGAGCTGGCCCGCAACTTCGAGCGGATCTAGCACCGCTGGTTCCGAGCACGTCCCGACCGGCCGCCATGCGGAACCGGCGTCCCGTCGAGTGCCTCCGGACCGAGGCGATGACGTTGACGGTCCTCGTCGTTTCCCGCAAAGGGCGGGCGTGCCGAGTTCGGCATCGTCCGCACGAGGACCGGGCCCCGTCCTTGACGGGCCGATCCCGCACTGGGAAGATGGATCGCGTATGAAGTTCACGACCACGGACCTCCTCCTTACCTGACGGCGAACGCCACATCGCGTTCGCCCGCAACCTCCTGTGCCTCCGGCCAGGGGGTTTTTTGTTGGCCGCACGCCGGGCCGGCGCCACCGTCCCGGACGAGTCCGGGCAGCACGCAGCACCAGAAGTCACCACCCGAAGCAGCAAGGGAGCACCGATGAGCGCACATGAGCACACCACCACCGAGGGCACCACGGCGGCACGCCTGGCCATGCCGTGCGACGTGTCGCCGATGCCGTTCCACCTCTACCGGCCCTATGTCCCCCTGGTGCTCGCCGACCGCACGTGGCCGGACCGGCAGTCGACCGTGGCACCGC
>JADGOH010000035.1 GCA_017883025.1 Acidimicrobiales bacterium
ACCTGCCTGCCGCCCCTGGCGGCATGATCGACCAGTTCCTCGCCTCGCTGGCGGCGGTTCCGGACGCCGCACCGTTCGTGGGACCCGACCAGGTCGCACTCGAACAGATGCTGGCGCAGATGACTGCGGTACCGCAGTAGGCACGGCGGCGGTTGATCGATTGCTGCTCCGACTAGGGGAACCGTCGTTGTATTTCCAACAACATCGGTGGAGGCGATGGGACTCGAACCCACGACTTCGACCTTGCAAAGGTCACACTCTAGCCAACTGAGTTACGCCCCCGTGTGTGACGGGATGTGCCCTGCGATCGTGTCCACGGTACCAGCCGCTCCCGGGTACTGGGCCCGGACGACGCTGCACGGGACGGTCCCACCGACCTGTCACACCGGCCCCCTACCGTGCGTCGTGTCACCTGTCCGGGTCGTCCCGGACGCCCCTCGCTCCCGTCCGGAGCCCACAACACCGGGGCGCCCCGACCGTCGAGACGCTCCACGAATCTTGGAGCGACTCCATGGGCACCCCCGCACACGACCGACTGCTCGACTCCTTGGCCGAGGGGGTGCAGGCGTTGACCACCTCGGACCGCTGGCGGTCCCACCTCGAGGTCCAGGGGCGGTTCCACCGGTACAGCTTCAACAACGCGCTGCTCATCGGGACGCAGGACCCGGAGGCGACGCGGGTCGCCGGGTTCGCGACCTGGAGGAAGCTCGGACGGTCGGTCCGTAAGGGGGAGCGGGCCATCTGGATCCTGGCCCCGATGGTGGGCCGGCGTCGACACGTCGACGACGGTGAGGAGCGCCGCCCGATCCACGGGTTCCGTCCGGTGGCGGTGTTCGACGTCGCCCAGACCGAGGGGGGCGAACTGCCACAGGTCTGTCGGAACCTCGACGGCGACGACCCGTCGGCCTGGTTCGACGCCCTGCTCGTCAGGGCGGCGGCAATCGGCTACGCGGTGGAGCGAGCCGAGCTCCCTGGCAGCACCAACGGGGACTGCGCCTATGCGCTCCGGCGCATCCGGGTCGAGTCCCGCAACCGCCCGGCCCAGCAGGTGAAGACCCTGGCCCACGAGCTCGCCCATGCGCTGTTGCACGAAGGCGTCGACGACCGGGCTCGTGCCGAGCTCGAGGCGGAGTCGACGGCCTATGTGGTCTGTCGGGCGCTCGGTCTCGACTCGGGTGGCTACTCGTTCGGCTACGTCGCCTGCTGGGCTGGCGGTGGGCCCGAGGCGGTGGCCGCCATCACGGCGTCGGGCGCCGCCATCCAGCGGGCTGCTGGCGCCATCCTCGACGGGCTGGACCCGGCGGCGGCGGCCGACGCCGCCTGAGCCCGGCCGTGCCCGTCAGCCCTCCGTCTTCGCCCGCTCGATCGATCGGGCGATCTCCTCCCACGCCGCCTCGACGCCGTCGAAGCCTGCGACCTCGGTGCGCTTGTGCGGCTCGAGGTCCTTGTAGACCTCGAAGAAGTGGGCGATCTCGAAGGTGAGGTGCGGGGGAAGCTCCTCCAGGTTCCGGACGGACTCCCACATCGGGTCGCCGCACGCCACGCAGATGATCTTGGCGTCGGGACCCTTCTCGTCGGTCATCCAGAACACCCCGACGGGGCGGCTCTCGACCATGCAACCCGGGAACGTCGGCTCGTCGAGGAGCACCAGCGCGTCGAGCGGATCGCCGTCCTCCGCCAGCGTGTCGGGCACGAACCCGTAGTCGGCCGGATAGAAGGTCGCCGAGAACAGCCGCCGGTCGAGCCGGAAGACGTGGTTCTCGTGGTCGTACTCGTACTTGTTGCGGCTCCCCCGGGGGATCTCCACCATGACGTCGATCGTGCGATCCGTGCTCATGAACCCTGCGCTTTCCTCGGTGAACCGTCCCGGTCCATTGTGACCCAGACGGCAGGACCCGAGAACGGCGTCGCCAGGCGGCGTCGCCCCGACGGGCCCGGCGGACCTCGGAAGACCCCTTGCTAACGTTGGGATGTGACCGACGATCCCGACCAGGCAGGTGTGACCGGGTCCGACGCACGCCCCGAGTCGCACTACTTCGCCCGGCAGCTCTCCGACCTCGACTTCAACGACCGCCTCCTCGATTTGGTGGACGAGGACGGTCTGCCGCTCCTCGAGCGGGTCAAGTTCCTGATCCTGTTCTCCGAGCGGATCGACGAGTTCTTCCAGGTCCAGGTGGCCGGACTCCGCCGCCAGGTCGTGGCCGGCATCACCTCGAAGGCGCTCAACGACAGCACGCCGGAGCAGCTGCTGGCCGATGTCCGGGCCTCGCTCGAGCGGATGGTCCGGCGCCAGGAGTCCCTCCTCCTCGACTCCCTCACGCCGGCTCTGACCTCAGAGGGCATCGAGCTCTGCAATTGGGACGAACTCGGCCAGGCCGACAGGGACTTCCTCCACGGGGTGTTCGACCGACTGATCCTCCCGGTGGTGACTCCGCTCACTGTCGACCCGAGCCATCCGTTCCCCTACATCTCGAACCTGTCGCTCAACATCGGGGTCGAGGTCCGGAGCCGCCTGGACGAATCCTCGCGCTTCGCCCGGGTCAAGATCCCACCCAACGTGGACCGCCTGCTCGTCCTTGCCGACGGCAGCAGGTTCGTCCCCCTCGAGCAGGTCATGGTCGCGTTCCTCGACGAGCTCTTCCCGGGGATGGATGTCGGCGAGGCATGCGTGTTCCGCGTCACACGCGACGCAGACCTGGCCCTCGACGACGACGCGGCCGACGACCTCCTGTTGGCGCTCCAGGAGGAGCTGCGCCGCCGCCGGTTCCTTCCCGTGGTCCGACTCGAGATCGACTCGCGGACCTCGGAGGCCTCCATCGACCGATTGACCGAGGAGCTCGGGCTCGGGCCCGACGACGTCTACCGGTTCGCCGGTCCCCTCGGGCTGGGCTGCCTGTGGGCCATCTACGCGCTCGACCGGCCGGACCTCCACGACACGCCGTGGACGCCGTTGGTGCCGCCTGCCTTCACCTCGGTGGAACGGGACGAGGACGCCAGTATCTTCGCCGTCCTGGATCGTCAGGACGTGCTCGTCCACCACCCCTACGATTCGTTCTCCGCATCGGTCGAGGAACTGCTGAACGAGGCGGCGGAGGACCCGCACGTGCTTGCCATCAAGCAGTGCCTCTACCGGACCTCGGGTGACAGTGCGATCGTTGCCGCCCTGGTCCGGGCCGCTGAACGGGGCAAACAGGTGGCCGTGCTGGTCGAGGTGACCGCCCGGTTCGACGAGGAGGCCAACATCGGGTGGGCCCGCGCCCTCGAGGAGGCCGGCGCCCATGTCATCTACGGGCTGATGGGCCTGAAGACCCACGCCAAGACGACCCTGGTCGTGCGCCAGGAAGGTGACGCCGTCCAGATCTACTGCCATGTGGGCACCGGCAACTACAACCCGAAGACGGCCCGCATGTACGAGGACCTCGGCGTCCTGTCGTCGCGGCCCGAGCTGGGCGCGGACGTCACCCGGTTCTTCAATTACATCACCGGATTCAGCCAGCCGCCCGCGTACCAGGAGCTGGTGACGTCCCCCGGCGGGATCCGCGACCGCGT
This sequence comes from Acidimicrobiales bacterium, assembly GCA_017883025.1. Taxonomy (GTDB): domain Bacteria; phylum Actinomycetota; class Acidimicrobiia; order Acidimicrobiales; family RAAP-2; genus Bog-756. Next base: position 3,550 of record JADGOH010000035.1, read on the forward strand.
GGTCGAGCTGATCGACGCCGAGGCGGCGGCCGGCCCTGACGGACGGATCGCCATCAAGGTCAACGGGCTCGACGACGTCGCCGTCATCGACGCCCTCTACCGGGCGTCCCGGGCCGGGGTGCCCATCGAACTGATCATCCGCGGCATCTGCTGCCTGCGACCAGGTGTGCCCGGTCTGTCGGAGACCATCCGGGTGCGCTCCATCGTCGGGCGCTTCCTCGAGCACTCGCGGATCCTGCGATTCGGTGGTGCGGCCGGCCGACCGGCCACGTACTACATCGGCTCGGCCGACCTGCGACGTCGGAACCTCGACCGCCGGGTCGAGGCGATGATCCCGGTGGCGGATTCGGAGGCCGTGTCGCGCCTGGAGGAGATCCTCGCACTCAACCTGGCCGACGACGTGCAGTCGTGGTCGCTGTCCGGGGACGGCACGTGGCACCGCATCCCGACGGTCCTCGGCAATGCCACCCAGGCTTCGCTCGAGGAAGCGGCCCTGAAGCGGGGCGACCTGCTCGACCGGCCCCGGGGCTCGCTGGTGTGACGCACCGCCCACGACTGCCCCGGTGACGGGCGGGGGCGTCGCCGCCGACGCCACATAGGGTGAGTGCGTGAGCGCGGACGACATCCCCGCCGACATCCGGGCCGGCGGCCCCGGGTTCTCCGTGGACGAGGTGCGCCGGCGGGCGCGTCGGACGGCTTGGCTGTTCGCCATCGCGGCGGCGCTGCTGATCCCGTTTACCGTGTACCTGGCGCTCACACTGCCCAAACGGGATGTCGACACCCACTACCGGGGGGCGTGGGTCGGCTTCGACCTCCTCCTGGTGACGGCCATCGTGCTCACGGCGTACTTCGCGTTCAAGGTCGACACCCGGGTGCAGTTGCCGGCCACCGCCACCGCCACCCTGCTCGTGGTCGACGCCTGGTTCGACGTCATGACGGCGGGCCACCGGCAGGCCACCGGTGTCGCGTTGGCGATGGCGGTGTGCATCGAGCTGCCGGCGGCCGGCTTCTCCCTCTGGCTCGCCCGCCGTGTCAACCACAATGCCGATCGGATGACACTGGCCGCCCACGGCCACGCCCCGGACGACGGCCACGGGCCCTAGTTGCCGTCGGTGCCCGGGACCGTCGACTCGAGCATCGCCCGCCCGAGCGCCGCAACCGGTCAGTACCCGAGACGAGAACGGTCATCATGCCCGGTTCGCCCCCGGGGGTGGCATCGGGCCCGACACCACCCCTGGGTTCGCCCCGGCCCGGGTCGCTCAGGTGACGATGCGGTGGATCCGCTCCATGACGTCGTCGGTCAGCAGGGGCACGACGTCGAGGGCGGACAGGTTCTCGTGGACCTGCTCCACCCGGCTGGCCCCGGTGATCACGCTGGATACGTGCGGGTTCTTGACGCACCAGGCGATGGACAGCTGGGCGAGCGTGCACCCCACGTCGTCAGCCACGGTCGCCAACTGGGCCACGGTGGCGTTGCGCTCCTCGTCGGTCAGGAGATTCCGCAGCCACTCGTAGCCGGGGAGCGAGGCCCGGGAGCCATCGGGCACCCCGTCCAGGTACTTGCCGGTGAGAAGCCCCGACGACAGCGGGCTCCACGTCGTCAGGCCGAGCCCGATGCCGTCGTAGAGCGGGGCGTACTCCTGCTCCACCCGGTCGCGCCACAGCAGGTTGTACTGGGGCTGCTCGACGACCGGCTTGTGGAGGTGGTTGCGGTCCGCGATGTCCCACGCCTCGCGCAGGGCGGCGGCCGACCATTCCGAAGTGCCCCAGTAGAGGGCCTTGCCGGCGGTGATCATGTCGGACATGGCCCACACCGTCTCTTCGATGGGCGTGTCGGGGTCGGGCCGGTGGCAGTAGACGAGGTCGACGAAGTCGAGGCCCATGCGCTCGAGCGAGCCGTCGATGGCCTGCATCAGGTACTTGCGGTTGAGGGTGTTCCGCATGTTGACGTTCTTGTGGAGGCCCCAGAACAGCTTGGTCGAGACCACGTAGGAGTACCGAGGCCATCCGAGGGAGCGGATCGCCTCGCCCATGATCGTCTCGGACCTGCCGGCTTCGTAGCCCTCGGCGTTGTCGAAGAAGTTGACACCGGCCTCGTAGGCGGCGGCCAGGCAGTCCTCGGCGAGGTTGCCGGCCAGCTGCGGGCCGAAGGTCACCCAGGACCCGAAGGACAGGACGCTGACCTTCAGGCCGGTGTTGCCCAGACGTCGGTACTCCATCTCCATGCTGACTCCTGATGTGCTCGTCCCCGGCGACCCGGGGGGTGCGATCCGTGTGGACCGGGCCGGTCCGCCGGCGCGTGCCCGAATCCTACGGGGTTGGGGGCGGGGTGCGACCGGTCGGCGGGGCGCTGGGCCGGGGACTCCCGCGCGATGCTGGACCCGTGCTCGACCCGACGCCCCCCACCGGCACCCTGGTCCCGCTGCCGGCACAACCGTCCGGCGTGCCCTGGCCCACGGCGACGTGGCCCGCCGGGCCGCTCCCGGCCGGGGTGGCCCTCGACGCGCTGCTCGATGCGGCATTCGACCCCGAGGGTCCGCTGCACGACACCTACGCCGTCGTCGTCGTGCACGAGGGATGCCTGGTCGCCGAGCGCTACGGCGGCACGCTGCCGCGGTTCGACGGGCCGGGCCGGCCGGTGGCGCCGGACACGCCGCTCCTGTCCTGGTCGGTGGCCAAGTCGGTGCTGCACGCCGTGGTGGGGATGCTGGTCCGTGACGGCAGGATCGACACGTCAGAGCGGGCCGACGTGCCGGCCTGGCGCGAGCCGGGGGACCCACGTGGGGCGATCACCGTCGACCACCTCCTTGCCATGCGGGACGGCCTGGCCTTCCTCGAGGACTACGAGGACGCCGGGACCTCCGACGTCATGCAGATGCTGTGGGGGTCCGGTGAGGCCGACATGGCCCGGTTCGCGGCCGACCGCCCACTGGCCGCGACGCCCGGGACCCGGTACAACTACTCGACGGGCACCAGCATGGTCCTGTCAGGCGTGGTGGCCCGGCTGCTCGGCCCCGGCGCCCCGTACCGGGCATTCCTGACCGAGCGGCTGTTCCGCCCGCTCGGCATGGCGAGTGCCTCGGCCACCTTCGACGACGCCGGCTCGTGGGTGGCCGGGTCCTACCTGCACGCGACGGCCCGCGACTTCGCCCGGTTCGCCCTCCTCTACCTGCGTGACGGCGTGTGGGAGGGTCGCCGGTTGCTTCCGGAGGGCTGGGTCGACGCCGGACGCACCCCCCGTTCGGTGGACCCCGACGACGGCATCTACTACGGCGCGCACTGGTGGACCCGCGACGATCCGTCCGGGGTGTTCTGGGCGTCCGGCCACGACGGCCAGCACGTCGACGTCGTCCCGGCGCTCGACCTCGTCGTGGTGCGGTTGGGACGCACGGGCTCGGACCGGTCGCCCCTCGTGCGGGCGTGGCGCGACGAGGTCATCGAGGCCTTCGTCGGTACCATTCCCGACGCGGACGGGTCATGATGGTGGCATGGGCAACATAGGAGCGCCTCCGATGGTCTGGCCCACCGTCAGGGCCCGGGACGCCCGGGCACTGATCGCCTTCCTGGTCGACGTCCTCGGCTTCGAGGAGGTCGTGGTCTACGGCGAGGGGGACGCGGTCGACCACGCCGAACTGGCGTGGCCGCTCGGCGGTGGGATCATGCTGGGCAGCGAGCGGCCGGGCGACGAGGAGCGGGTGGCGGCACCGGGCACGCTCAGCGTGTACGTCGCCTGCGACGACCCGGACGCCCTCTACGAGCGGGCCGTGGCGTCGGGCGCCCACATCGAGGCCGAGCCGCACGACACCGACTACGGGTCCCGGGACATCGCCGTTCGCGATCCCGAGGGGAACCACTGGTCCTTCGGCACCTACCGCGGCGGTCGCCACGCCGGCCCGTCCGCCTGAGTGCGTTGCCCGTCGACCCCGTCCGCCCCGAGGTGAGTCCACGGTGAGCAGGTCCCTCCCCGTCCACGAACACCTGCACGAGGTCCATACCGTCGAGGACGTGCTGGCCCTGGTGCGCGAGCACGGCGGTCGGGTGACCAGCTCGCGGCGGCTGCTGCTCGAAGCCCTCTTCGACGGGCCCGGCCACCGTACGGCAGAGGAGCTGACCGAGACGGTGCAGGAGCGGGCCCCCGACGTGGCCCTGTCGACCGTCTACCGGAACCTCGACGAATTGGAAAAGCTGGGCGTCGTCGTCCACTCGCATCTCGGCCATGGGCCGGCCGCGTACCATCTGACATCCGGAGCCCACTGCCACTTCGTGTGCCAGGACTGCGGCACCGCGGTCGAGGCCCCCGACGAGCTGTTCCGCTCGCTGGCGGAGGCGGCCCGCGACCGGTACGGCTTCGAGCTGGACACCCGGCACTTCGCCATCCTGGGTCGCTGTGCGGCCTGCCGAAACGAGGAGGACGCATGACCGCCCACGGGATCGACACCGACCGGACGCCCGAGTGGGACCGCCTGCGGGAGAAGTACCTGCGTGCACCGGGGGATCGTCCGCCGTCGTCGGCACGCGGCCTCCACCACTTCGCCATCCTCTCGAGCGACCCCGAGCGGACGATCACCTTCTACCAGGACCTCCTCGAGTTCCCGCTGGCCGAACTGTTCGAGAACCGCGACTACCGCGGCTCCACGCACTTCTTCTTCGACATCGGGCACGGGAACTACCTGGCGTACTTCGACTTCCCCGGCCTCGAGCTGGGGGAGTACGCCGAAGTGCTCGGCGGCCTCCACCACATCGCCATCAGCGTCACCCCCGAGCAGTTCGAGCGCCTGGTGGCCAAGATCCGGGGAGCGGGCATCGACGTCCATGTGGTCAACGGGGACTCCGCGTACTTCCCGGGGCCCGACGGGGAGCGCCTCGAGCTGCTGAGCTACCCGCTGCACGACATGTACGGCAACGTCGTCGGGTCGTGACCTCCCCCGCATGGGGTGACGGGCCCGTGTCGTCCGTCCGTGCCCCGGCGCTCGCCCTCGAGGACGCTGCCACGGGGGCGACCCGATCGACGGTGCTCGGGCAGACCGGTGCCGGCGAGGTCGGTGTGTGGGAGATCGACCCCGGGACGGCGCAGGATGTCGAGGACGACGAGTTCTTCGTCGTCCTCTCCGGTCGGGCCACCATCTCGGCGGAGGGGTTGGAAGCCGTGGACGTGTGCCCCGGCGACATCGTGCGCCTGCGGGCCGGGGCGGCGACCACGTGGGTGGTCACCGAGCGGCTGCGCAAGGTCTACCTGTCCTGGTGACCCCGGTCCGGCGACGTGCCGGGTTGGGCGGAGTGCGGGCTGTCCGCGGGTGACGCATGGGCCAACAGTCAACGCTGGCTGCGGTGACCCATACTCCTCAATTCTGAGGGTGCCGGACGGGCGTTGTCACCTGAAGTGACCTCACTCTCACGCATGGTCACAAAGTGAAATAGCTCTGTCATTGACTGACCATTTAGATTGAAGACGGCACCTTGTATTTCACCATGCCTCCTGTTAAAAGTGCATGCGAAGGGTACTCAAACTACTAACGAAGGGCGGAAGTAATGACCAGTTCGAAGATGCGAGGGGCCGCCAGGATCGGCGGAGTCCTGCTGATCGGGGCGATGGCGATCACCGGGACGGTAGGGATGGCGACGGCGGGTGGTGCCGCAGCAAAGGTTAAGGGCGACTTCAAGAACTATCACAACAAGTTGGCTGCCAACACCAGTGGCTGGTGCACCGGGGTGGGTCAGCCGTGCGACGGCGTCGCCTACGGGACCATCGACATCGTCAAGGCCTCCTACTCCAACGGTGGCGGTGCCAACTACGGCACGACCACGCCGGCACCGGCCGGTCAGTCGAAGTTCGCCCGGCTGCACGGAGGCGGTACCGGCTCGGGCGGCTTCCTGACCACGCCGACCGGCTGCCCGGTCCCCGGCAACGAGAACTGCACGGGTGCGTACACCAAGTTCGGGAACGCCACCCACCCGGTGGTCTTCCAGGCGATGACCACGTCGATCAAGGTCTACGTGGACCCGACGTGGGCGGCGCTCAACCCGGGTCAGGTCGTCGACTGGGACGTGGCACTCGACACCAACACCGGCGGCTTCGGTGAGGACTACGCCCTCAACCTGTGCTCCACGGCGGCGGGTGGCGGCGGGTTCTACGTCGACTGGAACAACGGCTCGGGCGGCTGCTCGGCCCCGACGGATGCGAACTACCTCGGCGAGGTCACGACGGCCGGCTGGTACACGTTCAGCCAGCAGTTCTCCAGTGTGGGCGGCATCCTCTACTGCCACTACGCCATCCAGGACGCAGCCAATGCGACGGTCGGCAGTGCCACGGAGAACAGCGGCAACGCCATCAGCGGCGTCGGCGGCCCCCGCTACGGCTGGTTCGCCGACGAGGACGTCAGCGGTCTGCCGGTGGCCGACGTGGTGCTGACCAAGCAGTAGGCACCATCGCGGTTCGACGCTCGAGGACGGCAGGGTGGTCCCGCTCCGGCGGGTCCCCTGCCGTCCGGCGCGTCCCGGGCGCGTCCTACCGGAAGGGTCGGACCTCGATGGGGAGCGTCGTGGCCTCGGCATAGCGGCGGGCCCAGGCCAGGGCGTCGGCGCGATCGACCACGTCGATGATCGTGATCCCGCCGAGGTGCTCCTTCATCTCGACGAAGGGGCCGTCGGTCACGAGCGCTTTGCCGTCCACGAGCCGGACCGTTGCCGCCTCCGACGGGCCGAGCAGGCCATTGCCGAACACCCAGGCGCCGCGAGACGACAGCTCGTCGCGGATCCGGCCGACCTCGACCATGATGCGTGCGAGCGCGTCGGGCGGGGGTGTCTGGTCGTCGCCGTGGGGCTGCATCATGCTGAGCAGGTACTGGGTCATCGTCGTCCTCCTTGTGCGGCCCGCCGTCCCTCGGCAGACACCAATGGAACGAACGGGACGTGGCGGAATCGACAGTACGGCACGAACCGACCCCTTGGCCCGGGAGCGGAACAGCCCGGCACG
>JADGOH010000158.1 GCA_017883025.1 Acidimicrobiales bacterium
CGCCCCGGCGGCGGGCGTGCCTGCAGTGGTCGGCGTGGACATCGATGCCCCGGAGCTGCACCCGGCGGTCACCAGCAGGACGCCCAGCGCGAGCGCGCCGAACATCCGCTGCCGACGCTTCCGGCTGCCGATCTGCACATCGGTGGCCTCATCCATTTGTCCGCTACCAGGTGTCGTCATCACCGTTCATTCGGTGCGGTCCGCCACTCGGATGTATGCCTATTGAGAAGATCTCGACGGTCGAGGGCTCGGCGTCTCGGGCCGGGACCCGGGGCCGGAGCGGTCGTGCCCCGTCCCCGGCCGGACGACACGCTCGCCCCCGGAGCCCTTGGAAGCCCCATCGGGGTGCCCGTATGCTCGGTCGATGGACCCGCGGCACGCCGACCTCTTGGCTGACATCGACGCCTGGCTCGACGCCGCCTGCGCGCTCGCCGACACGCTGGCGGACAACACCGGGCAGGTCGAGAAGGGCCGGGGCATGATCGCCGAGGGGAGGTGCCTGACGGATGCCATCGCCACCATGAGCACGACCTCTCGCTACCTGCGGATGAACAAGCTGCTGGCCGACTTCGACGTGGCCCGGTTCGCCCTCCGGAGCTCGTTGATCAGCACCGCGCTGGAGGAAGGCCTCACGCACCGCCAGCTGGTGGACCTGCTCGGCGTCCCGCCGGAGCTGACCGCACAGGTGCTGGGGGAGCTGGACACGGACGGCGACGGCTGACCCCTCCCACGGTCACCCGTCCGTGGCCGACACGTTCCCGTGCACCTCGGTCTGGACGTCCTTGATGGTGGCGTCGGGCATCTGCTCGAGGCCGAGCAACTCCCGCTCGTTGAGCCGGTCGTTCGCGATCAGCAGCGCGTCCAACTTGGTCTGCATGGCGCGGCTCTCCCGGTTCTGGGTGGACTGGATGATGAACACCATCACGAAGGTGACCACGGTGGTGAACGACGTGATCAGCCGCTCCTCGCGGGAGTCGAAGAACAGGCCGACGGTCCACATCCCGACCACGAGGACAGCCAGGGCGATGGCCGTCAGGGAGCCGAACATCCGGGTGGTCCCCGAGATGGCGTGGTTGGCGCGGTGATGGATGCGAGTGCGGTCGATGTTGGGCATGGGACACCTCGGTCGGATGGTCGGGACGACGACAGGCGGCGCGTACGGAGGTGCGCGCCGCCTGTGCTGCCGGTTGGGTGCAGCTGTTCGCGCCGGGACGTGCCGCCGGGCACGCCCGACGGTCGGCGGGATGTTCAGCTGTAGGTGTCCTCGCGGCGCAGGACGTTGCCCTGACCGTCGTCCACGACCGTGCGGTGCCGGCGGAACATGCCGCCGCCTGCCAGGAATCCGATGATGGACAGCGCGGCCCCGACGGCACCGGCCATCATCAGGATGATGCCGACCGTGTGCACGTCGACCCCGTGCTGGTCGCTGCTGGCCGTGAGTGCGAAGTCGAGTACGGCCCCCACCGCGAAGGCAATGATGCTCGCCACCAGACCTGCTGCCATGGGACACGTCCTCCTCGTCAGGGCCCCGTCCGGGCCGTCACCGGGACCTACCCGTTCCGTGGTGCTGACAAACCTCGGACGGTCACCGGTGGTCAGAGCGGGGACAGGTCTCGCACTGCGTCCTGGACCGCCCGGTGGAACGTCGGGTAGGCGTAGATCATGTCGGCCAGGCGGGCGACGGGGACCGCCGTGTGCACGGCGAGCGCCAGCATGCCGAGCACCTCGCCGCCGCACGGACCGATCGAGGTCGCCCCGATCAGCACACCCTGGTCGCTGTCCTCCACCAGCTTGATCAGGCCCACGGTCCCGGGACCGTGGATCCACCCGCGGGCCGATTCGGCCAGGTCGACCGAGCCGGTGCGCACGGAACGGCCGGCGTCCCGGGCCGCCTGCTCGGTGAGTCCCACGGCACCGACCTCCGGATCGGTGAAGGTCACCCGGGGCATGGCCCGGTAGTCCGCCCCGGCCGGGGCCTCACCCAGGATGTCCCGGACGGCGATGTCCGCCTGGTACATGGCCGTGTGGGTGAAGGCTCCCCTATCCGTCAGGTCACCGACGGCCCACATCCGGTCCTGGCCGACGACCCGCAGGCGGTCGTCCACGGGAACACCGCGTGCGGACTCGTCGAGGCCGACCGAGGACAACCGGAGCGCCGCGAGGTCGACGTGCCGCCCGGTCGCCACCAGGAGCTGATCGGCGGTCAAGGCGTCCGACCCGGCCAGCACCAGGGTGAACCGGACGCCATCGTGATAGGCGGAGGTGACTTCCGCCGACAGCCGGAGGTCGATGCCTTCGGACCCCAGGACCGAAGCCAGCAGGCTGGACGACTCCGGCTCCTCTCCGGCGATCAGCCGGGGAGCAGTGTCGACCACCACGACCTGGGCCCCGAACCGGCGGAAGACCTGCGCCAGCTCGACGCCGATGGCACCTCCCCCCAGAACGATGAGCGATGCAGGGACGGTGTCGACCGAGACTGCCTCGCGGTTCGTCCAGAACGGGGTGTCGGTGAGCCCAGGCACCGGCGGGATCGTCGGGCGTGCCCCGGACGCGAGGACGATGCCCCGGGACGCCTCGATGGAGACGCCGTCGACGACGACACGACCCGGTCCGTCGAGGTGGCCGTGGCCGCGACGGAGTCGGCCACCCCGTCGGCCGAACCGTTTGACGGCGACGGCGTCGTCCCAGTTGTCGGTCGCCTCCCGGATCCGGCGGGCGACCGGGGACCAGTCGGGAGTCCTCGGTTCCGTGCCCACCGGACCGGCCACCTGTCGGGCGTCGGTCACCAGGTCGGCGGCACGCACCATCATCTTCGAGGGGATGCACCCCCAGTAGGGGCACTCGCCACCGACGAGCCCGGCCTCCACCCCCACGACGTCGAGTCCGGCCTCGGCCAGTCGGCCGGCGACCTCCTCCCCGCCCGGGCCCATCCCGATCACGACGACGTCGGCCTGGTCTTCCATCAGCAGCTCCTTCGCGGTCCGCGCCGGTACCGCCGGCAGGTCCGGTCCCTACCCGCACACGGACCGGCCATACCTTGGCGCCGCAGTTCCAGGCGTGAGCCGGTTGGGTCCATGTAGGACCCGAGTATGCCCCGGGCCCGACGGCTCGTCACCCGACGGATCGCCCATCCACTGCTGGCCGCCACCTTCGTGGCCAGCGGCGCGGCCGCACTGCGGGAACCCGTGCCGCTCGACGAGGACCGGACCGACCCCGCCGCGGTGGACGGTGCAAACCGGCCATCGGGCTCGATCCCCGTCGGTCCATCCGGCTCGGGGGCACCGTCCAGGTCGTCGTCGAGAGCCAGAGGGTCCGGCACGGGGAGCCAGGGGCGACGCGCCCGGACCGGTTGGCGCAGGCCCCCACCCAACTGGGGCTCGTGGGCGGACTGCTCCTGGTCGTGCTCGACACGGGGGGCGACGGCTCGACAGGCCCGACGCCGTGGGCGCCCGGACGGCCCGAACGCAGGCCAGAGGACGGGAGCCGACGGTGACCTCCGGAGCGCAGCGAGCGGCCGATGCATTCGTCGACCGCACGGCGTACCCGCTGGCCGTGGTCACCGCGGCCGATCAGGACGGCGTCGGTAGCGGTTGTCTCGTGGGATTCCTGACCCAGTGCAGCATCGACCCGCTGCGCCTGCTCGTCTGCATCTCCAAGACCAACCACACGTTCGAGGTCATGAGCCGTGCCTCCCATGTGGCTGTCCGCCTGCTC
>JADGOH010000036.1 GCA_017883025.1 Acidimicrobiales bacterium
AGAGGTCACTGTGTCTGCTCGGGGGGGAGGGATCGAACCTCCAACCTCCAGATTCAGAGTCTGGCGCTCTGCCGGTTGAGCTACCCCCGAATGGGCGAAGCGCCAATTTAGCCGACCTGGGCCACCCCGGGGGCGCCGACCTCCCGAGACCGGATCCAGGCACGTCCCGGGCCCGGTCCTCCCCTGACGACGCCATTCGGGCCACCCCATGCCCCCTCGCTACGATCACCGTCATGGACGCACACCGGGTGGTCGTCGTCGGTGGTGGCATCCTCGGCACCATGCACGCCCTCGAAGCCTGTCGCCGCGGGTGGGAGGTCGTCCACCTCGAGGCCGACGCCGGGCCCCGACGGGCCTCGGTGCGCAATTTCGGCCTGGTGTGGGTCAGCGGCCGCGCCGCCGGACCCGAGCTGGACCTCGCCGTCCGGGCCCGCGAGCTGTGGGAGCAGCTGGCCGCCCACTCCCCCGCGGTCGGGTTCCGGCCGGACGGGTCCCTGACGATCGCCCGCCACGCGGACGAGCTGGCCCTCATGGCCGAGGCCGCCACCCAGCCCGATGCTGCGGCCCGCGGCTTCGAGCTCCTCGACGCCGACGGGGTCCGGGACGTCAACCCCTCGGTCCGCGGCGAGCAGCTCGGCGGGCTCCGGTGCTCCCGCGACGCCATTGTCGAGCCCGGACTGGTGCTGGGTGCACTGCGGGTCACCCTCGAGGCGACCGGACGGTACCGATGGCTCCCCCGCCACCAGGTCGTCGACGTCGGGACGGCCGGCGGAGGCAGGCCCGTGGCGGTCGACCAGCTCGGCGGGCGCCACGAGGGCTCGGCCGTCGTCCTGTGCATCGGCGACCGCCTGTCGGGACTCGGCGGGCGCATCGGTGCGGCACTGGCCGCCGCACCCCTGCGCAAGTGCCGCCTGCAGATGCTGCAGACGGCCCCCGCCCACGAGCGGATCACCACGGCCCTGGCCGACGCCGACTCCATGCGGTACTACCCGGCCTTCGACCTTCCCGGCCGTGCCGGCCTGCCCGAGCCGGCCGCCACCACGTCGGAAGCCGGCATGCAGCTCCTACTCGTCCAGCGGGCCGCCGGCGGGCTGACCATCGGCGACACCCACACCTACGACGAGCCGTTCGACTTCGCCGTCGAGGAGCGCCTCTACGATGACCTGCGCGCCCGGGCGGAGGCGGTCCTCGGATGGCCCCTGCCCCCCGTCGTGCGCCGCTGGGCCGGCGTCTACACGGGGGTCACCGACGACCGCATCTACTACCGGACCACCATCGATGACGGCGTCGTGGTGGTGACGGGACCGGCCGGTCGGGGCATGACCCTGTCCCCCGCCATCGCCGAGGAGACCTGGGAGGAGCTGACCCGATGACCACCCCCATCCGACTGGCCGCGCTCGACATGGCCGGCACCACCGTGGCCGACGAAGGTGCGGTGGAGGAGGCCTTCCAGGTCGCTCTCGACGCGGTCGGCCTGGTGGCCGGCGACCTGATGGACGACCCGGGTGCCTACATCCGCCGCACCATGGGCCAGTCCAAGATCACCGTGTTCACCGAGCTGCTCGGCGGTGACCGCCATCGGGCGGAGGCAGCCAACACCGCCTTCGAGGGCGCATTCGACCAGGCCGTCGATCGCGGCGAGGTGGCGGCACTGCCCGGGGCCGCGGACACCTTCGCCGTCCTGCGCGAAGGCGGCGTGCGGCTGTGCCTCACGACGGGGTTCTCGCCCGCCACCCGTGACCGGATCATCGGGGCATTGGGGTGGGAGGGCCTGGTCGACTTGGCCCTGTCCCCCGCCGACGCCGGACGGGGTCGGCCGTGGCCCGACATGATCCTGACCGCTGTGCTCCGGCTGCGTATCGACGACGTGGCCGAAGTGGCCGTGGCCGGCGACACCGCGAGCGACCTGATCGCCGGCTCCCGGTCGGGCGCCTCGGTCGTGGCCGGGGTGCTCACCGGGGCCCACACCGCCGAGGAGCTGGGCCAGGCGCCCCACACCCACCTGCTGGGCTCGGTGGCCGAACTGCCCGGGATCGTCCTGGCCTGAGGGGCCGGCCCGGTCGGTCGGTCGGTTCGGCTCGGGTCAGCCGAGGTGGTCAAGGTTGTCGAATCCGATGATGCGGCCCACGGCCACGCCCACCGTCTCCTTGGCGTAGTAGGGCACGGCGGCCAACCCGGTGATCGGCGAGTGCTGCGACGGCGTCGGGTACGGGGTGAGCCCCACCGACGACGCAATGGCCAGGCTGCGGGCCTCGTGGAACTTGTCGGTCACGACCAGGACGGTGGTGTCCCCGCGGGCGATCAGGGCCGGAGCCGCCTCAGCCAGGTTGTCCCACGAGTTCCGTCCACCCGCCTGCAGGATGTCGGCGGGCGGAACGCCCACTGCAACCAGGTACTTGGCCGATGCCTGGGCCTCGGTGTAGACGTCGCCGGGCTCCTTCGAGCCGGTGACCATGATCGTCGACGAGTAGTGCTGGTGCCACAGGAGGGCCGCCTGCTCGAGGCGCGCCCGCAGGGCCGACGACGGCACCCCGTTGTACTGGGCGGCGCCCATCACGACGATGGCGCCCGCCGCCCGCGGCTCGTAGCGCTGGCCGGTCTTCCACACCTGGTATGCGGTCACGCCGAGGTAGACGGCCACCGCCACCAGGAGGTACTTCACCAACCGGAGCAGGATGCGGAGGAGACGCACGGCGAGCAGCGCGAGGCCCGGGTGGACCGGGATCAGCGCGACGACCGGCGGGCGACCACCGGGCAGGTCACGGTGTCGGGGTCCGACCGCCGGCGACCAGTTCGGCGGCCGACCGCAGCCGGGCCAGCGTGCGGTCGGGACCGAGCGCCTCGAGGGCCTCGAAGAGCGGCGGGCCCACCCGGCGACCGGTCACGGCCACCCGGATCGGGGCCTGGGCCTTGCCGAGCTTGCGGTCGACAGACTCGGCAACCGCCAGGGTGGCGGCGTGGAGGGCGGCGGCCGTCCAGTCGTCGCCCAGGGCCATATAGGAGTCGATGGCGGCGGACAGGATGGTCGAAGCGCCGTCGTCCCCCGCCATCGCCTTGGCCCAGGCGTCCGGGTCGAACTCGGGAGTGTCGAGGAAGAGGAAGTCGACCATTGCCGGTACCTCGGCGAGCACCGCCACCCGCTCCTGGACCACGGGTGCCATGGCGCCGAAGGCCGCCTCGTCGAACGAGGCCTCGGGCCACGGGGCGGCACTCCCGGTCAGCCACGGGCGGCAGGCTTCGACGAACGCGTCCGTCGGGAGGGCCCGGATGTACTCGCCGTTCATGTGTGTGAGCTTGGCGACGTCGAAGAAGGCCGGCGAGTGGTTGACGTCGGCGAGCCGGAACCACTCGACCATCTGGTCGCGGGTGAACACCTCGTCCTCGTCGTTCGGCGGGCTCCACCCCAGTAGGCCCAGGTAGTTCACGAAGGCCTCGGGCAGGTAGCCCTGGTCCCGGTAGGACTCGACGGCGACCGGGTCCTTGCGCTTCGACAGCTTCTTGCGCGCCTCGTTCACCAGCATCGGCAGATGTGCGAAGACGGGCAGTGGCGGGGTCGGGGCCCCGGGGTCGCCGACGGAGCCGTCCGTCGTCCAGCCGAGGGCGGCCAGGGCATCCCACATCAGGATGCACCTCGGCGTGGTGGGGAGCAGGTCCTCCCCCCGGATCACGTGGGTGATGGCCATGTCGATGTCGTCGACCACATTGGCCAGCACGAACAGCGGGGCGCCGTTGCCCTTGACGGCCACGAAGTCGTCCATGGCCGCGCAGGGGAACTCGACGTCGCCCCGGATGACGTCGGGAACGACGGTGGTCCCCTCGTCGGGCGTGGAGAAGCGCAGGGCCCGTCCCTCGCCCCTGGGCAGGCCGAGTCCACGGCAGTGGCCGTCGTAGCCGGGGGTGAGGATGCCGGCCGCCTTGTTGCGCGCCGTCACCTCGTCGTGGGTGCACCCGCAGGCGTACAGGCGGCCGGCCGCCCACAGGGCGTCGATGGCCTCGTGATAGCGCTCGGCGCGCAATGACTGGCGGTAGGGACCCTCGTCGGCGTCCATGCCCAGCCAGTGCAGTGCGGACAGGATCCCGTCGACCCACTCCTCGCGGTTGCGCTCGGCGTCGGTGTCCTCGATGCGCAGGACGTAGGTGCCGCCGGACTGGCGGGCCACGAGCCAGTTGAAGAGCGCGGTGCGTGCGCTCCCCACGTGGAAGTAGCCCGTCGGAGACGGGGCGAAGCGGACCCTCGGGGCGTCGGGCGCCACGCCCGCCTTACTCGTCCTCGACGATGGTGATGGCGCCGGTCGGGCAGCCGTTGGCGGCCTGGCGCACCGACTCGCGCAGTTCCTCGCCCGGGTGCTCGTTCAGGACGTAGAGGAATCCATCGTCACGCACCTCGAAGACCTCGGGCGCGATGCCCATGCACACGGCGTTGCTGGCGCACTCGTCGTAGTCCACAACAATTTTCACGGCGATCCTCCGGGGTTCGGTGACGACGACCCACTGTACCGGCCCCCGGGCCGCCTGCCGGGACAGCGTTCGGCTGCTAGAACTCCGGCATGAGGACCACTTCGACCCCGTCGTCGGCCCACCGCACCCGGCGCCGTCCCGCCCTGGTCGCCGGCCTGCTCGGCGCCGTGGCGCTGTTGGCCGCGTCCTGCTCGTCCGGCTCGTCGACGGCCACCAGCACGACCCCGTCGGCACCGTCGACGACGGGAGCGGCAACGAAGGCGGCACTTCCCCCGGTCCGGCACGTCTTCGTCATCGTGCTGGAGAACGAGGGCTACGCGGCCACGTTCGGGAGTCCGGAGGCCGACCCCTACCTTGCCACCACCCTGGTGAAGCAAGGAGCGAAGCTCACCAATTACTACGGCATCGGCCACTTCTCGAACGACAACTACATCGCACTGATCTCGGGCCAGGCCCCGAACCCGGCCAACCAGTCGGACTGCCAGGTGTTCGCCGACTTCCCGACCGGCGCCACGACGGCGCCCAACGGTCAGATCAACGGGTCGGGATGCGTGTTCCCGGCGTCGGTGCCGACCGTCGCCGACCAGCTCGACGCCGCCCACCTGACGTGGAAGGGGTACATGCAGGACATGGGGAACGACCCGTCCCGCGAGTCGGCCACCTGCGGCCATCCGGCGGTGGGCGCGGTCGACCGGACCCAACGGGCGGTCCCCGGCGACGGCTACGCCACCAGGCACGACCCGTTCGTCTACTTCCACACGGTCATCGACGACTCGGCCCTGTGCAGCTCCCGGGTGGTGCCGCTCGGGTCGACGACTGGAGCGCTGCCGGCCTCGGCTCCGACGGCAGCCACCGGGCTCGCCACCGACCTGGCATCGATCGCCACGACGCCAAACCTCAGCTTCATCACCCCGGACCTGTGCAGCGACGGCCACGACGCCCCGTGCGTGAGTCGGACCGGTGCGGCCACAGCCGGCGCCAACATCGACGCGTTCCTGTCGACGTGGGTGCCTCGGATCACACGGTCACCGGCATTCACCAAGGACGGACTGCTGATCGTGACGTTCGACGAGGCGGACGTGAGCGGACCGGGGGCCGACGCCAGCGCCTGTTGCAACGAGCAGCCGGGGCCCGCCTCGGCCCAGGCCGGCCTCACGGGCCCGGGCGGCGGCCGCACCGGCACGGTCCTCCTGTCGCCCTTCATCACGGGCGGGACGGTGAGCACTGTCCCCTACAACCACTACTCCACGCTGGCCACCGTCGAGTCGCTCTTCGGACTGTCGAAGCTCGGCCAGGCCGCGACCACCAGCGCGACGTACGGCACGGACGTGTTCCATCCCTGAGCCACAGGCGACCCGGGCGTCACCGGTCCGGCCGCTCGGGACCGGCGGATCGGATCAGAAGGACGCGACCGTCCGGTGTAGGAGCTTGATCACGCCCGTCGCCGTATTGACGCAGATGTCGTACGTCACCAGGTCGCCCACCGTCACGTGTCCCGAGGTGTCGGCGGTGACCGAGCCGGTGAAGTCGTACCCGACGTGCCCGGTCGCGCACGCGCCCTGCCCGGCAGACGTGGCCACGCCGGCATAGGTGGTGGTGGCCGTGGACTTCCCCCACGTCAGCGTGCCGCCAGACAGGAGGTTGGTGGCGGCGAAGTGGGCCTTCGTCGGCAACCCGCACGAGGTGACGTACACGGTCGAGTAGAAGTAGCCCCAGAACTTGTGGCAGACCAGCGGGCTCGTGGTCGCCGACGCCACCGCGGACGCCGCCACCGTGGTGACACCGGCTGCCGCCGCTCCCAAGGTGCCCACTCCCAGCGTGAACGCCAGGACGCCCTTCATCAATGATCCGTGGAACATGCCCCCACCACCCCTCGGGACCGGTGGCCGCAGATCGGCCGCTGTGCCCGACCCCCATGTCACCATGCCGGGATCGGTGATGCAACCTCCGCAGGCCCCGTGACGGCTCCGCGGGCACCGGAACCCGGGTCACACCCGGTGCGGACCGTCACCGACCGTCCGGTTGGCGGTCCCCTTCGCTCCGGTGGACCATCCGGGACAGCAGTCGGGATGTCATCCCCGGGTCGCGGCGACGCATTCCCACCTGACTGGCGGCAAGGCTGACCGCCAGTACCGAGGCCGCGAACGATGTCGCCAACGGCTCATGGGCGGCCGACTCGGCGAGCGACCGGAGCATGGCGTCCCGCCCCGACTCCTGCTCGCCGATCACGGCGCGGTGGTAGGCACGGCAGGCCGCCGTCATCGACGCGCCGTGCTTGTCGAGGAACACCTCCCGACCGCCTCGGCTCCCTGAGCCCACCTTGGTGACCCTGTCCCCTCCGTGCTGATGGTACGAGTACAGGATGTGCGGCACCACCTCGACGGGACGTTCGAAGGCGCAACGGAGCCACAGGTCCCAGTCCTCGCACGGCGGCAGCGTCGGATCGAACGCGATCGGGTCGGCGAACGCACCCCGCCGGATGATCCCGAAGGGCAGGGCGACGAAGTTGAACCAGAGCAGCTCCGCGGACCCGAAGTGAGTCGGGCCCCGGTAGTCGACCTCACGCCCGCTCTGCTCGTGCACGACACGGTGCCAGCTGCTGGCCACGCCGAGCCCCGGGTCCGCCTCGAGCGCGCCCAGCAGGATCGACGCGGCGCCGGGCAGCCACGCGTCGTCGTCGTCGCAGAACCCCAGGAAGTCGCCCTTCGTGGCGGCAATGCCCCGGTTGCGGGCGCCGCCCGGGCCGAGCGATACGTCATTGCGGATGACGACGACACGGGGGTCGGCGGCCAGGCGGTCAGTCATGTCCGGCGTGTCGTCCGTCGAGGCGTCGTCGACGATGACCAGCTCGAGCCCGGTCACCTGCTGGTCGAGCACCGAGCGTGCCGCACGGTGCAGTTGGTCGGGCCGGTTGTGTGTCGGCATGACGACGCTCAGGAGGGACATCTGCTTCCTGTTCCGTGAGTAGGTGAAGGTGCGGGCGGCGATCAGGCGCCGGCCTGGCGATCCGTGGGGATCGTCGGTTCCCTGGTGGCCGCGCCGACCGGTCGACGATACCAAAGGCCCCGACACCCGCCCGCGCCGGGGTCGGCGGTGGGGAGGATGTCGAAGGGGCGGGCCTGGGGTTTCCGGGCCGTACCCTTCTGTCGTCGGTCGTCTCCCGTAGCCTGGGGCTCATGTGCCGAAACATCACCGTGCTGCGGGGGCTCGAGCCGCCCGCCACGACTGCGGAGATCGAGGCCGCCGCCCGCCAGTACGTGCGCAAGGTCGGCGGCGTCCAGGCCCCCTCCGCCGCTACCGTCGATGCGTTCGACCGGGCGGTGCAGGCGGTGACCGAGGCGACCGCCGGACTCCTCGCCGAGCTGCCGCCCCGGAGGGCGGCGCCCCGGACGGAGCCGCCCCTACGCCGTCTGGCACGCCCGACCGCCTGACCGTCACCCCAGATCGAGCGTGCGGGTCAGCTCCACCGATTCGAGCATCCGCCGGTCGTGGGAGACCAGCAGGAGCGTCCCCGTGAAGCTGCGCAGCGCCGACTCCAGCTGCTCGATGGCCGGCAGGTCCAGGTGGTTGGTCGGCTCGTCGAGCACGAGGAAGTTGACCCCGAGTGACTGAAACACGGCCAGCTCCGCCCTGGTCCGTTCGCCGGGGGACAGTGTGCCCGCCGGCCTCGTGACCTGCTCCGCCTGGAGGCCGAACTTCGCCAGCAGCGACCGCGCCTCCGTCAGAGTGACGCCGCACCGGTCGCACACCTCACGCACCAGGTCGCGGTCGCCGCCGAGCGCCCGACGGTCCTGGCCGAGCACGCCGGGCACCACACTCGGCCCGATCCACCGCTCGCCCGAGGTCAGCGGGACCGTGCCGAGCACTGCACCCACCAGGGTCGACTTCCCCGTCCCGTTGGCCCCGGTCAGACCCAGCCGGTCGCCCCAGTCGATCTGCAGGTCGATCGGCCCGAGCCGGAACGTACCCCGGTCCATCACGGCGCCGGACAGTCGGGCGACGACCGCGCCGGCCCGGTCGGTCTCCTCGATGGTGAACCGGAGGTCCCACCCCTCCCAGGGCTTGTCCACTGCGTCGAGCGAGGCGAGCGCGCGGTCCGCCTGCCGCGCCTTGGACGCGAGCTTCTCGGTCCGGTCCACCCGGAAGCCCCGCGCCGCCTTGTCGTTGTCCCGCGGAGAGCGCGACTCCTTGGCCACGCCCTTGGTCGCCCACTCGCGCTGCTGCTGGGCGCGTCCCTCGAGCTGCGACCGGCGCCGCTCATAGGTGGCGAACGCCTCGCCGGCGTGGCGGCGGGCGGTGACCCGCTCCGCCTGATAGCCGGCCCAGCCACCCCCGTACTCCCGTCCGGTGCGGAGGTGCTCGTCGAGCTCGAGCACGGTGGAGACGGTGCGCTCGAGGAAGTCCCGGTCGTGGGACACCAGCACCAGTCCGCCCTGCCTGCCGGTCACCCACGCCTCCAGCCGCTGCAGCCCGGCGAAGTCGAGGTCGTTCGTCGGCTCGTCCAGCAGGGTGACCGAGAACCGCGACAGCTCGATGCCGGCCAGCGCGACCTTGGCCTCCTGGCCGCCGGACAACGTCGCGGTCGGGCGGTCGGCCAGTGCCGACCCGACACCGAGGTCGTCCAGGACGGCGTCGATGCGAGCGTCGAGGTCGCCCGCCCCCAGGGCGGTGAACCGCTCGAGGGCGACCGCGTACCGCTCGTCGGCGGCCGACGTGGCCGCCGCCAGTCCGGATGCCGCAGCGGTGAGCTCGTCTTCGGCGGCTCGGGCCCCGGTGCGCCGTGTCAACAGGGCGCGCACGGTCTCGCCTGGCACCCGCTCGTGCTCCTGGGCCAGGTAGCCGACCGTCGCCGTCGCCGGGTCGAGCGTCACCGAGCCGCCGTCGGGCTCGTCGAGGCCGGCCAGGAGCCGCAGCAAGGTCGACTTGCCGACGCCGTTCGGTCCCGTCACCCCGATGCGGCTTTCGGGGCCCACCGTCACGGAAACGCCGTCGAGGACCATGCGGCCGGCACGGTCGGAGCGCAGGTCGCGGGCGACCAGGGTGGCGGGTGTGGCGGTCGGTGCGGAACGGGGTGCGGGCATCAGGACCTCGGGGACCGGGGGGCGGAGGGTGCGGGCGGGCTCGACCGGGTCTCAGTGCACATGTCGAGCGTACCGCCCGCAAGGGACGTCCGGGCGGCCGTGCCCGCTGCCGCCGGCCGTCATCCGCCCCGGTCACCTGCGTAGGATCCCGTCATGATCGCCGAGCGCCTGGCCGAGCTGGGGATCGACCTGCCACCGGTGTCCCCGCCGGCCGGCAACTACGTGGGCTGCGTCGTCGTCGACAGGACCGTCCACGTCGGGGGCCACGGCCCCATCGGTGGGCCCGAGCGGTTCGCCGGCAAGGTCGGCGCCGACCTCACCCTCGAGGACGGCTACCGGGCAGCGCGGGCCACCGGACTTTCGATCCTGGCCACACTGACCGCCGAGCTCGGCGACCTCGACCGGATCGAGCGGTTCGTCAAGGTGTTCGGCATGGTCAACGTGGCCCCGGGCTTCAACCGGACCCCTGCCGTCGTCGACGGGTGCTCGGACCTGCTCGTCGAGGTGTTCGGCGAGGCCGGACGGCACACGCGCAGCGCGGTGGGCATGGCCGAACTGCCCTTCGACATCCCCGTAGAGATCGAGTTGATCGCCCGGCTGCGGGGCTGAGCCCGGTGCGTCCGCCCGACCCCGGTCAGGGTGCCGCGCAGCAGGTGCCCCCGCCGGGCAGTCCCCGGAGCCGGGATGCCAGGGTGGTCAGCTGCTGCTCGAGCAACCCCACCGCGTCCGCCTGCTGGAGTGGAACCGCTCCTGCACCCAGGTCTGACGGCCGTGCCGTCGCCGGTCGGGGGGCCTCGTGGTCGGCGGACGACGCCCCGGCCCAGCGCTGGTCGGGGGCCACGTCGGGTGCACCCGGGGGTCGGGCGGACCCGTCCACCCCGGCGAACGTGCCGAGGTAGGTCCGTCGGTGGTCGCCCGTCGTCCACAGAAGCCTCGTGCCGCCGGGGTCAAAGGCGAACTCGGGGATGACGGTGTCCAGGCTCGTCAGCCGTCGGACGGACCCGGTGGCGAGGTCGAGCTCGTAGAGATCGGTCCGGAACGCCGGATCCAGGATCGTGAGGATGAAGAACGGACCGAACACCTCGTTCTCCATGGGCGGGTCGTAGCCGATCGAGCGCGCGGCGGTCACGACCGTCTGCGCCCACGTCGGGCTGCCGCGGCTCGACATCCAGATCACGTCGCGCCCGTCGGGGGTGAATGCGGCCTGCTCGTCCCACCCCGGATTGCCGTCGGTCAGGTGGACCCAGGCGGACGCGCCGTGACCCCCCAGCCGCACGAGGTAGAGCTCCGAGTTCAACCAGCCGACCGACCGGCCGCCGCCCGAGCTGAAGCGGGTCACCAGCACGCCGCTGCCGTCCGGGGACCAGGACTGTGTCTCGTAGGCGTTGTCGCCGGCCGGGGCGATCTGCACGGGTACGCCCAACCGGGGTCTCCCGGACGCGTCGAGCCTGAAGTCGGCCAGGAGCACGGTCCACTGGGTGCCCCCGGTCGCCGCCGGCCCGTAGTGCACCTGGGTCCACGCCAGGCGCCTCCCGTCGGGTGACCAGGCCGGGTGGTAGTTGTCGTAGGGGGAGGTGTCGCCGGGCAGGACGTCCCCGGGCACCGTTGTCCTCGCCCCGGTGAGCCTCGTCACCCCGGTCCCGTCCGGGCGCATGGCGTACAGGTCGGTACCCATGCCTCCGAGGCACGGCGCGCCGTACGTCGTCCGCTGCCCCCGGAACGAGCAGAACAGGATCCAGTCGCCCTGGGGCCGCTCCAGGGGGAAGCCGTTCGGCCCCGGCTGCCCGCACGTGAGGCACGACGGGTGCGTGCCATCGAGCCGCGACACGTAGACCTGCGACACCCCGGACCGGTCGGCCTCGTTGGAGAGCACCCGGCCGTCGGGTGTCCATGTCGGGTCCTGGCCGAAGGTGAACCCGTTGACCGCGGTGGTGAAGCGGGACGTGGCGAACGGCACGGGCGCCGGGGCCGACGGGGCAGTGGCGGTCGGGGTCGCGCAGCCGGCGGCGGACAGGAGGGCCAGCGCCAGGACGAACCCCGTCCGCACCCGGCTCATGCCAGGCAGCAGACGTGCGTGGTCAGGGGCCCGTCGTTCCAGGTGATGGCGTCGAGCACGGCCGCCATCTGGTCCATGGGGCGGCCCTCGGCGTCGGCGTAGGCCCGGTGGAGGTTCAGGACGATGCGCTCGGCATCGGCCCAGTCGCCGAAGGCGCCGAGGTCGGCCTGGCGGGCCAGCTCGAGCGGGGCGATCCCCTCGGCCCGGCCCTCGGCGGCCAGGTCCAGCACGAACCGGTAATAGCGCTCGTGATCGGCCAGCACGGCGGACAGGTCGGCCGCCGGGGCCAGCGGGCCGTGTCCCGGCACCACCACGTCGGGACCGAAACCGGCGATCCACTCGAGCGAGCGGAGCGCCCCGTCGACCGACCCGGCGAACACCAGGGGGGTCAGCCCCACGAAGAGCAGGTCGCCGCTGAACAGCACCCGCTCCGCCGGCAGCCACGCCACCAGGTCGCCCTCGGTGTGGGCGGCGTGGCCGGGATGGACGAGGTCGACGCGCCGGGAGCCCGAGTGCACGGTCAGGTCCGAGCGGATCACGATCGTGGGGACGCGGCGGGTGACCGCTCCCCAGTCCGGCACCGGTTGCCAGGCGGGCGGGCAGCCGTCGATGAGGGGGTCGACGAGCAGGTGCTCCCGCATCACCTCGTGCCCGATCAGCGCCACCCCGTCGGGAAGGAGCGAATTGCCGTAGGTGTGGTCGCCGTGCTCGTGGGTGTTGACCGCGAACCGGACCGGCGCCCCGCCGGTGGCGGCGTCCACGGCGTCCAGGAACCGGCGGGTGCGCGATTCGGTGGCGCAGGTGTCGACGATCAGGGTGCCGTCGGCACCGGTCACCGCGCCGGCATTGTTGAGCCACCAGGTGCCGTCGGGCTGGAGCCACGCATGGACGCCCTCGGCCACCTCGACCAGGTGGCCGGCGGACACGGTCGGGTCAGGGCGGTGGGCGTGTGCCTCGTCGCTCGAGCTGTCCACGTGGCTCCTTCCCGGCCCCGGGCCTCGGCCCGGCGGCATCGGTCGGCGTCAGGTCATGTCAGGCGGTCAGGGTTTGGCGCTCCCGACGACCCACATGGAGAAGAACTGTGAGCCGCCTCCGTAGGCCTGGCCGAGCGCCAGCTTGGCGCCGTCGACCTGGTGCTCGCCGGCCTGGCCGCGCACCTGCATGGCCACCTCGAGGAAGCGCAGCATGCCCGAGGCGCCGATCGGGTTCGACGACAGCACGCCGCCCGACGCGTTCCACGGGATGTCACCGTCGAAGGCGGTGGCCCCCGACTCGGTCAGCTTCCACCCGTCGCCCAGGTCGCAGAAGCCGAGGTTCTCCAGCCACATCGGCTCGTACCAGCTGAAGGGCACGTAGACCTCAGCGCAGTCGAACTGCTCGCGGGGGTTGGTGACCCCGGCCTGCCGGTAGACGTCGGCCGAGCAGTCACGTCCGGCCTGCGGGTTGATCTGGTCGCGCCCGGCGAACATCGTCGGCTCCGACCGCATGGCCATGCCGTGGACCCAGGCCGGTGGATAGTTGCCCGACACCGCGTCCTCGGCGGCCAGCACCATGGCGGCGGCGCCGTCCGAGGACGGGCACGCCTCGAGGTACCGCAGCGGGTCCCACAGCATCATCGAGTCCTCGACCATCTTCATGTCGATGTCGGCCAGGTGCAGGTGCGCATACGGGTTCCGCATGGCGTTCTTGCGATCCTTGACCGCCACCATCCGGCCGATGTAGTCGGGCGCGCCCGACCGGCGCATGTAGGCCCGGATGTGCGGTGCGAAGTACCCGCCGGCGCCGGCCAGCAGCGGCGCGGCGAAAGGCTGCGGTACCGACAGCGCCCACATGGCGTCGGAGTCGGACTGCTTCTCATAGGCCACCGTCAGCACCCGCTTGTGGATGCCCGACGAGACGAGGTGCGCGGCCACCAGGGCGGTCGAGCCGCCCACGGAGCCGGCGGTGTGCACGCGGAACATCGGCTTGCCCACGGCTCCCAGGGCCGGTGCCAGGTAGATCTCCGGCATCATGTTTCCCTCGAACATGTCCGGGGCCTTGCCGATCACCACGGCGTCGATGTCCGACCAGGTGAGGTCGGCGTCGGCCAGGGCCATCTTCGCGGCCTCGCGCACCAGGCCGGCGATGGAGACGTCGTCCCGCTTGGCCTTGTGGTGGGTCTGGCCCACCCCGATGACTGCACAGCGCTCTGCCATCACGCACCACCCTCCAGGACGCACACGAGATTCTGTTGGAGACACGGCCCCGACGTGGCGTGGGCCACGGCCCGGTCGGCCGCACCCGAGCGGATCCGCTCGGCTGCTTCGCCGATCCGGATGAGCCCGGCCGACATCAGCGGGTTGGCGGCCAGCGCACCTCCCGACGGGTTGATCGCCACGGAGTCGTCGAGGCCGAGCGCCTCGGCGAGGATCAGCTCCTGATGGGCGAAGGGGGCGTGGATCTCGGCCACGTCGACCTTGCCGGCGGCCACGCCGGCCACCTCGGCGGCCTTGGCCGTCGACGGCGACGTCGTGAGGTCGCGGGCGCCGAGCGAGTGCGTCTCGATCCGGTGGTCGAACCCGGTGATCCACACCGGCCGGTCTGACCACGCGGTGGCCTTGTCACCGGCGGCCAGCACCACGGCTGCGGCGCCGTCCGTGATCGGCGGCAGCGTGTGGCGGCGCAGCGGCGCGACCACGTAGTCGTCCTGGAGCAGCACCTCGGGGGCGATGTCGTTGGCCACCTGGGACTTGGGATTGGAGAGGGCGTCCCGGCGGCTCCTCGAGGCCACGGCGGCGAAGTCGGCCTCGGTCGCCTTGCCCGAGTCGATCAACGCGCGGGCCTGCAGCGCACTGAGGCTCACGATGTCCGGCCACATCGGGGCCTCGTAGTACGGGTCGAGCTGCAGCGTGAGGATCTCGCTGAGGTCACCCAGCGACGAGCGGCCGAACGAGTACACCAGGGCGGCATCGATCTCGCCCTCCTGGAGGAGCACCCATGCCTCGTACAGGGCCCAGGCGCCGTCCATCTCGACGTGGCTCTCGCTCCGGGGCGGCCAGACACCCACGGCGTCGAGGGCCATCACGAAGCTGAAGGGCCCCCCGATCAGGTAGTCGGTGGAGCCTGAGCAGATGAAGTCGACGTCGTCCTTGGTGATCCCGATGTTGCCGAACACCTCGGCGATCACCGGCATCAGCCCCTCGACCTCGTTGCGCTCGTCGTCCTTTCGGACGTTCTGCGACTGGGCGAAGGAGGCGATGGAGACGGGGCGGACGGCCCGTGCGGCGGCGCTCACAGGTACTCCTTGTAGGTGTCGTAGTCGGCGTCCGGCTCGCCGTTGGGCCGGAAGTACCGGACCGAGGCGAGGGACGGTGTCAGGTCGGACTCGTCGACCCACACCGCCTCGACCCGCATGCCCATGCGGATCTGGTCGGTGGGAATCTCCTGGAGCAGCCCCATGAAGGAGAGGTTCGCCCCGTCGAGCAGGATCTGGGCGCAGATGTAGGGGATCTCGATGGACTGGCCGGCGAACGGCACATTGACCACGCAGTAGGTGGTGACGGTGCCGGCGTTGCCGAGCAGCACGTCCTCGGTCGTGGGGACGCCGTCGGTCGGGCACGACCCGCGGCTGGGCACGTAGACCTTGCCGCAGACCGAGCAGCGCTGGCCGTGGAACTCGCCGCGCTCGAGGCCCCGGAGGAACTTCGACTGGGCGACCCCGGGGGTGAAGTCGAAGTCCAGCCGGATGGGGGTGGCGAGCGTCGTCACCGGCCCCTGATCGGTCGTCTCGTCGGCCATCAGGAGGCACCTCCCTCGACCACGAACGCCTCGACGTCGGCCATGGCGCCGATGCGCTCGGCCTCGGGCCGGAAACGGGCGGTCACCCGTGTGCCGGTGGCCAGGGCGTCCGGACCCGGTGCATCGACCGCGTGCAGCATCGCCGTGTTGGCGCCGTCCAGCGTGATGAGCGCCCAGGCGAACGGCGACTGCAGCGGGTGCTTGCGGAGCGGGTGGGACACCCACGCCCACGACTCGACGACGCCGCCGGGGCCGACCTCGACGAGCTCGCCCACGTCGTCGCTCGTGATCGGGTCGTACTCGGTGGGCGGCACGATGACCCGGCCGTCGGACCCGGTGGCCCCGACGAACCGACCGTCGCGCAGCGCTGTCAGGAATGCGCCGATGACCGGACCCGTCGAGCGCGAGTACGGATACTCGAGTCGGTGCTCTGCGTGCAGGACCTCACTGTCGGCCATGCCGGACCTCCCCTACGTGCGTGTGTCGGACGTGACGGGTGAAATGTAGAACAGATTTCAGTTTTGCGCCTCCACGCCCCCCGGGCAGTTGGCGCCGTCCCCGCCGTGGTCGGCCCGTGGGCGCTACCGTTCCCACATGACCGAGCCCTCCCGTGGCCCCTCCGCGCCGAAGCGGCCCAACATCCTGCTCGTCGTGTCGGACCAGGAGCGCCAGCGGTCCTGGCTCCCCGGAGGTACCTCGCTCCCCTGGCGGGACCGCCTGCGGGCCGAGGGGCTCGAGTTCACCGACTACTTCACCCACTCGTCGCCGTGCTCGCCCAGCAGGGCGAGCCTGTTCACCGGGCGCTACCTGCCCGGTCACGGCGTCCTCGACAACGTGATCATGCCGGAGCACGACGAGCTGCCCACGTCCACGCCGACCCTCGGGTCGCTGCTGGGCTCGGCCGGCTACCGCTCGTCCTACATCGGCAAGTGGCACCTCTCCCATGCGGCCCGGCCCGACATGGAGGCCTACGGATTCGCCGACTGGGACGGCAACGACCGCCACTTCATGGGGTGGGCCGGCACCGGGGTGCACTTCGACCCGCTCATCGCGTCCAACGCCGCCCGGTGGCTGTCGAAGAACGCAGGGGCGGCCGACGAGGGCGGCCAGCCGTGGTTCCTGACCGTCGCCCTGGTCAACCCCCACGACGTCATGTGGTTCCCGGTCGACCAGCCCGGCTACCAGGCGGAGCATCCGGACCAGGTGGCCCGGGTCAAGAAGGTCCTCGAGTCCGCCGCCTGGAAGGAGGACGAGACGCTGCCCGCCTATCGGGAGCCCTATCCCGAGGTGTGCGACACCCTCCCGGCCAATTTCGCCGACCCGCTGCACACCAAACCCGAGGCCCACCGGCAGTGGCGCTGGGACCAGCAGCACAGCCTCTACGGGTACCTCGACCCAGCCGACACGACGAGTTGGCTGCGGCACCTCGACTACTACGTCCACCTCCACCACCGGGCCGACGAGAGCCTCGGCACGGTGCTCGGCGCGCTCGACGCATCGGGAGCGTGGGACGACACGATCGTCATCTTCACCTCCGACCACGGTGACATGTGCGGCTCGCACGGCTTGCGGTCGAAGGGCCCGTTCGCCTACGACGAGATCATGCGGGTGCCCCTGTACGTGAAGGTGCCGGGCACCACCACGCCGGGCACGGTGACCTCGGCCCTCGGGTCCCATGTCGACCTGGCCGCCACCATCTGCGCGCTGGCCGGGGTGGACCCGGGGCGCACCGCGGCCACGGTGCAGGGCTGCGACCTGACCCCGGTGCTGGCCGACCCGGCGGCGTCGGTGCGCGACCACGTCCTGTTCGCCCAGGATTCGGCCCAGACCAGCAATCTCAACCAGGTCCGCTACGCGCTCCGCGGGTACTACGACGGCACCACCAAGTACGCCCGCTACTACGGCGTGGGCGGCGGCAAGCCGGGCACCGGCCTGTGGGGCAGGTCACCCGGCCGCAAGCTGTACGACGTGGACTGCGCCTTCGACGACAACGACCACGAGTGGTACGAGCACGGGACCGACCCCCACGAGTTGGTCAACCTGGCCAACGACCCGACACGGTCGGTCGGATTGCGCGACACCTATGAGCGCCTGCTGGCCTACGAGCAGGAGTCGTTCGTCACCTTCCCCTGAGTTCGCCACCGGTGGAGTGCGGCTGTCAGAGCTGGTCGAAGGCCGGGTCGTACCCGTCCCGGTCGTCCGTGGCCGGCGGGACCCCCTCCGCCTCGCGGCCGGCCAGCGCGAAGCCCAGCAGGGGGAACGCCAGGACCGACACCATGCCGGCGCCGACGAGCGCGGTGGCGTTCACCGGGAGCATGTGGTGGGTGTCGAGGCCGATCTGGGTGATCACCACGAGCAGCGGGAGTGCCGTCGACTGCAGGACGCCGATGGCGGCGCGCTGGCGCCAGCCCACCGTCCGGACGTAGACGAGCAGCGCCGGCGCGCCGCGCACCAGCAGGAACAGGCCGAGGAAGATCGGCACCCGCTCGAGCGTCGACACGTTGGTGAACAGCTCACGGGCGTGGAACTGCATGCCACTCACCACGAAGAAGACCGGGATCAGGAAGCCGAAGCCGATCGACTCGAGCCGGGGCTGCATGGCCTCGGCCTGCCCCTCGGTGAAGGCGATGCGGACGATCAACCCGGCGGCGAATGCCCCGAGCAGCACCTCGAGGCTGAGCGACGACGCAACCAGCACCAGGCCGGTGATCAGCAGCAGCACGATCCGGACCGGCAGTTGGGTGGAGGTTCCGAGGTGGCGCTGGAGCGTCTCCATCACCCGTGGCGGCTGGGGCCGGGCCGCCAGGAACGCCACGCCGATGGCCAGGACCACGAAGAGGACGAGTAGCGCCGTCTCCGCTGCGGGACTGGCCGCTCCGAGCAGGACGGTGACCGCCACGACCGGACCGAACTCGCCGGCGGTGCCCGCCGCCACGAGGAGCTTGCCGAACGGGCTCTCCAGCATGTGTCGGTCCCGGAGCATCGGCAGGAGGGTACCGAGGGCCGTCGTCGTCAGGGCCAGGCCGACCAGCAGGCTGGAGATGGCGAAATTGGTCAGCAGGAGCACCAGTCCGACGCCGAGGCCGAGGGCGAGGCTGGCCAGCCAGCCGACGACGCCGAGCTTCAGTGGGGCGCCCCGCAGCCGGCTGAAGTCGATCTCGTAGCCGGCCATGAAGAAGAGGAAGGAGAGCCCCAGCGCGTCGAGGCCGTCGACGAACGGGCCCGTCGATGCCCACCCGAGGACCTCGGGCCCGATCAGGATGCCGAGCAGGAGCTCGAACAGGACGCTCGGGATGCGCCACCGTCCGAGCGCCTCCGAGCACAGCGGGGCGATGGCCACCGCGAGGGCGATCACGAACAGGGAGACGGCGGTCCCGTACGGCATCCGGACAGCGTACGAGAGGCCGCACGGAGCGGTCGGGACCGGTGCAGGGCGGCGAGGCCGCCGTAGGCTCGCGTCGTGGAGCACGTCGACCCGGCACAGGAGCTGCCGTTCACCGTGGAGAGCCTGGCGGACGACCTCCGCTCGCTCGGTGTCGGGTCCGGCTCGACTCTGCTCGTGCACAGCTCGTTGTCGTCCCTGGGCTACGTCGCCGGGGGCGCCCACGCGGTCGTGCTCGCCCTGCTCGACGTCCTGGGCCCGGCGGGGACCCTGGTCGTCCCCGCCCACTCGAGCGACCTGTCGGACCCCGGGCACTGGGAGAATCCGCCGGTGCCCGAGGCGTGGTGGCCGGTCATCCGAGCCTCGGCGCCGGCCTTCGACCGCGACCTCACCGCCACCCGGGGGATGGGGGCGATCGCCGACACCGTGCGTCGGGTACCGGCTGCCCTGCGCAGCGCCCATCCGACCGACTCGATCTGCGCCGTCGGGCCCGGCGCGGCCCGCCTCACTGCCGTGCACCGGTTGGAGGACGGGCTCGGCGAGTCGTCCCCGCTGGCCAGGCTCTACGAGTCCGGCGCCGACGTCCTGCTCCTCGGGGTCGGCCATGCCAACAACACGTCGCTCCACCTGGCGGAGGTGCGGGCCGGCACCCAGCCCGCGACCACCGACGGTGCCCCCGTGCTGGTCGACGGCGAGCGTGCATGGGTGGCGTACCCCGTGACCGCGGTGGACACGGACGACTTCGACGTGGTCGGGGGCGCCGTGGGCGAGGCGGGGATCGAACGGGTCGGCACCGTCGGGAGGGCGACCGCCCGCCTGATGCCGATGCGGAACCTGGTCGACTTCGCGACCGGGTGGTTCGCCGAGCATCGCACCGCGGCACCCTGATCGGGTACTCCCTAGGCCCCGGCGGCCAACTCGTCCACCAGCCGGTCGACCGCCGACCGGCTCGAGAGCACGACCACCCGGGCGTGGGGCGCCCCGGCCCGCGCCTCGTCCGGTACCTCGGCGCGGTATCGGTCGAGCGTCCGCCACGACCACAGGACGACGTTCCGATCGGCATCCGTCGACAACAGGTTGCGCAGCGATTCGACGTTGCCGTTCCACAGCTCGGTGCCCAGCACACCCCGCCGTATCGTCCTCGCCACGAGCTGACGCATCACCGTCCACCTCGGCAGGTCGAGGACGACGACGAGCTCTACCCGGTCCCACACCAGGTCCCGGACCTGGCGGTAGTTGCCCTCGATGACCCAGCGGTCCCCGCCGGCCACGCGGGCGACCTCGGCGCGGAACGACTCGGTCGCCAGCTCGGTCCAGCCCGGCTGGTGGAAGAGGCCGTCCAGCTCGGTCCGGGGCAGGCCGAGCCGCTCGGCCAGGATCCGGGCCAGCGTCGACTTGCCGCTGCCCGACGCCCCGTGGACGGCGATCCGGTCGATCACTCGGTGGTCAGGCGACGCCTGCGCCGGGCCGGCCGTCGACCCGGTCGGCCAGGTGCTCGACCAGGCCGCGGCACCCGGCCTCCACCAGGTCGAGGCAGTACTCGAAGTCTGCGTCGTCGCCGTAGTAGGGGTCGGGGACGTCCGGGTCGCCGCCGGACCGTGGACCGAAACTGCGCATCAGCACCAGCCGGTCGTCATGGCGGTAGTCGCCGGCCTTGGCCCGTGCCATGCTCGCCAGCGTCTGGCGGTGGCCGCGGTCCATGCAGACGACGAGCCCGGCCCCCGGCAGCCACGCCGTGTCGAACGCCCGGGCCCGGTGCCCGTGGTCGACGTAGCCGCGTCGCTCGAGCGCGGCCCGGGCCCGGGGATCCATGGGCTCGCCCGCGTGCCAGCCGCCGGTGCCCGCACTCGACACGACCAGCCTGTCGCCCAGTGCCATTCCGTCACCCAGCACCCGGTCAGCGGCCAGACGCTGCAGCACGACGTCCCCGATCGGGGAACGGCAGATGTTGCCCGTGCACACGAAGATCACGTGGAACGGGTCGGCCGGGGGAGCGTCGGCGTCGGGTCGGGCAATCGGCACCCGTCCAGTCTGGCCGGTCCCACCGCCCGGGCGCGACCCCGGTACGGTGTCGCCACGGAGCGCACGCCGGCCGGCGTGCCGGGACTCCCCGTGGAGGGACCGATGAGCGACACGTCAGCGAGCGAGCAGAACCAGCAGATGGGGCACGGCGTCAAGCAGCGCGACCTGATCCGGATGACCGGCGAGGAGATCGACGCCTTCCTCCACGAGCGGCGCCCGATGTCGATGTGCACCCTCAACCACGACGGCTCCATCCACGCCGTGGCCATGTGGTACGGCTTCGTCGACGGCGCCATCGCCATCGAGACGAAGGCCAAGGCCCAGAAGGCGGTGAACCTCGGACGCGACTCGCGGATCACCCTCCTCTTCGAGGACGGCGACTACTACGAGGAGCTGCGTGGCGTGGAGCTCGTCGGCCATGCCGAGATCGTCGAGGACCCGGACAAGATGTGGGAGTTGGGGGTCAACCTCTTCGAGCGCTACTACGGGACCTACACCGAGGAGCTGCGCCCGTTCGTCGAGACCATGCTCAACAAGCGCATCGTGGCCAAGATCAACGTCGAGCGCACCGTCTCCTGGGACCACCGCAAGCTCGGCCTGCCATCCACCCGGCCCGCCTGAGGCTCGGCGATGGCAGCCATGGACGACGACGAGGTGGCGACCTTCCTCGAGGCGCTGCCGGCCCGGACCGCGAAGCTGGCCACCGTACGAGATGACGGGCGACCCCACGTGGCGCCGATCTGGTTCGCCCTCGACCGCTCGGCGGCGGGGCTCGACGCACCCGTCGGCGACCTCGTGTTCAACACGGCCGCCACCACCGTCAAGGGCCGCAACATCCTGCGTGACCCCCGCATCGCCCTGTGCATCGACGACGACCGCCCCCCGTTCACCTTCGTGACCGTCGAGGGGCTGGCCACCGTGAGCGAGGACCCTGACGAGCTGCGCCGCTGGGCCACGGTGATCGGTGGCCGGTACATGGGGGCCGACCAGGCCGACGCCTACGGCACTCGCAACGGGATGCCGGGCGAGCTCGTGGTCCGGCTCCGACCGACGCGCATCGTGGCCCAGGCGCGCGTGGCGGACTGACCGGACGATGACGGCACCGCCGACGGTGGGTGACGCGGCGTCGGACCCATCCGGATGGTACTGCTTCAGCGTGCGCCCCCGGCTGGCCGAGTGGGACGGCGTGGCGTGGACGGGCACCTCCCACGCCGCTGTGGCGGGGCCGGTGCTGCCGGGGCCGCCGGGGGCCTTCGCCTTCGTGCGCCTGCCGTGGTTCCGCTGGATGGCACTCGGCCAGGCGCTCGTCATCCTCCCTGCCATCCTGAGCGGCACCACCGGCTTCGCCTGGTGGTCGTGGATCTCGGTGGTCGGGTACCTGGCCTTCCTGTCCGGTGGCGTGATGGTCGTGTCCCGGTTCCTCGACCTCGACCAGCTCACCGGCCGCCGGACCCTCACGTGGATCGGCGTCGGCTCGGGCGTCGTCGCATTCGGCCTGGGCTTCGGCCTCGAGGTCCTGGTCGACCACGTCGCCGGGTGGTCGACGACGCTGTGGCTGACCGGGCCGATCGAGGAGGGCGGAAAGCTGCTCGTGCCCGTCCTGCTCCTCGTGTTCGGGGCCTCGAGGTTCAAGCTGCCCCGGGTCGGCCTCTACCTGGTGCTGGTCAGTGGCGCCACGGTGGGCGTGCTCGAAGGCGCGGAGTACGAGGCCCGCCCTGAATTCGCATGGGCTCACCTGCAGATGGCCCTGGTGCGCCCCTCGGCCGAGCTGCTCCACGTGTTCGTGGCCGGGTTCGCGGCGGCCGTGATCTGGCTGGCGGCCTGGCGCCGCAAGCGGGCAGTGACCACAGCGGGCGTGGTGGCCTTCCTCATCGCCGCCGGCATCCACTCGTTCCACGACGGGATCATCACCTTCTTCCATGTCCGGCCCCGTTCGTTCAACTCGACCCTGGCCCAGACGCTGCGGGAGGCGATCGACCGGGGGCTCGCCGGGGCGGCGCTGGCCCTGGTGCTGGCCGCGCTGCTGTACCTGCTGGCCCGGCACGGGGCCCGCGAGCTGACCGCCCCGGGGGACATCGCCTCGTGCCCGCCACCGTGGCGGCCCCAGATCAAGGCGTGGGGGTGCGACCCGCCGCCGGTCGCCGTAGCGGCCCCCGGCCCATGGTCCGTCGCCGGGCTCTATGGACCCGACGGCACACCGGCCCCGTACGGCCAGGTCCCGCACTACGGGCCGCCCACACCGCATGCGCTACCGGCGTGCGCCGCGCCACCGCATGCGGTGTGCAACGCCCCGGCGCAGGCACCATCCGCATGGCCGCCTCCTGCACCGGCGCCTCCCACACCTGTGCCGGTGCCGGTGCCGTCGATCGCACCCCCCGGCTGGTATGCCGTGGGCGGTGACCCGCGCCTGCAGGGGTGGTGGACCGGGACCACGTGGACACGGCTGCACCGGTGGGACGGCAACCGCTGGATGCGGACGTGAGCCCTCGCAGGGCATCCTCGCCCGACGCCGGGTCCGGACTGCGTGGCGCCGGTGCGCCCTGGGCTGGTAGCACTAGAACAGGTTGCAGCCGCTGCGACCGCCGAAGGGGGAACCTCGCATGATTCTCGATCGCTACCGGATGGACGGAAAGGTCGCCGTCATCACCGGTGCCGGACGCGGCATCGGCGCCGCCACCGCCGTCGGGCTGGCCCAGGCCGGCGCCGACGTCGTGATCTCGGCCAGGACCGCCGACCAGCTCGCGACCGTGGCCGAGCAGGTCGAGGCCGCCGGCCGGCGCGCGGTCGCCGTACCGGCCAACCTCAACGACCTCGACGCCGTGGCCGCCCTGGTCGACCACGCGCGTGACGCCTTCGGCCGGCTCGACCTGGTGGTCAACAACGTCGGGGGCACCATGCCCCAGTCGTTCATGGACACGACGGCCAAGACGATGGAGGACGCCTTCCACTTCAATGTCGCCACGGCGCACACCCTCCTGCACGCCGCCGTCCCGCTCATGCTCGAGGGGGGTGGCGGGTCGGCCGTCAACATCTCCTCGGCCATGGGCCGCCTTGCCGCCCGCGGGTTCGTCGCCTACGGCACGGCCAAGGCCGCGCTCGCCCACTACACCCGGCTGTCGGCCATGGACCTCGCCCCGAAGATCCGGGTGAACGCCATTGCCGTGGGCTCGGTGGCCACGTCGGCCCTCGACATCGTCATGCAGATCGACGAGATGCGTACCGCCATGGAAGATGCCACCCCGCTCGGCCGCATCGGCGACCCCGAAGACATCGCCGCCGCCATCGTCTACCTCGCCTCCGACGCCGGATCCTACGTGACCGGCAAGGTGCTCGAGGTCGACGGGGGCACCGAGGCGGCCACGCTCGACATGAACATCCCGGACGTCTGAGCGACCCGCCCCACCAGTCCCCTCACCGTCATCAACCCACCAAGGAGCACCCCATGAGCAAGACCTACCGTGTCGTCGCCTGGAGCACCGGCAACGTCGGCCGTCACGCCATCGCCGGCATCGACGCCCGACCGGACCTCGAGCTGGTCGGGGTCTGGGTGTCCAACCCGGACAAGGTCGGCAAGGACGCCGGCGAGCTGGCCGGCCTCGACCGCACCCTGGGCGTGGCCGCCACCAACGACGTCGACGCCATCTTCGCCCTGAAGCCCGACGTGATCGTCCACACCGCCATGGCCGACAACCGGCTGTTCGAGGCGCTCGGCGACATGCAGCGGATCCTGCGGGCCGGCATCAACGTGGTGTCGTCCGGGCCGGTCTTCCTGCAGTACCCCTGGGGCGTGGTCGACGACGGCATGATCACGCCGACCGTCGAGGCCGCCACCGAGGGGGGCGTCTCGATCTTCGTCAACGGCGTCGACCCCGGGTTCGCCAACGACGCGCTGCCGCTCGTGCTTTCGGGCGTGTGCGAGCAGATCGACGAGGTCCGCGTCGCCGAGGTGCTCAACTACGCCACCTACAACCAGGGCATGGTGCTGTTCGACATCATGGGCTTCGGCCGTCCGATCGACGACGTCCCGATGATCCTGCAGCCCGGTGTCATGACCATGGCGTGGGGCAGCGTCGTCCGCCAGCTGGCGGCCGGTCTCGAGGTGGAGCTCGACGGCGACCTCGTCGAGTGGTACGAACGGGTGCCGGCCCCTGAGACGTTCGACGTCGACGCCGGGACGATCGAGGAGGGCACGGCGGCCGCCCTGCACTTCGAACTCCGCGGGATGAAGGACGGCAAGGCCGTCATTGTGCTCGAGCACGTCACCCGGCTCCGGGACGACCTCGCCCCCGAGTGGCCCCAGCCCGCCGGCCAGGGCTGCTACCGGGTGATCCTCACCGGCGAACCGACCTACACCGTCGACATGCAGCTCATGGGCCGGGACGGCGACCACAACACCGGGGGGCTGAAGGCGACGGCCATGCGGCTGGTCAACGCCATTCCTGCCGTGGTCGAGGGCGCTCCGGGCCTGCTGACCGCGCTGGACCTGCCACCTGTCTACGGCAAGGGGCTGGTCGTCTGAACCGGCACGCCTGAGCCGGCCGCGAGTTCGGCGGCCCGGGCCGTCCGCCAGGTGGCCGGGAGCGAGGCCGCGTAGGCGCTCCCCCGTTCGACCCAGGCCTCCAGCGCGTCGTCCTCGTCGAGTCCTTCGGCGTCGACGACAACGAAGCCGCCCATGACGCGTCCTGACATCTCCATCCGGCGGACGAACGGCAGGGAGAGGACCGCCGACTGGTCGTCCTTGCCCACCCGCACCAGCAGGTCGTCGCCCATGACCCCGCACGCCATGTTGCCGGCGACCATGTAGGCGATCCCGCCGAACATGTGCCGCTCGTCCACGTCGGGTGCCTCGCCGAGCACCGCGCGGACCCGTCCGGCCAGGGCCTCGTCGAACGCCATGTCCCCGAGCGTACCCACCCCCGGGCGGCACAGGCCCGGATCGGACGGAGGACCCCGGTTGGTAGGGTCCGGCCCATGCGCCACCCCTTCCGAGCCATCCCATGAGCATGCCTGGGCACGGCATGGGAGCGGGCGGCGGCGGGGGCCAGTTCGGGTCGGTCATGCGGTCCATGCGCCGGGACGACTCGGTCAAGGCCCAGCACGTGGTCAAGGGCACGGCGCGACGGATGTTCACCTTTGCCCGCCCGTACCAGGCGATCCTCACGTGGTTCCTGGTGCTGGTCACCGTCGAGGCGTTCATCGGGATCGTCAACCCCCTCCTCTTCGGGTCGATCGTCAACAACCTGGCGAGCCATCACCCCAGCAAGAATCTGGTGATCACCCTGGCCCTGGTGGCCGCGGTCATCGCGGTGATCGACACGGGACTGTCGATCGGCATCCGCTACGTGTCGGCCTCGGTGGGCGAGGGTCTCATCTACGACATGCGGTCCCAGGTGTTCGAGCACATCCAGAAGATGCCCATCGCGTTCTTCACCCGCACCCAGACCGGTGCCCTCATCAGCCGGCTCAACAACGACGTCATCGGCGCCCAGCAGGCGTTCACGGACACACTGTCCTCGGTGGTGTCGAACCTGATCAGCGTCACCCTGGTGCTCATCGTCATGTTCGCCCTGTCGTGGCAGATCACGCTGATCAGCCTCGTCATCCTGCCGATCTTCGTGATCCCGGCCAAGCGGGTCGGGCGTCGGCTGTCGGTCATCACCCGTGAGTCGTACGGGATCAACGCCGAGATGAACAACACCATGAACGAGCGGTTCAACGTGTCCGGGGCCCTCCTGGTCAAGCTGTTCGGCCGGCCGGAGGAGGAGCGGGACGCGTTCACCTCGAAGGCCGGCCGGGTGCGCGACATCGGGGTGACCCAGGCCATGTACGCCCGGTTCTTCATTGCCGCGCTGTCGTTGACCGCCGCCCTGGCCACTGCCGTCGTCTACGGATGGGGTGGCGTGCAGGCCATCGACGGGGCGCTGCGCGTCGGCACCGTCGTGGCGTTGGCCGCGTACCTCACCCGCCTCTACGGCCCGCTGACCGCACTGTCGAACGTCCAGATCGACGTGATGACCGCCCTGGTCTCGTTCGAGCGGGTCTTCGAGGTCCTGGACCTGCCCCCGATGATCGTCGACGTCGACGACGCCCGTCCGGTGCCACCGGGCCCGGCCACCATCGAGTTCGACCACGTCGACTTCCGGTACCCGACGGCGGAGGAGGTCTCCCTGGCCTCGCTCGAGTCGGTCGCAGTCCTCGACACCACGGTGTCGGCCCAGGTGCTGTTCGACGTCTCGTTCACCGTCGAGCCCGGCCAGATGGTGGCACTCGTCGGCCCGTCCGGGGCGGGCAAGACGACCATCAGCCAACTCCTCCCCCGCCTCTACGACGTGCGGTCGGGCGCGATCTCCATCAACGGGCGCGACATCCGCCGGGCCACTCTGGCGTCGCTGACGGCCACCGTGGGCGTCGTCACCCAGGACGCCCATCTGTTCCACGACAGCATCCGCAACAACCTGCTCTACGCCCGCCCGGGTGCCACCCAGGACGAACTCGACGCCGCCCTCGCCGGGGCCCAGATCGCCACAATGGTGGGCACGCTGCCTGACGGGCTCGACACCGTCGTCGGCGACCGCGGCTACCGCTTGTCCGGCGGCGAGAAGCAGCGCCTGGCCATCGCCCGGCTGCTGCTGAAGGCCCCGGAGATCGTGGTGCTCGACGAGGCCACGGCCCACCTCGACAGCGAGTCGGAGGCGGCCGTGCAGCTGGCACTGGCCACCGCGCTGCAGGGCCGCACGTCGCTGGTGATCGCCCACCGCCTGTCGACGGTGCGCGAGGCCGACCAGATCCTGGTCCTCGATCACGGCCGCATCGTCGAGCGCGGCCGGCACGAGGACCTGCTGGCCGCCGGCGGCCAGTACGCCGAGCTCTACCGCATCCAGTTCGAGGGTCAGGACACCGACGACCCGGACGACCCCGAGGAGGTGTCGTGACCAGTTCCCACGACGGACGGCTCGTCCTCCGGCCCATCGGCCGGGTGACCGGCGGGCGCGCCGATGCGGTCGACGACGACTGGGACGCCGTGGCCGCGACCATCGAGCTCGACCCCGACGTGCTCGAGGCCGGGGCGACCGACGGGCTGGCCGACTTCTCCCACGTCGAGGTGGTGTTCTGCTTCGACCGGGTGGACGAGGATGTCGTCTGCCGCGGCACCCGCCACCCTCGCGGACGGGCCGACTGGCCGTCGGTGGGCATCCTGGCCCAGCGGGCCAAGGACCGGCCCAACCGCATCGGCGTGACCGTGTGCCGTCTGGCCGGGGTCCGTCCGTTCCGTATCGACGTCGTTGGGCTGGACGCCGTCAACGGGAGCCCGGTGCTCGACGTGAAGCCCTACCTGGCCGAGTTCGGCGCCCGGGGCGAGGTACGCCAGCCGACGTGGTCGACCGAGCTCATGGCCGGGTACTGGTAGGCGTTCCGGAGGACCGGGGAGTGCGGCCGGGGGGCCGCACGGGTCACACCGCCCGGATCACTCGGGGGCGAGCGTCTTGCGGACGGCCTTGGCACTCGACATGAGGGCGTCCTTGCTGCACGCCGTCGAGACCCCGGCGATGGAGACCGCCATGCCGCGTACCGTGGCGTCGCCCGACGGCTGGTGGTCCGAGCCCGCCGACTCCACCAGCCCCATCGCCTGCCTCTGCCGCCGGTTGCGCGAGGGCTGCTGGTCGGGTGCCGTCATGGAGCCGCAGTCTAGCTATCAGTCCGTACCGAAAGGGGGCACCCCCGCTCGCCGGTGACGAGCGGTACGCCCGGACGGCCCGTGCGGGGCCCGTCTGACCGCGCCGGGACGTCCGATCGGCCGGTAGCGTTGGCAGGTGGCCAAGCTCTTCGCCGACGTCTCGCCACTGCGCAACTCACGGAACTTCCGGCGCCTGTGGACCGGCCAGACCGTCTCGGGCATCGGCAGCCAGCTCACCCTGGTGGCCGTGGCCTTCCAGGCCTTCGACCTCACCCATTCGACGCTCGTGGTGGGCATGATCGGCTTCGCTCAGCTGCTGCCGCTGCTGGCCGGCGCGCTGTGGGGCGGCACCCTGGCCGATGCCTGGGACCGGAAGCGGGTCCTGACGCTGACCCAGGTGGCCATGGCCACGGCGGTCGCCGGCCTGGCCGTCAACGCCGCCCTCGACAAGCCCCAGGTCTGGGTGCTGTTCGTCTGCACCGCAGCCTCGGCCGGATTCCAGGGGATGGACTGGCCCGCCCGCCGGGCGGCGTTGCCCATGCTGGTTTCCGACCGCGACGTCAGGGCGGCGGTGGCACTGCAGACGACCACCATGGCACTGGCCATGGTGGTCGGGCCGGCCCTCGGCGGGCTCCTCATCGCCGGCCTCGGGCTGAGCACCGTCTACCTGCTCGACGTCGCCTCATTCGGCGTGTCGCTCACGGCCATCCTGCTCCTCCCCCGTCTCGTGCCCGCAGGTGGCGGCACCCCGATGGGCTTCCGGTCGATGACCGAGGGGTTCCGCCACCTGAGAGGCGAGCGCCTGCTGTCGGCCACCTACTGGATCGATCTCAACGCCATGATCTTCGGCATGCCCCGGGCGGTGTTTCCGGCACTCGCCATCCACCTCTACGGCGGCGGGGCCGGAGTCGTCGGCCTGCTCTACGCGGCCCCGGGCGCCGGGGCGCTCCTGGGCTCGCTGGTCACCGGGTGGTGCGGCCGGATCCGCCACGAAGGGCGGGCCATCGCTGCGTGCGTCGTGGTCTGGGGAGCCGCCATCGCCGCCTTCGGCGTGGTGCCCGTCCTGTGGATCGGCCTGGCGCTGCTGGCGCTGGCCGGGGCGGCCGACATCTTCTCGGCGGTGTTCCGTCAGAACGTGCAGCAGCGGACGGTACCCGACCACCTCCAGGGCCGGCTGTCGGGCACGTTCTTCGCCGTCGTGGCCGGCGGGCCGCGCCTGGGCGACGCCGAGACGGGACTGGCCGCCGCCATCGGCGGCCCCGAGTTCGCCGTGTGGTCGGGTGGACTCGCCTGCGTGGTCGGGGTCGGCGTGCTGCTGTGGCGGGTGCCCGAACTGTGGCAGGACGCCGGTGGCGGGCGGCCGCTGTCGGCCGAGTCCGAGCAGGAGGCGATCGCCGAGGTCGTCACCGAGCTGGGCGAGGGCGAGCCGCTCTGATCCCGGCCGTCAGCGGGCGGCGGCCTGTTCGACCAGCTGCTCGCTGACCTCCCACAACTGTGCGGCCGCCGCTCCGTCGCGGGCGTTGGCCGACGGCGCCTTCTCCTTGCACTTGGCGAAGTACTTGCCGGTCACGCCCGCCACGTCGGGGGACGAGCACAGGTAGACCGAGGTGCGGGCGCCCTGCTCCGGGGTGAGGCTGAGGGGGGCGTAGAGCTTGACGCCCCACGCCAGGAATCCGGTGGTGTCGCCGTCGCGGGCGTAGCCCGTGGCCACCGACCCGGGGTGCAGCGAATTGGCGGTCACGCCGGTGCCCGCCAGGCGTGCGGCCAGCTCGGTGGTGAAGAGGATGTTGGCGAGCTTGGAGCGCCCGTAGACCTCCATCTGCCTGTAGGAGCGCTCGGCCATCAGGTCGTCGAAGACCATGCCCCGGCGGGCGAAGTTGTGGGCGGTCGAGGCCACGTTGACGATGCGCGACGGCGCCGAGTCGATCAGGCGCGGGCGCAGCAGGTCGGTCAGCAGGAAGGGGCCGAGGTGGTTGATGGCGAACGTCGCCTCGTACCCGTCGGCGCTCAGCGTGCGCTCGGTCAGGATGAGCCCGGCGTTGTTGAGGAGGACGTCGATGCGGGGACAGCGCTCGAGGAGGTCGGCCGCCCCGGCCCGCACCGACGACAGGTCCGCCAGGTCGAACACGGACAGCTCCACGTCCGACGAGCCGCTGGCGGACCGGATGTCGGCCACGGCAGCGGTGCCCCGCTCCTCGCTGCGAGCGGTGATGACCACC
Source organism: Acidimicrobiales bacterium (assembly GCA_017883025.1). Classification (GTDB taxonomy): domain Bacteria; phylum Actinomycetota; class Acidimicrobiia; order Acidimicrobiales; family RAAP-2; genus Bog-756. Next base: position 30,671 of record JADGOH010000036.1, read on the forward strand.
CGTGCGCCGGCTCGGGCGAGCTCGACCGCGGCGGCCTTGCCGATGCCGGAGTTCCCGCCGGTGACGATCACGGTGGTGCCGTCCATCGACGGGACGGGCGGTGCGGAGCGGCTCATGGGGGGTTCCTGACGGTCGGACGGCACCCCGGGGCCGGGGCACCGCGAAGGATCGTATTGCCTCCTCCGGACGGTCGCCGGGGACGGCGGGTCAGGCGCCGGACGTCCCTCCGGTCAGCGTGGGTGCGGCCGGTGCCGCGTCCGGATCCGGTGCCCCCGGCTTCTGGACGTCCCGGGCGGAGGTGGTCCCGGCCGACTCCGTCACCACGTCAGGCATCACGTCGTCGGTGACGTCGACGTACACCTCGGCCGTCCCCTCGTCCACCGTCACCTCGGCAACGGCCACCTGGGCGGTGGCGGACTTCGCCCGCCGGCCCTTCGCGATGAATGCGGTGGTGGCGACCGTCAGGTACGTCACCCACACCACGGCCTGGAGCACCGTCGGGTGGTCGGCGTATCCGAGGAGGCTGTGGAAGACGTCGCCGATGTTGCTCGACTCGTTCAGGTACCGGCTGGTGTCCCACAGTGGCTGCTCGAGGAACGGCAGCCAGCCCAGCTCCTGCATGCCCTGGACGGCGTCGGCCAGCAGGCCCGCCGCGAACACCATGAGCACCACGCCGATGACCCGGAAGAACAGGCCGAGGTTGAGGCGCCTGCCCAGGCGGAAGATCACGTACGCGATGGCCAGCGCCACGGCCAGTCCGAGGATGCCGCCGACCAGCAGCCCGCGGCTCCCCACCGGGGTGCCGGCCTGGTTGGTGGAGGCGAACACGATCGCCAGGGTGAAGACCATGGTCTCCAGGCCCTCGCGACCCACGGCCTGGAAGGCGAGGAGGCGCAGGCCCCAGCGCGCACCGCCTTCCATGGCGGCGTCCGACCGGGCCGTGAGCTCGGACTTCATGGTCCGGCTGTGGGCCTGCATCCAGAACGTCATGTAGGTCAGGACGACCGCGGCCAGGAGGTAGGTGACGACCTCGAAGATCGTCTGCGCCCGGGAGCCGGCGTAGTGGTCGATCAGCAGGTAGGCGGCGATACCGCCCGCCAGGATCAGGACGAAGGCGGCGGCCACGCCCCAGAACACGTCCCGGAAGTAGCGCCGTTGGCCCACCTGGTCCAGGTATGACAGCAGGATCGCCACGATCATGCTGGCCTCCACGCCCTCGCGCAGGAAGATCACGAAGGTCGGGATCATGGCCGGAGTGGAGTCAGGGCGGACATAGGTGGACTCTTAGGTTTACCTAAGTTATGCCGGAAGTCAACCCCGGAACGGACGCGCACGGGGCGCCGGGTGGACCCGGCGCCCCGTGACGACAGCAGTGGTGCGGCGGTGTCAGCCGACCTTGTGCATCGTGTTGTGGTCCGTGTGTGGAAGGAGGTCGGGGAACTCCTTCATCCGCAGCATCGTGGTCTCGGCGTAGGACCAGGTGCCGTCGCCGAGTGTGATCGTGGCCTCGTAGCCGACCGAGCTGGCGTTGGCCGTCAGGTACTTGCCCTCGCCGATCGGGTACTGGGCGTCGCCCACCGACGCGGTAAGGGTGAAGGTGGTGGCGTCGGCGTCGGCGTGGCCGCCGGCCAGGACGGTGATCCCGCGTGGCACCACGAAGCCGCGCAGGACCTCGCCGGTGGCGCTGTCCCACAGCCAGTAGCCGACCTCGGTGTGGAAGGGGTTCTCCTCGTCGTTCCTCCACATGGCCGTCTTGTAGTCGAGGCCGTAGAGGTGCTGGCTGCCGTTGTCGACCGGGCCGAACGGCTTGAAGGTCACCTTCTCGAGGTAGGGCGTGCCCACGACCTCACCCTTCGCATGGGAGTACGAGGTGTCGAGGCCGCCCTCGCCCTCCCACTCGCCGACCAACGCCCACAAGGGGCCCCATTCATTCGCCATGTCGTGTTCCCATCTTGTTCGGTGAACGGTTACCGGGCCCGAGCCTATGCGGAGCACGGGGAACACGGACGCAAGGGGGGCGGCTGGCGTCCGGGACCCTCCGACGCACACCACCAACGACGGTCCCCGGCCGCGTCAGACGGCGAGGACGGTCACCGACCCGAGGGTGACCAGGCGATCGTCGGCCCCGACGTCGTGGATCGCCACCCGGACCGACGTGCGCCCGGCGCGGGTGCCGAGCACGGAGCAGCGCGCCTCCACCGGGCCGACCTTGACCGGCCGCAGGTAGTGGAGCACCACGTCGGTGGCCGCCACCCCGTGCCCGGCGCCGGGGACGGCGGCCACCGTGGCGCGGCACGCGGCCTCGTCGGCCAACATCGCCACCGCCCCGCCGTGGAGGATCCCCCACGGGTTCCGCAGCTGGTCCTCGAGACGGAGCCGGGTGACCGGACCCTCGCCGGACTCGATGCAGAAGAACGCCTCGGGCCGCACGGGGTCGACCTGCGACTCGGGCATGGCCAGGGCGAATGGACGCTCGAACTCGAGGGTCATGGCGTCCGGGTCGAGGACGGCGCAGGTCAGGGTGGCCGCCGCCACGTGGCGGCCACCGGCGCCCTCGTCGACGACGTCGAGCGAGGTGACCACCGAGTTGCGCCCGCGGCGGAGCACGTCGGCACGCAGCCCCAGCGGGCCGACGTGTGACAGCTCGGACACGGTCGCCATGAGCGACGTGGTGACGATCCACTGGGGCAGCACGGCGAGCCCGCTGGTGAAGCCGCCGAGCGAGTCCAGGCTGGTGAGCAGACCGCCGGTGCGCAGGCCACCGCCGGGACCCCGCTGGTGGGCGTCGACCGGGGCGCGCCCGGCCATCGACGCCGGGCCGTCACCCTCGGGGGCCGGCAGCTCCCACCGCTCGAGACGGAAGTAGTCGCTGACGTGGCGCCGACGGTCCGCGGCGTCGTCGCCCGGGCCACCGGCCACCTCGCCGTCGGGGCCGACCGTCGTGGCGTCGTCGGGGCCGGCCGTCACGGCACTGCCCGTGTGGTGACGTCAGCCGGGGCCGCCGTCACGTTCACGACGGTGGTCAGGCGGTCGTCTGCACCGCCGTCCCGCAGCTCGACGACGGCGCCGGCCCGGCCGTCCGGACCGGTGGCGAGCACCCGGGCCGACGTGACGATCGGGCCCACCTTGCCCAGTGCCAGATAGGCGATCTGGAGGTCGGTCACGACCATGTCCGCTCCGTGCCGACCCTGGGCAGCGCCGAGCGCCTCGGCACCGGCCGCCTCGGCGATGAGGGCGATCACCCCACCCTGGACGGCGCCGAACGAATTGTGGAGGTAGGGCCGGACCGGCACCGACACCCGTCCGGCCGGCGCATCGAGGACAGTGACCGGCAGCGCATCCATGATCGGGAGCTCGAGGTCGCCCCCGCGGAACGCCCACCGCATCGGCAGGTCGGCCGCCAGCTGCACCGGCGAGTCCGCGTTCGTGGCCGGCAGGACGGCGAAGGTCATCGACGCCCACGCCACCGGGTCGGGGGCCCGGCCGTCCACCGCCACGTCGTCGCCGTCCTCGTCCACCGCGACCACCAGCGCCTCGATGACCAGCGTGGTCCGGCCCCTGCGCAGGACCGAGCCCCGTGCCTCGACCCACGGTCCGACCGGCGGGCCGACCAGCTCGATCGACAGGTCGGCCGTGGCCATCCAGTCGGGGCGCAGCACCCGCGCCGCGATGGCGCCGCCGACGATGTCCACCAGCGTGGCCAGCACGCCGGCGCGCACGCCGCCGTCGGCCGACAACACCTGGGGCGTCACCCGGGTGCGGACCCGTGCCGTCGTCTCCGTGGTCAGCTCCGCCTCCATGCCCAGGTCACCGAGCAGGTGCTCGGGGGGCGGGTAGCCGGCGAACGCCACTCAGCGCTCCTGTTCGGTGGGCCGGACCAGGATCTCGTTGACCGTCGCCCGGCGGGGTCGGGTCACGGTGAAGACGACGGCATCGGCGATGTCCTCGGGCTCGAGCACCTCGACCGGGCCCCACGTGGCGAGCAGGCCCTTCATCACCTCGGGCCGGTTGTGGGAGATCAGCTCGGTGGCCACGGCTCCGGGCTCGACCAGCGACACGCGGACGTGGCGCTTCGTGACCTCCTGGCGGAGCGACTCGGAGAATGCGCCCACCCCGAACTTGGTGGCGTTGTAGACGCCGCTGCCGGCCCGGGCGAACCGCCCCGCGACCGAGCTCACGTTGACGACGTCGGCGACCCGCCGCGGCTCGGTCTCGGCGGCGGCCAGCAGGTGGGGCAGGGCGGCATGGGTGGCGTACAGCAGGCCGAGGACGTTGAGCTCGACCATGCGCCGCCACTCGTCCACCGGGGCGTCGACGATCGGGCCCAGCAGCATCACGCCGGCGTTGTTGACGAGGGTGTCGAGCCGGCCGAAGTGGTCGACGGTCTGCGCCACCATCGAGCGGGCCTGGGCCTCGTCGGTCACGTCGGTCCCGAGGACGAGCACGTCGCCGCCGATCTGCTCGGCCAGCGACTCGAGCCGATCGACCCGCCGGGCGGCGACAGCCACCGAGGCGCCCGCCTCGGCCAGCGCCACCGCCGTGGCATGGCCGATGCCGCTGGAAGCGCCGGTGACCAGCGCCACTGTGCCGTCGAGTCGTTCCGTCATCGGGGTCCCCAGTCACTCCGGTGTCGGGCCACGGTCCGGCCCGACGTCTGGGCGGCAGTGTACCGAGGCGGCCCCGGTCGACGACGGGTCGGGGTCGGCGGTCACCTCGGCCCGTCAGGGTGCGACGCGTGCCCGGGTGGCGAGTGACACGGGTGCGGATGGAGGGGCACGAGTGCCCGGGGTTGCATGCCCGGGTGCCGAGTGCCTCAGGCGGCGGTGCGCTGCGGATTGCGCCGGCGGGAGTTGCGACGGCGGCCACGGGGGCGCACCGATGTGTCGTAGGGGCGTCCGGTGGCACCGGGGCTCTCGTGGAGGGCACACCAGTCGGTGCTGTTGTACCGGGAGAGGTGCACCTCGCACGACGCCTCCATGCAGACCCGTCCCGTCCCGAAGGACTCGGGGGGTGCCGCGCCCGACAGCCCCTCCGCCAGCATCGAACCGTCCTCGACCGCTCGCCGTTCCACCATCACTCCGCTCTCCTTGCTCGCAGGCGCCGACGACGCCGACTGCCTCCCTGCACTGCGGACTCCCCCGTGGGTGCCCGATCCTGGAAAGTGCATCGGCACGCTGCGAGCGAAACTGAACTACAAGGAGGGACCACGGAAGGGGACGGCGGTGACCCGTTGGTAACGTCGGGCCATGGACATCGACAGCAGGCTTCGGGCGGGCACCGGGCACCGGGTCCGGGCGGCACGGTGACGCCTTCCGACGCCGCGGCTGCCGCCCCCTGGTGGCAGGAAGCCGTCTTCTACCAGGTCTACCCCCGGTCGTTCGCCGACTCCGACGCCGACGGGGTCGGCGACCTGGCCGGCATCCGGGCCCGTCTGGCCGACCTGGCCTGGCTCGGCATCGACGCCCTGTGGATCTCGCCGTTCTTCCGCTCCCCCATGGCCGACTTCGGCTACGACGTGAGCGACTTCTGCGACGTCGACCCCCTGTTCGGCGACCTCGCCGAGTTCGACGGCCTGGTGGCCGACGCCCACACGCTCGGCATGCGCGTGGTCATCGACTGGGTGCCGAACCACACCTCGGAGCAGCACCCCTGGTTTCTCGACGCCAGTTCGTCCCGGGACAGTCCGCGGCGCGACTGGTACGTATGGCGCGACCCGGCGCCCGACGGCTCGCCGCCGAACAACTGGGTGGCGGCCTTCGACCTGACCGCCCCGGCGTGGACCTTCCACGAGCCGACGGGTCAGTGGTACTTGCACCTGTTCGAGTCGGCCCAGCCCGACCTCAACTGGGACGAGCCCGCTGTAGAGGCGGCCATGCACGACACGCTGCGGTTCTGGCTGGACCGGGGGGTCGACGGGTTCCGGGCAGACGTCATCCACGGGATCGGCAAGGACCCCGCGCTGCCCGACGACCCGCCCGACGTTGCCGGCATCCCCCACTGTGCGCTGAACGACGAGCCCGTCACCCACGAGCGGCTCCGTTCGATCCGGACGCTGATCGACGGCTACCCGGGCGGGCGGATGATGGTCGGCGAGGTCTTCCTGATGTCCACCGAGGCGGTGGCCACGTACTACGGCCACGACGACGAGCTGCACCTGGCCTTCAACTTCCCGCCGTTGTTCGCCCCCTGGCTGGCCGAACGGTGGCGGGCGTGCATCGAGGAGACCCTGGCCGCGCTCGGCCCTCGGGGCGCGTGGCCCACGTGGGTGCTGTCGAACCACGACAACCCGCGGCACCGAACCCGCTACGACCGCGCCGCCGCCCGGGCCGGTGAGGACGATGCAACGGCCGCCCGGCGCAGCGAGGCCCGGGCGCGTGTGGCCGCCGTGCTGCTGCTGACCCTGCGGGGGACGCCCTTCGTCTACCAGGGCGACGAGCTCGGCCTGACCGATGCAGACATCCCTGCGGACCGGGTGGTCGACCCCGGTGGTCGCGACGGCTGCCGGGCGCCCATCGCGTGGGACGGGACACCCGACCACGGGTGGCCGACCGCGGCGGGAACGACCACGTGGCTGCCGCTGGCGCCCGAAGCCGACACGCGGAACCGGGCGGCCGAGGTCGCGGACACCGGGTCGGTGCTCCACCTCTACCGGCGGGCCATCGTGCTCCGCCGCGCCACGCCCGCACTGTCGCGAGGGTCGCTCGAGCTGGTCGAGTCGCCGGCCGGGGTCCTCGCCTACCGACGGGAGCTCGACGGCGACATCGTCGAGGTGCGACTGAACTTCGGGGGCACCGGTGTCGACCTCGGCGACCCGGGACTGGTCGACGCCGACGTGCTGCTGGCGTCCGACGGCCCCGAGCCACCGCGCCGGTTCACCGGCGTGCTCGGTCCGGACCAGGCCGTCGTGCTCCGTCGCTGACGCCTCGACTGCGGCGGCGGGACGATCGACTCAGAGCCAGGTCTCCTGCCAGAAGTCGACGGCCCCGGAGTCCCCCAGCGACATGGTGTGGTCGTGCTCGTGCCCGCTCTGGCGGATGCAGCAGACCAGCGTCCCGATCCACGGGCCGTTGTCGATGCAGTGGACGGCGCCGCAGCGCTGCCACTGCCGCGATTCGGGCATGGCCAGGTCGTCGAGATCGAAGTCCTCGTCGTGCCAGTCGCGGAGTGCACGTTGTGTGTTGTGTTCGATGGTCACGGTTCGTTCTGCCCCTTGGTCGGTACTCATCCGGTTGTGCCGGTACTTCACTTGTGCGTTGTGCCCGGTCCGCTCGCCGGTCACTACAATTCTCGGACGACCCCGTGGGCACCTGTAGGGGGAACTGCGAACTGCAACCGTGCACGGACACCGCCGACCGTTCATCGCGTGACGAACTGGTCCCACCCGCGCCCCTTCACCCCCTTTCGCTGCAGTGCGTATCGGTCCGACCACGCATCGTGTTAAGGAAGACACCACAGTTCGTCCACCGAATTCCGCGAATCCCCTCGTCATCTGCCATGTATGACGACGCCACGTGGTAGGTAGTGTTCACTTTCCTTACATCAGACCCTGCGGAACGCGCAGTCCCGCCGGTAGGGTGTGCGCATGCCGAACGAGGGGACGACCGGGGTGGAGGACACCGTGCGGCGCAACATCGCCGCCCTGCGGGCCAAGGTCGGCCTGACCCAGCAGGGACTGGCCGACGAGATGCTCCTGCGGGGCATCGGATGGACACGGGAGACCGTCGCCCAGGTGGAGACCACCAACCGCCGCATGGGCCTGACCGAGGCGATCGCGGTGGCCGCATGCCTCGACGTGCCGCTGGCCCGGTTGACCACGACCGGCGCCGACTCCGTGTCGGTGGGCGACAGCCGGTGGACGACGGCCTACCTGGCCGCCGCCATCGCCGGGACGGCCGGCGACGTCTTCCCGCCCGAGAGCTACGCCGTGCCACTCCGCTCGTACGCCGCCGACTCGGCGCAGGCCTGGGACGAGTCGCCGCCACGGTCGGCACCCCCCGGGAGCCCGCTGGTCGAGCCCGAACGGCGCCGTCGGCCGCGTGACCGACGGCTCGTCGACCCGACGGAGGCCGGGGGGGCGCCGGACGTGCGTGCGTCGGACGAGGGGTCGGAGGCCCCCCAGAAGGCAGCCGAGCGCATCGAACGTCGGCTCCGCCTGCGGGTGACGGCCACCGACGTCGACACCACGGCCCAGCACCTGTATGCGCGGAGTCTCGAGGCCGAGCGCGACCGGCGGGTGACCGACCGGCACTCACTGACCGGGGGCTCCCTCCCCACCATCCGCGGGCACGTGTCGCGCGACCTCGACCGCGAGATCGCCCACGAGATGGAGAAGCGCACCGAGCGGCCCGGGCGGGACGCAGGTCCCGCCGCCGCCGGCCCGACGGGGGCGGCCGGCACCGGGCCCCTGACGGCTGACGAGGCCGCCTGGGAGGCCACGCGGCTCAACATCATCCTCGCCAACAAGGGCTACAGCGACAGCGACGTCACCCGGTGGTGGAACTTCACCCGTCACCGCGAGCTCGGCGACGAGACCATCGCCGAGGCATGGCGGGACGGCCGGTACACGGCGGTCAGCCGGCTGATCCAGTCACTGCCCGACAAGCACGAGATCGAGGGGGAAGCGCCCGGCGACTAGCCGAGCGCCGGTGCAACCGCCCCTGCTCCCGTTGGGCAGAATGGGGCGAGCCGGGCTCGCCCCGGCACCGCCGACCCGGAGGGACCCCATGGACCGCGACCGCCTGTCCGCACTGCTCGAGTCCGAACGCGCCACCCACCGCGACCGCAATCCCGGCTCCCGGGCCCAGTTCGCCGGAGCCGAGCACCTGTTCACCGGTGTGCCGATGACGTGGATGGCCAACTGGGCGGGCAGCTTCCCCCTCGCCCTGGCCGGGGCCCACGGCGCCCGTGTGACCGACATCGACGGTCACACGTATGTCGACTTCGCCCTGGGTGACACCGGCGCCATGGCCGGCCACTCCCCCGCCCCGGTCGCCGAGGCCGTCCGTCGCCGCATCGAGACCCTCGGCGGGATCACGGCCATGCTGCCGAGCGAGGACGCCGAGTGGGTGGCGGCAGAACTGACCCGCCGCTTCGGGCCGACGCAGTGGTCGTTCGCACTGAGCGCCACCGACGCCAACCGGTGGGCCCTGCGGTTGGCCCGCCTGGTGACCGGGCGACCCAAGATCCTCGTGTTCTCGTACTGTTACCACGGCAGCGTCGACGAGACCTTCGTCGTGGCCGGCCCGGACGGCACCACCCGCTCGCGTCCTGGCAACGTGGCCCCGGCCGTCGACCCGGCGACCACCACGGTCGCCGTCGAGTTCAACGACCTCGAGGCCGTGGCCCGGGCACTGGCGACCGGGGAGATCGCCGCCGTGCTGACCGAGCCGGCACTGACCAACATCGGCATCGTGCTCCCCGACGACGGGTTCCTCGCCGGGCTCCGTGCGCTGTGCGACGAGACGGGCACCCTGCTCATGATCGACGAGACCCACACGGTGTCGGCGGGGCCCGGTGGGTGCACGGCAGCGTGGGGCCTCGACCCCGATATCGTCACCATGGGCAAGGCCATCGCCGGCGGCATCCCCATCGGCGCCTACGGCCTCCGCGCCGACATCGCCGAGCGGGTGCTGGCCCGGGTGGCCGACCAGGGTGCCGACATCGTCGACGTCGGCGGCATCGGCGGCACGCTCGCCGGCAACGCCCTGTCCATGGCGGCGGCCCGGGCCACGCTCGGGCAGGTGCTGACCGACGGCGCCTTCGCCACGATGGACGCCCTGTGCGTGCGCCTCACCGACCGGGCGATCGCCACCGTCGCCCGTCACGGTATGCCGTGGACGGTGACCCGGCTGGGTGCGAGGTCCGAGTACCGCTTCTGCTCGCCGGCGCCGCGCAACGGGACCGAGTCGGCCGCAGCCGACGATCCCGACCTCGACGAGTACCTGCACCTGGCCATGGGCAACCGGGGCGTCCTCATCACCCCGTTCCACAACATGGTGCTCATGTGCCCGGCAACCACCGAAGCCGATGTCGACCTTCACGCCGAGCTGTTCGAGGACGCCGTGGTCCGGCTCGCCGGCTGACGACGCCGTTCAGGCGTCGCCGGTCGACCCCGCCAGCAGCTCGTCGAACAGGGCGCGCACTCGGCGGTCGACGTCGTCCACGATGGGGCGCACGTCCTCGACGGGCAATCCGGCCGGGTCCGACAGCTCCCAGTCGACCACCCGTGTCCCCGGGTAGATCGGACAGGCGTCGCCACACCCCATCGTCACGACGGCGTCGGCGGCCCGGGCCGCCTCGTCGGTCACAGGCTTCGGGTGCTCGGTGGGTCGACGTGGCGAAATTGGCCTAGCCGGGTCGCACCTTGGCCGGCTCGGCTCCGAAGAGCTTGGTGGAGAAGGTGATCGCCTCGTCGAGGTCGGACACGTCGAGAGCGGGCTGCACACGGGGACCGCGTGCTGCCCGCCACCGGCGGACCATGCGCTGACCGAGGTGGAGGCGATCCGGCTGCCCGGCGTACTCGCAGTGCTGAGCGATCCCGTGCGACTTCGCATCTTCTCGATCATCGCCAACCAGGACGAAGCGTGCAGCTGCAACCTCGAAGCTCCGCTCGGCAAGAGCCAGCCGACGATCTCCCACCACCCCCACGGGCTGGCGGGCGCGGGGTTGATCGTCGGGGAGGAGCGCGGCCGATGGACGTGGTGGCGGCCCTGCCCGCGCAGCTCGACGCGCGGGGTGCCGCGCTCGGGACGCTCGGCTGCGGAGCGGCCGGGACGACCGACAGCTAGCGCGGCGGGGACGGTCGGAGTTGCTGTCGTCTCGCGTAGACCCAGGAGCGGGTCGACCGCCACGAGCGGCGAACGGCCATTCGCTTCTGCGTCAGTAGACCGTCGCGGCGGAGTGCCACGTCGGAGCCGGCCGCTTCGTGGATCGCCTGGGCCATCCGGAGATAGGAGTGGCGTCGGTAGTGCCGGATGTCCGCCGCCAGGTCGTCCCGGGAGACGACGAAGGAGCGGACATCGCACACCGTGACGTTCGGGAGCGTTGCCACCACCTCGTCGAGCGCCGTGTTCATCTGGGCGTGACGCAGGTGGCGGTCAGGTTCGCCGGGATTGTCCACCGCGACCTCCGCCCCGTTGATCAGGACCAGGCGTGCATCGTCGGGCAGTGACCGGGCCAACCAACGGATGTTCTCCTGGAACGCCTCCGGCGTCAGGGGGCCGCGGTGCTCGAACTCCCGTGCGAACCACTCGAGGAAGTCCCGGTCGATCGCCACGTCGCCGAACTTCGCCTCCACATGGGGCCACTGGCTCTGTTCGGTGACCACGCAGTCGTACTGGTTCCACGGCACCACGAGACCCGTGGCCCGGTGCCTGTAGCGCCCCTGGGTGTAGTCCATCAGGACGCTGTACACCAACACGTCGTAGTCGGGCTCGACCACCACGGGTGAGCGGAAGGCCTCCCGATCGAGGAAGGGGAGCCGGTCGACGACCTCCGCCTGCGCCGCCGACAGCCCGGTGACGGACTGCCGGAGGATGTCCGTGTGCTCCACGTGGATGACGGCTCCGGTCGGCCCGTTCCGCGAGAAGTCCGTGTCGATTGTGCCCCCAAGGTATTGGGCGGCGGCCATGAGGTCGCACCCTCCCACCATGAGCAACCGCCCGTCGTTGAGTGGCCGCGACGCCTCGGGTGCTTCGCCCCACGACCCCTCGCCATCGCCGGTGCCACTGCCGGCGGTGTCGAGTGTGATCCAGTCGACCGGCGTCCCGAGGGTGGACGCGACTTCACCGACCACGGTCAGAGCGGGACGGCCCAGCATCTCGTGGACCCACTGTTCGACACCCATGTGCAAGATCCGACACGAGAAGAGGAAGTCGGTGAGCACGCTCCCGTCGCCCGACAGCGAGTAGAAACCGCAGATCCCGTAGTCCCCGTACCGGTCGCGGACGCGCACGAACCCGGAAGGCGTGGACGGGTCTGCGAGCAGCGCGTCGAACTCCTGCCGCGACGGCCTCCGCTTGGTGAAGTTGAGCTGGTTGGTCCGGTGCACCAGGTCGAACAGCCGGTCTGCCTCCGCTGGCGAGGCGTCGAACATGCCGGCCCGGATGGCGCACGAGCGGAGGAACGCCTCGCTCGATGCGCCCGCGGACTCGCGGGCCTCCCGTTTGCGGTCGAGGATCCGGTACTGCCGCAGCCGGGAGAGCCCCGTGTCGTCCTTGCCGCGCAACTCCGGGAGGTCGAGCAGACGCTCGATGACCCCGGGGCCGGCGGTCTGGATGCCGGGAACCGCGCTGCGCACCTCCTCCAGGTTGAATGGGAGGTCGTCGACGAACAGTACCGATTCCGGTCGCAACTGGGCGTCCTCGACGATCCGGGCGACGACCGCGCCTTTCGCCGCCCAGTCGATCCGGGCGAAGACGAACTCCTCCCAGATGCCTTCGGCCTCGAGCCTGGCCCGGGCCACGTCAGGATCGTTCTTGGAGCAGATCGAGTTCACGATCCCCCGCCGGTTCAGGGTGCGCACGATGTCGGCATGCACCGGGTCGATCACCACCGGACCCTCGCTGAGCGTGCCGGACCAGAATGTGTCGTCGAGGTCCCAGATCACGAGCCGGATCGGTTCCTGCAGCGGGAACCGGGAAGATGGGTCGTCGTCGACGATGTCGTCAGACGGTAGTCCGCTCATCTGAATCCCTTGTGCCTCCATGGTCCCACCAGGCTCGCGACCGGGGCATCCGCACGCCTCGAAGGTCGATCCAGTGGTCGGTCCATCCGGCGCCGATAGTAGCCCAGCCCAAGTCGCCAGCCCATCGGCGCCGGCATCATCGCGACCCTCACGACCACGACGCGGGATGCACAGGAGCCCACGCTACAGTGACCAAATGGCACTCCTTCGGTCGGGACGCCCCCCGCTGACCGCTGCCGCCGTGGGCCGCAAACTGCGTTGGTGGTCCGTCTTCGCCTCGCACTACCTCACCGCAGATCTGCGCCAACTGCCGGACTTCGTCATCCTCGGCACCCAACGCGGCAGTACGACGTCGCTCTACCGTTGGTTGAGTTCGCATCCGGACGTCGCACCCGCGTTGAAGAAGGAGGTCCACTACTTCGACGACCACTACCAGCACGGATTCCGCTGGTACCGGGCCCATTTTCCGCTGCGGCGCCGGGGTCGAACGACCGGCGAGGCCAGTCCGTACATGCTCTTTCATCCGCTCGCCCCCAAACGGGCGGCTGCTGCGCTCCCCGCGTCGACCAAGTTCATCGTGCTCCTGAGGGAGCCCGTCGACCGGGCGGTCTCGCACTACTGGTACTGGCAGAAGCTGGGGCTGTACGAGACGGAGACCTTTGCACGGGCCATCGAACTCGAGCCGGCACGGATGGCCGCCGTCGAGGAGCAGGTCCTCCGGGGCGAACGGAGCGTTGATCACGTCGCCTACTCCTACCTGTCCCGTGGCGTCTACGAACCCCAGCTCCGTCGGTGGTTCGACGCGGTCGGACGTGACCGGATCCTCGTCCTGGAGAGTGAGCAACTGAACACCGATCCACACTGCTCCGAGCAGGTGCTCGACTGGATCGGGCTCCGCCGATGGGACGAGCCATTCCCCCTCGTCAACGGAGCGGAGCGCACCGAGGGGGAAGATCCTGAGTTGCTGCGCCGGCTCCACGAGTACTTCGAACCGCACAACCAGGCGCTCTTCGAGCTGCTCGGATCCCCGCTGTGGGGCGCCGACGCGGACGTACCCGGCCCCCGCTGAGTCGGGCGCCGGACCGCCACCTTCGACACCGCATCCGACGACGCCGCCCGCAGCGGTCGGCCCCTCGCGGGGACCCGTCACCTGGCCGGCGGATCCTGGCACCCACCTCCCAGGAGAGGAGCACGTTGGCGAACGAGGTTGCCGTCCTGTCGGCCGGCCGACAGGATCAAGGTGGCCCCCGGCCGGAGCGGCAGATGGGCCGCGGGCCTCCGCAAGAAGTCGCCATGCCGGGGGCACACGAAGTCGAGGGCCATGTAGACCTGCTGCCCGACGGTCGGACCGTGCCCGCACCGCGAAATGGGGTGTCCGGGCGACCTTGGAGGACTCGTCCACTGCGTCCAGTTCGGCAATGGCCGGGCGCTCACGGGTGGACTCGTCGCATGGGCGGTAGCGGCGGGTGCCGCCGATGATGTCGTCGAAGGAGTGGTTGATCCGCAGCAGGCGGCGGGACGGCCTGGCGCTGGCGCCGGGGTCAGCCGGTGGCGGATCGGCCCGGATCGCCCGTCCAGAGCTCGCGGCCCAGCAGCTCGAACAGCTCCCGGTTGGGCGCTGCGAACCGCGTCCGGAGCCGGTCGAGCAGCCCGGCGTCCTCGCCGTCGAGCCGGTCGGCCCCGTACAACTGCGGGTACGGGACGCCGGCCGGTTCGAGTCCGAGCCGGTCGAGCACCAGGTCGCGTTCGCCTCCGCCGTCGTAGAGGCGCTCACTCTCCAGGACCAGGACGCGGTCCCGGCCGACGGCATCGAACCAGCGGCGCAACTGCGGGGCATAGTCCCCCCGCGCCTGGTACGAGAACGCCATGTGCTCCCTGCTCCACTCACCGCGCTCGAAGGCGTCCTGCGTGGCCGCCAGCCGCTCCGGCTCCAGGTCGAGGGCGCGGGCGATCGGCTCGGTCTCCCACAACCCGATCCGCCGGTTGTGCCAGTAGTGGGAGATGGCCCGCTGCACCGGGTCCCGCAGCACTACGAGGAATGTGGTGTGCGCCGGCAGGTCACGTGCCGCCCGGACCGGGGACACCGGGTTGTACAGCATGTGCGTGCTGGACTCCCCGGTGATCCCGCGGTGCCACCTCACCGGGAAGTGGGACCGGTACCAGGCGGGCCCCCTGCCGTAGTCGCGGTCGAAGTAGTGCACCTCCTTCGCGTAGCGGTACGCGGGGGCCACGCCAGGCTGGGCGTTGAGCCAGTTGATGAGCGACGTGGTACCCCCGCGCATCGTCCCGACGATCACAAAGTCGGGGAGCACCCGTAGCGAGGAGGTCAGCTGACGGGCGGTGAACCGGGCCTTGGCATCGGCCCGGCCGGCGAAACCCGGCGCGCCCGCACCTGACGGTCGTGCCCCCTTGCCACCCATGGATCGACAGTAGCACCGGGCCCCTGGTGTGCTCCTGCGATGGTGGCGCTCCCGACGGGACGATGACGGCCTCGTCGGACGTCGCGCGCGGCCCTGTCGCCTATCCCCCACCCCCGGGCGAACGTGCCCACGGCAACGGGGCCACGGCAAGGGATCGGAGAGAGTGGGGTCTGCAACTCCCCACACCCATTCCTCGGCCCGCCGAGGTTCGAAGCCGCCGCCGACCGCTGGGCGCCGTGGCCTCGGTTCGCCGGCCGGGGACGGGGTGGCTCAGCGCTGGACGCCTTCAACCTGCCCGTCCCGGCCCGGCCGACCAACGAGTTCGATGTCGACTTGCCGCTCGCCTCGGGTGTCCCACCTACCCGTTCTGCGGCACACTCGCCGCCATTGACGGACGCGCTAGGGGACACGTGCGGCCGCCCGGATCCGTCGATCGGTGCGAGCGGAGCTCCCCGTCCTCCGATCTCGCAGCCGCTCGGATCAGCTGCCCGGTTTCAGCGGAGACGTCGCCGATTCCGGATGCGGCTCCCAGCCGACGGGCCTCGACCGGGACTGCCCTCGCGTGCCGTGCCCGACTCGGCAGTCTCCCTCGACCACGGTGCACCCCAGTCATCCCGTGTGTCATCCAGCGTGATCCGAGGGACCTGGCCCGACGACGATCCGGCATCCGGCACGGCGCCAGCGCCAGCATCGATGGGCGGCCGGCAGCGGAGGGCCCAATCGGCGCCGACATCCGTGGGCGGGGAGGGCCGGCGCGTCATGGGACGCGCGGGCTGACGGCGATCACCTTCAATGGCGAACGGCGACGACGAGTTCGGCCATGCAGCGCTCCCATCCCTCAAGGTGGGAGGGCTCACGGTCCGCCGGGAGGTCGCCGTGGGTGAGGTTCACGATCGTGTCGGCGCCGTCGGCGACGAACACCACCTCCACCGTGCTGCTCCCGGGCGGCATCGTGGCATCCTCGGGGATCCCCCAGGTGAAGACCACCCGGTGGGGTGGCTCCACCGCGACGTAGCTGCCGCGGGCGGCGACCCCGCTGAAGTCGACGGCGAAGGTCCCGCCCGGCCTGGCGTCGAGCTCGACGCGCTCCCCGATCCAGGTGAGCATCAGTTGGGGGTCGGTGAAGTAGGGGAACACCACTTCGGGGGGTGCGGAGATGCGCACGCTGGTGCTGATCATGGCGGCCTTCTCTCGGTACGTGGGTGGGCTTGCTCGACGGACAGTTTCAGGCGTAGGAGGGCGTCCGGCCAGAACTCGTCGAGCAGGGTGCGCAGCGGCTCGAGTGACTCGGACCGCAACGAATAGAGCCGGCGGGTGCCTTCACGGCGCTCGGCCAGCAGCCCGGCCCGCTTGAGGACGGCGAGGTGCTGACTGACGGCCTGCTGGGTGAGGTCGAAGCGGGCGGCGATCTTCCCGGCGGGAAGCTCGGCGTGCTGGACCAGCCGCAGGATCTGGCGCCGGTGGGGATCGGCGAGCGCCCGCAGGACCGCATCGGGTCCGACGGACACGGCCAGCTCCTCGGGCTCGGGCGTCATCGGTGCTTTCTAACGGAGTGCGACGTCCGCCGTCCAAGCTCGCTCAGTGGGCGGCGTGTTCGGCGCGCCATGCGGCGAACCGCTCGGCGGGCGGGTTCGGGCTGCCGGCGCTCCGGTCGACGTAGTCGACGAGGCTGGCGAGGTGGCGCGTCCACCCGGCATTGCACATCTCGAAGCACTCGAGGCTGGGGTTCAGGCCCTGATGGTGGAAGCGCAGTTCGGTGCCGGCGCCGACCGGCTCGAGATCGAAGATGATCGAGGTCCCGACCCAATCGGGGGCGGCCTCGCAGACGAGCACGTCCCAGCGGACCCGCGAAGGTCGGTCGGCCTCGTCGACCCGCATCACGACCTCCAGGTCGCCCATCAGGAAGCGGAGCGTCTCGCCGGCGTCGGCGCCTCCGGCGGCGGGGGTCCACCAGCCGGTCAGGGCGTCGATGTCGGTCAGCGCCGAGAACACGGCGTCGGGGGCGGCCGCGAAGGTCTTCGTCGAGCGGAAGTCGTCGGTGGTGGTGGGAGTGGTGCTCATGGCTGGTTCCTTTCTCAAGTATTTACTTGTACAAGTTACTTCTTGTACAATAGGCCTCGGTCAGGTATGCGTCAAGTGGGCGGCGACACACCGGATCGCGGACACTGGCCTCGGCGCAGTTCGTCCGGTATTGCTCGGAATCCGCGGCAGCGCCTCCAGGTTGCCCAGGGAGAATCAGGGTCCAGCCGCGATTGGGCGAGATGGTCAAGCAAACAGTGGTCGTACGACGAGGACGTCAAGGGAGGGTCCACACCGGAATCGGACCCTGGTCTGAGCTCACATTCGTCGACGCTCAATCAGTGAGGCGGGGCAATCCACGCCGCCGTCTCATTGGGTCGAGCGTCCCGCCTGGCTCGATCCGCAACGCGTCGAGCGCGGACCACCGGACGAGCCAACAGACGATGACGCAGCCCTCCACAATGGAGGTAACCGGACCCCCGATAGCTGGTCCGGTGCAGTTCACGGGAACCCGGTCACCAGCAAGGAGCCCCAACCAGCGGTCAATCCGTGACACGGATCGTCTCTGCGAAGGTACCCGAGCGGTGCTCGTACCAGTGGGCCCGGATCGAGACGCATGGGCTTCCGGAAGGGTCCGATCAGTTCGTGGCCAAGTGGCAGATGAGCCGGACCGCTCCAGAAGGTCGCGCCTGGTTCGAACAGACGGTGGTCGAGGACAGGGCCAGGTGGGAAGCGATCGGAACGCGACGGGGTCCGGCTCCAAAGGTGCCCCAGAGCGCCCGCCGTGGGTTGGCCTCGTTGGTCAGCGTTGCAGCCGTTCGGTGAGTCGAACGGTGACCGTGTCGCCCACGTCCTTGCCGATCTTCGTTCGGATGTCGGCCTTGATCGGCAACTTGTGCGTGCCGTCACCGAGTGCCATGAAGGAGCTCTGGAATGGTTCGCCGTCTACGGTGCCACGTACCTTCACCAAGCCCTTCGTCCCGAAGTACTCTGCTGAGCCCGCCATGACGACGTATGTCCATCCGCCGTTGCTGGGGCTCTTCTGCAGCGCAGCCCGAAAGCTCTTGTCCATGTCCGGATCATCGTCCGCCATGGAGCCGCCGTCCACTGCAAGGGCGTCCAACGTACGCCGGGTCGGTGTGGCACTCCCGTGGCGTCATGTACATGATCGTTCGCCCAACTCCTGGCAGAATCGCAGGAGGTAGCCGTCGGGGTCTGGGGCCACGAACTGGCGTTGCCCAGTAGCAACATCGTTGGCTTGATACCACCGCTCCTCCATCGGAAGGAAGATCGGACACCCTGCGCTGATGATCCTGGTGTGGACGAGGTCGACGTCGTCGACCGAGATCTGGAGATTCAGGCCTCGCCCGTACGGGGGGACTAGGTCGCCCGAAACCAGCATGCGAGTGGACTCCACGGTCTGCTCAATCATCAGCTCGGCACCATCAAGGTCGAGGAATGCGAACCGTTCATCGACCCGCTCATACCTGATCCGAAATCCAACGACGTCCGAGTAGTACGCCAGACTCTCTGTGAAGTCAGAGCAGTAGATCTCGGGCACGATCCTCTGCGCTCGGTTCACTTCCCGATTCTTGCAGGGGGTGCCTCTCGTCGCCGATCGGTTGGGCAGCACGGCACTTGCGGGGCAAGGGCGCGCTTGGATGATCCTGGATTGCCCAACCGCGGAGGTCTAGGGTCGAGATCGTGCGGAGGCGGCTCGGATCGGTGGCGTTAGCGGCCTTCCTGGTGGGCGTCGGGGTCCAGATCGCACTCCCGGCCGCTGCCGCACCGCGACCCCTCGGGTCTTCAGTACCCCATACCACCGGCAGGCTCGCGGGCCCATCCCCGTTGTCATGGGGAAACGTCGAACTGAAGAGCAACGACGGCCGGAAGTACGCCTGGCATGGCGCAACCACTTCACTCGGCAGCAATTCCCACTCTCTGGTGGCGGTGATTCCGAACACCGGAAGCCTTCCACCCGCCTCGTCGTTCAGAGTGTCGCTGACCCTTCCAGTTGGTCAGAGGATCACCCCCGGTACGTCGTACATGTTCTCGATCCATGCCGGCGTGTCAGCGCAATTCGGAGACGACGATGGCCTGGCGTGCTTCTTTGAGCAGCCGGGTTCGTTCCTCCATGTCGATCAGTACGTCGTCGACGCGTCGGACGTGGTGACGGCATTCGCCATCCGCTTCCAGTGCGTTGCCGAGGCCGGGCTTCAGGGTTCATGGTCCGGCACGATGGCCTACAACGCCGTGCCGTCGACTCCTCACGAGGGCTACTACCTCTACCGCCAGAATGGAGCACTTTCCGGCTTCGGCAATGACAACTTCCTGACCTACCTGGGAGACCTGAGCTCCAACATTCTCGCCAACCCCATCGTCGGCATGGTCACCACGTCCGACGGGGGCGGGTACTGGATGGTCGCCTCGGATGGCGGGGTCTTCGCTCTCGGCGACGCCCGTTACTTCGGTTCCATGGGCGGGTCGCCGCTCAACAGGCCGGTCGTTGGAATGGCGGCGGCGCACGACGGAATGGGCTACTGGCTGGTCGCCTCGGACGGTGGGATCTTCGCCTTCGGCGACGCCGCCTTCGAAGGCTCCATGGGAGGACTACCCCTCAATCGCCCGATCGTGGGCATGGCATCCTCGACTTCGGCCGGCTATTGGCTGGTCGCCTCCGACGGTGGGATCTTCTCCTTCGGGGGAGCCACGTTCCACGGTTCGACCGGTGGAATCCGATTGAACCGGCCAGTCGTCGGCATGGCTCCCACATCGGATACTGGTGGCTATTGGATGGTCGCTTCGGACGGCGGTGTGTTCACATTCGGAGACGCCACCTTCCACGGCTCGACCGGCGCCTTCACGCTGCAAGCACCAATCACCGGGATGGACCCGACTGCCGATGACTCCGGATACTGGCTTGGAGCATCGGACGGCGGCGTGTTCTCGTTCGATGCTCCGTTCCTCGGCAGCCTCGGTGGTCAGGGACTGGCGGACGTCGTCGGAGTCGTCTCGTAGGCACGACGTCTGGGTCGGGAGGGTCTCCCTGAACGCCGCCGGGCAGGCGGGACACCCGGGCCGGGGGCACGTCGACATCGAGCTCGTTGGTTAGCTGGGCGGGAGCGGACGGGGCATGGTGGACACCGACCCTGAGACGATTCTCGCCCCAAGGTCGGTGTCCGGGCTAGAGGGTCAGGCTCCTGACCCCGGTTGCGTCCCCCGATGCCTGGACCATCACAGACCAACCCCAACTCGCATAGTTGGTGGACCAGATATCGGGGTCAGGTCAACACCCACTGTGCGAGCTCCTTCTGTCCCCCAT
The DNA here is from genome assembly GCA_017883025.1 of Acidimicrobiales bacterium. Lineage (GTDB taxonomy): Bacteria > Actinomycetota > Acidimicrobiia > Acidimicrobiales > RAAP-2 > Bog-756. Next base: position 51,117 of record JADGOH010000036.1, read on the forward strand.
CCCGCGTTGCTGGCCTGTCATCACAGCGTTGTCGGCCGCCCGGACCAGCTCGGAATCGCTACCAC
>JADGOH010000037.1 GCA_017883025.1 Acidimicrobiales bacterium
CAGCGTTCGACGCAGCAGCCCACTGTCGCTCAAGGGCACGGTTGCGTCGAGCCCGACCTCGCCCGCACGCGGTGGGGCCCGTGCTGAAACAGTCGGTGAACGAGGCGGTCAGTCCCAGCCATCGAGGCCTCATTCGACCCATCCGGCTGCACCGCCGTCCGGGTGCCCTCCGACCCGCGGTCCGGCGACGTCACGCACGGACCCAGCAGACCCTGGGCATCGGTGCCCCGACAGGCAGTTCCGCCCACGACGGCACGTGGACCCGGCGCGCTCGGACGCCTCCGAATCCACCCGTTTCGCGCCGCGGGGATTCGTCGTGGGGCGGGGGGCAACCACGGACAGATCTCCGGATTCCCCTGGTGAGGAGGCGAGTCGCTCCAGGGGGGTCACCCCGATCCGGGACCCGCCGGTAGGCTCATCCCCGATGGCCGCCTCCGCACCCCCGACGTCTGAACTGCGCGTCGCCCCCTCGATCCTGTCCGCCGACTTCACCAACCTGGGCGAAGCCGTCGCCCAGGTGACCCCCGGCACGGACTGGCTCCACGTCGATGTCATGGACGGTCACTTCGTGCCGAACCTGACGATCGGCCCGCCGGTGGTGTCCTCGTTGCGCGCCCACAGCGCGCTGTTCTTCGACACCCACCTCATGATCACGGAGCCGGCGAGGTACCTGGAGCCGTTCCGTGACGCCGGCGCGAACGGCTGCACGGTGCACGTGGAGGTGGGCGGGACCGCCGCCCTGATCGCCCAGATGCGTGAACTGGGCCTGCGGGTGGGCCTGGCCGCCAACCCCGACACCCCGTTCGAGGCGCTCGAGCCCTTTCTCGACCAGGTCGACCTGGTCCTGTGCATGACGGTCTTCCCCGGGTTCGGCGGGCAGTCGTTCATCGCCGACGTCCTGCCCAAGATCGCCCGGGTCCGGGCAGCCGCCGACGCGGCCGGGTCCGGGCTCGACATCGAGGTGGACGGCGGGATCGACGAGCGCACCGTGGTGGAGGTGGTGCGGGCCGGCGCCAACGTCTTCGTGGCCGGCTCCGCCGTCTTCAACCGGGACGACCCGCTCGCCGCCATCCAGGAGATCCTGGCCGCGGCAGCCGGCGAGCGGGCCGGAGCGCCGTCCTGACCACCAGCGCGCCCGCGCCGCCCGCTGGCGACCCAGACGCCGCCTGGATGTTGCGGGCCGTCGAGGCGGCCGAGCGGGTGCACGGGCGCACCTCGCCCAACCCGTGGGTGGGCGCCGTCCTGGTGCCGGAACCCGCCGAGGGCCTCCCGTCCGCTTGGTTCCCCGGTGCCACCGCCCCACCGGGCGGTCCGCACGCCGAGGTGTCGGCGTTGGCCGCTGCCGGGGAGCGTGCCCGGGGCGGCACCCTGTTCGTGACCCTGGAGCCGTGCTCGCATCACGGACGGACGCCGCCGTGCGTGGACGCCATCGTGGCCGCAGGCGTCCGCCGGGTGGTTGTCGGCGTGTGCGATCCCGACCCCCAGGTGGACGGCACCGGGATCGCCGCACTGCGTGCCGCCGGCGTCGAGGTGGAGGTCGGCGTGGGGGCCGACGTGGTGGCCGAGCAGCTGGCCCCCTACGTGACCCACCGACGGACGGGTCGGCCGTGGGTCGTGCTCAAGCTGGCCGCCACCCTCGACGGGCGGATCGCCGCGCCTGACGGCACGAGCCGGTGGATCACCGGGGAAGAGGCCCGCCTGGACGCACATCGGCTGCGGGCCGTGAGCGATGCCGTCATCGTGGGTGCAGGCACGGTACGGGCCGACGACCCTGCCCTCACCGTCCGCCTGCCCGAGGGCGACCCCTGCTTCCGGGGCCCGGACGAGCAGCCGGCCCGGGTGGTGCTCGGGAAGGCGCCCGAAGGGGCCGCCGTGCTGCCCGCACTCGAGCTGTCCGGGCCGCTCGAGCGGGTGCTCGACGACCTGGGCGCCCGGGGGATGGTCCAGATCCTGGTCGAGGGCGGGTCGAAGGTGGCCCATGGGTTCCACGCATCGGGCCTGGTGGACCGGTACGTGGTGTACCTGGCGCCGGCACTCTTCGGGGGCGACGACGCCCGCCCCCTGTTCGCCGGAGCGGGGGCCGCCACCATCGCCGACCTGTGGCGGGGGGTGGTCCGCTCGGTGACTAGCCTGGGAGGCGACGTGCGGGTGGAGCTGGCTCCGTCCGGGGCGGGCTGACGCCCGGGGGCAGCGCGCCGCAGGAATCGGCCGTTCTGCGGCCGCACGACCACGACCGAAGCACAGGACCGAGCACCAGGACGCCGGCTGGGCCGTCAAGAACGGCACCGGACGGGACGACAGAAGTAGTACCGGACGGCAGGTGCCGGGCCGGATGACACGAGGGAGACCCAGGGCGATGCCCTTCTCAGCAGTCGAGGACGCGATCGAGGCAGTCGGACGGGGCGAGATCGTCGTCGTCGTCGACGACGAGGACCGCGAGAACGAGGGCGACCTGATCATGGCCGCCGACGCGGTCACGCCGGAGAAGATCGCCTTCTTCCTGGCCCACACGTCGGGCCTGATCTGCGTGCCGCTCACGCCCGAGCGGGTGGAGCAGCTCGACCTGCCGCTCATGGTCACGGCCAACACCGAGGTCCAGCGCACCGCGTTCACCGTCAGTGTGGACTTCCGCCACGGTACGTCGACCGGGATCTCGGCCGCCGACCGGTCGGCCACCATCCAGGCCCTGGTCGACCCCCACACCCGAGCGACCGACCTCAACCGCCCGGGCCACATCTTCCCCCTGCGGTACCGGCCGGGCGGCGTGCTGAAGCGGGCCGGCCACACCGAGGCGGCCGTCGACCTCGCCCGTGCCGCCGGCCGGGCGCCCGCAGGCGTGCTGTGCGAGGTGGTGAGCGAGGACAAGGCCACCATGGCCCGGCTGCCCGAGCTCCAGGTATTCGCCAAGAAGCACGGACTCCACCTGATCTCCATCGCCGACCTCATCCGCTACCGCCGTCACAAGGACAAGCTGGTGCGCCGCATCGCGGATGCCCGCATCCCGACCGACTTCGGCGAGTTCACCGTCTACGCCTACGAGTCCGTGCTAGACGGCGAGCACCATGTGGCACTGGTCAAGGGCGACATCCAGGGCCAGCCCAACACGCTGGTGCGCGTCCACTCCGAGTGCCTCACCGGTGACGTGTTCGGCTCGCTCCGGTGCGACTGCGGGCCGCAGCTCCACGGGGCCATGGCGGCCATCGACGACAACGGCAGCGGCGTGCTCGTGTACCTGCGCGGCCACGAGGGCCGGGGCATCGGCCTCGCCCACAAGCTGCGCGCCTACAACCTGCAGGAGGAGGGCTACGACACGGTCGATGCCAACCTCGAGCTCGGCCTGCCCGCCGACTCCCGCGAGTACGGCATCGGCGCCCAGATCCTGGTGGACCTCGGGGTGACCACGATGCGCCTGATGACGAACAACCCGACGAAGTACGGCGGGCTCGAGGGCTTCGGGCTCGACATCGTCGAGCGGGTCAACATCCAGCCCATCCCCACGCCGGAGAACATCGAGTATCTCCGGACCAAGCGCGAGCGCATGGGGCACCTGCTCGAGGGTCTCGATGACGTCCTCTGACCTGACCAAGTTGCCCGCCGATGCCAAGGTGCGGGCCGCGGCCCGGGCGGGATCGTCCCTGGACCCGGCCGATCTGGTCGCGGCGTCGGCCGGCAAGGTCCGGATCGGTTTCGCCTGCGCCGAGTTCAACGGCGGGATCACCGACCGCATGCTGACCGGCGCGCTCGACGAGCTCGAGCGGCACGGTTGCGACCTGGCCACGACGGTCGTTGCCTGGGTGCCGGGCGCCTTCGAGCTGCCGCTCGTGGCCCGGGGCATGGTCGCATCGGGCCGGGTGGACGCCGTCGTCGCCCTCGGGGCGGTCATCCGGGGCGACACCGGCCACTACGACTTCGTCGCCGGCGAGTGTGCGTCGGGCCTCCAGCGGGTGCAGCTCGACTCGGGCCTTCCGGTGGTCTTCGGCGTCCTCACGACCGACACGGTCGAGCAGGCGCTGGTCCGGTCGCTTCCCGACGAGACCAACAAGGGCGCCGAGGCGGCCCGCACCGCGCTCGAGACCGTGTCGGTGCTGCGGGGCCTGGACGACCTTCCGACCGGCGGTCGGGTCGGCTTCACCGTGGGAGGGCGCTGACCGTGCTGCGACTCGTCCTGCCCAAGGGCTCGCTCGAGAAGGCCACCTTCGACCTCTTTGCCGACGCCGACCTCACGGTCAGCCGGTCCTCCAGTGTCGACTACCGGGCGTCCATCGACGACCCCCGCATCGACGACGTCCGCATCCTGCGTCCCCAGGAGATCCCGCTCTACGTGGCCGACGGCCTGTTCGACATCGGGATCACCGGACGGGACTGGATCGAGGAGCGGGGGAGTGAGGTCACCACGCTCGGCGCCCTGCAGTACTCGAAGGCCACCGCCAACCCGATCCGGGTGGTGCTGGCCGTGCCGGCCGACTCGCCGGTGACCTCGGTCGCCGACCTGGCCGCCAGTGCCACCGGCAGCGGCGGCGCCCTGCGGGTCTCGACCGAGTACCCCGAGCTCACCCGCCGCTATCTCGAGTCCCACGGCGTGGTCGCCGAGGTCAGCCTCTCCTACGGTGCCACCGAGGCCAAGGTGCCCGACATCGCCGACTGTGTGGTGGAGATCACCGAGACTGGCCGGGCGCTGCGGGCTGCCGGCCTCAAGATCGTGGAGACGCTGCTCGTCTCCCACACCGAGCTCATCGCCAACCCGGCGGCCGCCTCCGACCCGGCCAAGCGTCACGCGATGCAGCAGCTGCTCACACTCCTGCAGGGCTCGCTCGAGGCCCGGGGCAAGGTGCTGGTGAAGCTCAACGTGGCCGCCGACCAGCTCGACGGCGTGATCGCGGTGCTGCCGTCACTGCGGTCGCCCACCGTCTCCGAGCTGTTCGGCGGGGGCGGGTTCGCGGTCGAGACCGTCGTCCCCAAGTCGGAGATCAACGTCCTGATCCCGGCCCTGCGCGACCGCGGGGCGACCGACATCATCGAACTCGCCCTCTCCAAGATCGTCCATTGAGGCGGCGTCGATGACCCCCGCTCCGCCCGAGCTGGTCCCCGTGGGGGACACCACGCTGCTCGGGACGGTCGTGGAGTTCGACGACCCCCGGGGAATCGGGACGGTCAGCTGCGGTGACCGCTCGGTGCCGTTCCACTGCACGGCGATCACCGACGGCTCGCGGCACATCGAGGTCGGGACCGCGGTCGCCGTCCGGATCCGGGCGGCCCGACTCGGCCGGCTCGAGGCCCGTTCGGTCCATCCGGTCCCCGGCGTGCACCCGACGGGCCCGGACGAGGTGGCCGGCGATGCCGACCGCCCGGGGGCGCACAGCCAGCGGCCCCACGGTGACTACTCCCCGGTGGCGCCGCCCACCGTCGAGTCGTCCCCGTCGGCTCCCGTGGTGGTGTCGGCCCCTGTGTTCGACCCGGTGGTCGGGCCACCCGCCGAGGCGTCCGCGCCGTCCGCGCCGTCCGAAGGGGTCGACGCCTGGCCGGTCGGCACGGACTCGGCCGGCTCGTCGTGGCCTGCGGACGTGACGACGACACCGGTGTCCGGCACCCCGGTGGTCCCGACGGCCCCGGCCCCGGCCCCGGTCGCCGCACCGATCGCCCCGGTCCCGTCACCTGGCGCCGAGGGCATCGAGGGTTCGGCCGACGACGACGAGTCGGCGCCGCGCCCCAATTTCTGGTCCCCGTTCTCGACCTCACCGGCCGGTCCGCCCCCGACCTGGTCGACCCCGGCAACCCCTCGGAAGCCCCCGACCGAGCCGTCCTGAGCGGTGGGCTGCGCGTCGCGGTCCCCATCGGCCGGCTCGGACGGTGGCGGGTCCTCGTCGTCCTCGTAGGGATTGCCCAGGATGTTGCGGGCCATGTCGACCACGACGGCGCTGTCGGCGTCCTCCTCGGTCACCACGCCGAGCAGGGGGGCAGCCAGCAGTCCGGTCACGATTCCGGTTTCGGCCATCGACTCGGCCTGGACCACGGCCCACTCCCACAGGCGTTTGATCATGTCGGGGCTGGTCGACCGCTTCGCCGGGTACTTCAGCCGGGTGTTGACCGCGGCGTGGGCCAGCCCGGTCACGGCGGGGAACAGCCAGATCAGCCGGTAGTTGTGGGTCGAGTCCACCGTCACGGCGGCCACGTAGGCGAGGAGCACTCCGACCAGGTTGAACGGCGACAGCAGGACGCCGAGGCGTTCACCGAGACCGCCGGCCCGTGGCAGGAGCTGCAGGAGCAGCGGGGCCATCACGATGAGGTACGCGCCGACGAACGGCGCGCCGATGTAGCTGAGCACCACCGCCTGCCACAGGTGGGTGTCGAAGTACTGCACCCCGGCCAGCACGGCACCGAGCAGCGGCGCGCCGACGGCCAGCTGCATGGGGGTGAGGAACCGGCTGAGCGGCACGCCGAGCGCGATCCCGATGAAGAAGACGGGCAGTCCCGTGGCCAGTCCGGCCACGGTCTGGGCGCTGGCCCCCGCGTGGAGCACCCGCTGGAAGAACAGGATGGCCACGTACGCCGTCGAGGCAGTTCCGGCCCAGAAGAGCAGTGAACCGGTGACCAGGACCTTGGCGTTCGGGCCGGAGAGGATGTCCCGCAGTTCGTCGCGTGCCGGCCGGGCCCGCCTGGTCCGGTCCGCCTCGGCGCCGACGGCGGCCGAGGGTGCCTCGCGCACGAGCACCAGGACGGCCATGCCGGTCAGCGCCATGATGACGGCGGCCAACTGGAACGGCAGGTTCCATGTGGCCGGATCCGACTGCTTCCAGGTGGCGATCACCGTGCCCTTGATGGCGAAGCTGGCCACGGTGCCGAGCACGGTGGTCAACAGGAGCGCCTTCAGCCACCGGCTGCGCCCGAACACCTCGGGCACCACGGCCACGTTGGTCAGCGTGAACACGGCTGCGGCCTGGCGGGCGATCACGATGAAGACCACCAGCGCCCAGTAGCCGCTCACCACGGTGAACATCCAGGTGGCCGCGCCCATGATGATGAGGCTGAAGGCCATGTAGGGCGTGCGCCGGCCGACCCGGGTCTGGGTGCGGTCGCTCAGGCGGCCGGCCACCGGGTAGGTGATCCAGCTGAGGAGCCGGTTGGCGGTCAGGGCGAACGTGACGGCCAGGGCCCCCGACGCCCGCTGCTGGACGAACAGGGTGATGAGGACGCCGGAGACGGCCAGGTTGGCACGGGGCCCGACCAATCCGACCGACAGCCCGATGAAGCTCCGGACCCGGGAGGCGTCGACCCCGCCGGGGCCGGCCGGCTCGGGGGACGCCGTCGCGTCGAGCGGGTCGCTCACCCGCCGTCGTCGGCGTCGTCGTCGGGCGGGGCGGACGTCGCGTCGACCCCGACCACGGCGTCCACCTGGGCCCCGGCCCGCTCGGCGCCGTCGATCTGGACCCAGGCGAGCTGCAGGCTGGCCCGGCCCTCCTTCAGCACCGACTCGCTCTCGCCCAACCGGCCCTCGAGCCCGTCGACCAGGCACCCGAGGGCGTCGATGGCCAGGCGGGACTCGGGCAGGTGCGGGGGCTGCTGGCTCAGGTGGAGGGCGGCCAGCTCGAAGAGGGCGTAGCAGTGGTTGGCCACGACCACCTCGACCGGCGCGTTGGCCAGCTCGGCCCGCATGGCCTCGACCTGGGCGGCCAGGACGTCGTCGTCGCCGTCTCCGTCGGGGCCGTCGAAGGGGTCGGGGGGCGGTCCGGTGGGGCCGGCGCCGGACGGAACGTCGGGCCTCCCCACGGGTCGTTCGCCGTCAGGTGTCCAGAGTGAGCTCACGACTGGTAGCCTAAAGCAACTGATAGACGAGGAAGCGGGGCTTCGCGAAGCGATTCCCCCACCCGGCCACCCCGTCCCACCTCGGTGGGAGGCGCGTGCGACGGGTCCATGGGACCGGAGGCCGACGGATGTCGGTCGGCCCGGTGCTGGCTCCGCTCCTTCATCGTCGGCCTCGGGTCACCGTGGCCATGAGACAGGGAGTGCAGTCAATAGCAACACCCACCACCACAGATCCTCGCATCAACGACCGCATCCGCGCCCGTGAGGTCCGGCTGGTCGACCCTGACGGGGAACAGCTCGGCATCAAGCTCCTGCCCGAGGCGTTGGCCATCGCCCGCGACCTCGACCTCGACCTCGTCGAGGTGGCACCGGGGGCCAACCCCCCGGTCTGCCGCATCATGGACTTCGGCAAGCACAAGTTCGACGAGGCGCAGCGGGCCAAGGAGTCGAAGCGCAAGGCCATCCACGTTGGGATCAAGGAGATGAAGTACCGGCCCAAGATCGGGCCCGGCGACTTCGACACCAAGACCCGGCAGGTGGCCAAGTTCCTCGAGGAGGGCCACAAGGTAAAGATCACGATCATGTTCCGCGGCCGAGAGGTCTTCCACCCGGAGCTCGGCAAGAAGATCCTCGACCGGATCGCCGACCAGATGGAGGGCCTCGGCAAGTCCGAGTCGGTCCCCCGGCTCGACGGGCGCAACATGGTGATGGTGCTCGCACCGGAGAAGCGGGCCAAGCCGGCCGGCTCCGCCAAGTCGGGCAGCGCCAAGGGTGGGATCTCGGCCGCCGAGGAGCAGGCCCGGGCCACGGTGGAGCAGGCAGCGGCAGCTGCTGCGGGGGCAGCCCCGGAGGCTGTGCCGCACGCAGCACCGCAGGAGACAGTTTCAGCACCGGTGGGCGACGTGCCCGCACCGGACGCCGGGGCGCCACAGGCCATTGCGGCCGAGGCGCCAACGGCACCGGAAGCGGCGCCAGCCGCCACGGCGGGGGTCACGTCCCCGGCCGCAGAGTCGAGTGAAGGAGAGGGATAGCCACGATGCCCAAGATGAAGACGGACAGCGGTGCCAAGAAGCGCGTCAAGGTGACCGGGTCGGGTCGGCTGCGCCGCCGCAAGGCATTCAAGTCGCACCTGCTCGAGCACAAGTCGGCGGAGCGCAAGCGCCGTCTGGGCCGCGAGACGGACTTCGCTCCCGGCGACGAGAAGCAGATCAAGAGGATGCTCGGGATGTAGCCGGGGGCGGCACCGCCCGCCCCGCCCGTCACCTCCACCGGCGCACCGCCGGGACCGGCCCTGGCGCCCGTTCCCCGCAGCGCCGGGCGTGACCGGACCCCGACTCGCACCGGGGACGTCCGGGATCGCACCCACCACACGCAACCGGCCGACCACACCAGGCCCCTCACACGAAGGAGTTCACCCATGGCCCGAGTCAAAGGCGCAGTCCACGCCAAGAAGCACCACCGCGCCATCCTCGAGCAGGCACAGGGCTACTACGGCAACAAGAGCCGTTCGTTCCGTGCCGCCAACGAGCAGGTCATGCACTCGATGCAGTACGCCTATCGGGACCGGCGGGCGCGCAAGGGCGACTTCCGCCAGCTGTGGATCCAGCGGATCAACGCTGCGGCCCGCCTCAACGGGATGAGCTACAGCCGGTTCATCGCCGGCCTGCACCGCGCCGACGTCGAAGTGGACCGCAAGGTCCTCGCCGACCTGGCCGTCACCGCGCCCGAGGCGTTCGCGTCGCTGGTGCAGGTGGCAAACGACGCCCTGGCCACGGCCGCCCCGAGTACCGAGGCCGGTTCCTGACCCAGTCGGGCCTGGCCTTCACCCACCAACGGGTCCGGAGGCTGCGCCAGCTCCTGCGCAAGGGCGGCGCACGCGCCGCCGAGCAGGTGGTGGTCGTGGAGGGTGCGGAGCTGCTGGCGGTGGCCATCGCCGCCGGCGCCGACATCGAGGCCGTGTACGTCGACCCCGAAGGGGCCGGCACGCCGGCAGTGCGCGACGTCACCGGGGTCGTGCTGGCCGCGGGGGGCCGGGTCTTCGACCTGGCCCCGGGGGTCATGGAACGGGTCGCCTCCACGGTGACCCCCCAGCCGCTTCTGGCCGTGGTGTCGTACACGTCGGCCCCGTGGTCGAGCCTGGACCGGGCCACGTTGGTGGTGGTGTGCGTCGACGTACGCGATCCGGGCAACCTCGGCACGGTGATCCGCACCGCGGATGCCGCCGGGGTGGACGTGGTGGTCTGCTGCGACGGCACCGTCGACCCGACCAACCCCAAGACCGTGCGGGCCACGGCCGGCTCGCTCTTCCACGTGCCGGTGGTCGCCGGCGGCGCCACCGTCGACGCGCTGGCCGAGCTCAGGGCCCGAGGGTTCACAACGGTGGCCACCGTCGTGCGGGGCGGCACCGACTACGTGGGCTTCGACTGGGCCCGCCCGGTCGCCCTCGTGCTCGGGAACGAGGCCGCCGGGCTCGACGAGGCACTGGTCGCCTCGCTCGACGCCCGGGTCACCATCCCCATGGCCGGGCGGTCCGAGTCGCTGAACGTGGGCGTGTCGGCCGCCGTCCTGTGCTTCGAGGCCCTCCGCCAGCGGCGTGTCCCGACCTCGTCGGGGGCCGCCCCGGCGCGTTCTACGATGTCCGCCATGGACGAGTCGGCCACGAACGGGGCAGTGGCGGTCGCGGGCGACGACGGGGCGTCGGCATGAGCGCGGGCCCGGACATCCCCGGCCTGGTTGCCGACGCCCGCAGCGCCATCGCGGCGGCCGCCAGCACCGAGGAGATCCGCCACGTGGCGGCCACGGTGTCGGGCAAGAAGTCGGCGCTCGCCGAGGCGTCCCGGGCGCTGGGAGCCATGGACCCCGAGGCCCGCAAGGAGCTGGGTCGCCAGCTCCACGAGGCCCGCACCGAGGTCGAGGGCCTGCTCGAGGCCAAGCGCACCCTGATCCGCTTCGCCGAGCTGTCGGCCGAGCTGGCCGCCTCGCGGCTCGACCTGACCGAGTACGTCCCGGGCACGGTGGCCGGGCCGGCGGCCCGGGGTCACCTCCACCTGGTGTCCCAGACCCGTGACGCCCTGGAGGACGTCTTCGTGGGCATGGGCTTCGACGTGGCCGAGGGCCCCGAGATCGAGACGGACTGGTACAACTTCGGCGCACTCAACATCCCGCCGGCACATCCGGCGCGGGGAATGTGGGACACCTTCTACCTGGACCTGGGGGAGCCGGAGACGACGCTGCTGCGCACCCACACCTCGCCGGTGCAGATCCACCTGATGGAGCGGGCCGTGCTGGACGGGACGCTGCCGATCCACTCCGTCATGCCCGGCCGCTGCTATCGGCGCGACACACCCGACGCGCGCCACCTGGCCGTCTTCCACCAGATCGAGGGCCTGGTCGTCGACCGGGGGATCACCTTCGCCGACCTGGCCGGGACCATCGAGACCTTCACCTCCGCCTACTTCGGGCCGGACATCCATTCGCGGTTGCGACCGGCCTACTTCCCGTTCACCGAGCCGTCGGCCGAGTTCGAGGTCACCTGCGCCATCTGCAAGGGCGAGGGATGCCGCACCTGTTCGCAGACCGGGTGGATCGAGCTCGGCGGGTGCGGCATGGTCGACCCGGCCGTGTTCGCCTCGGTGGGCATCGACGCCGACGAGTGGACCGGGTTCGCCTTCGGGTTCGGCATCGACCGGTGCGCGCAGATGCGCCACCAGATCGCCGACATGCGCGCCCTCATCGAGAACGACATCCGATTCCTGCGCCAGTTCTGAGGCGCGAACCCCGAGAGGACAGCCGTGCGCGTTCCCCTTTCCTGGCTACGAGACTTCGCACCCTTCCCGGGTGACGCCGCGCTCGTCGCCGCCACGCTGGACGATCTCGGCCTGGTGGTCGAGGGCGTCGAGCAGGTGGGCGAGGGCCTGGATGACATCGTCGTGGCCCGGATCGAGGAGGTCACCGCCATCGAGGGCGCCGACAAGATCCGCCGCGTCGTGGTGACCGACGGGACGGACCTGGTCGAGGTGGCCTGCGGCGCGACCAACTTCGCCGTCGGCGACCTGGTGCCCTTCGCTCCGGTGGGGGCGGTGCTGCCCGGGGGCTTCGTCATCGGCCGCCGGAAGATGCGGGGCATGGTGTCGAACGGGATGCTGTGCTCGGGCCGCGAGCTGAAGCTGTCCGAGGATCACGCCGGCCTGCTGATCCTGAACGACGTCGAGGGAGCGGTACCCGGCTCGGCGTTGACCGAGGCGCTCCGCATCGAGCCCGACGTGGTGTTCGACGTGGCCGTCGAGGCGAACCGGCCCGACGCCTGGTGCATGGCCGGGGTGGCCCGGGACCTGGCCGCCCGGATGGGCCTCGAGTTCACGGTCCCCTCGACCTCCGACCTGGTCACCGCCGTGTCCGGCGCCGATGTGTCCGCACCGACTCCGGCGGTGGGCGCCCCGGTGGGGTCGCTGACCTCGGTGGTGGTGGACGACCGGGAGCTGTGCCCGCGCTTTACCGCCCGGGTGCTCACCGGGGTGCGGGTGACCGACTCCCCGGACTGGCTGGCCCGTCGGCTCACGGCGGCCGGCATGCGGCCCATCAACAATGTGGTCGACGCGTCCAACTACGTGATGCTGGAGCTGGGCCAGCCGACCCACCCCTACGACCTCGAGCTCCTCGGCGGCGGCGGGCTGCTGGTGCGCCGGGCGGCGCCGGGGGAGCAGGTGACCACCCTCGACGACGTAGTACGCACGCTCGGCACGCCCGGCCCGGGCCTGGGCGACACCGGCCAGGACTGCCTGATCTGCGATGCCACCGGGTCGCCGGTCGGCATCGGCGGCATCATGGGCGGTGCCTCCTCGGAAATCGGCCCCGGCACCACCCGGGTCCTCCTGGAGGCCGCCTACTTCGTGCCCATGGCCATCGCCCGGACCTCCAAGCGGCTCACGTTGCGCACCGAGGCCTCGGCCCGGTTCGAACGAGGCTGCGACCCGGCCGGCATCGACCGGGCCGCCGAGCGGTTCTGCGAGCTCCTGGGCCTGACCGCGGGGCCCGACCTGATCCTGGCCGAAGGCGTGCTCGACGTCGTGGGCGACGTACCGGTGCCGCTCGAGGTCTCCGTCCGGCCTGTCCGGGTGAACGGCCTGCTCGGGACGGACCTGTCGGCTGCAGCCATCGCCGAGCTGCTGGCACCCCTCGGCATGGTGTCCACCGTCACCGGCGGCGACGACGACCCGGTGGCGGTGGTCGTCCCGACCTTCCGTCCCGACATCCGCCCCCTGCCCATGGGCGAGGCCGACCTGGCCGAGGAGGTGGCACGTACGTACGGCTACGCCCGGCTGCCCCGCCGCACGCCGGCATGGCCCCAGCCGGGCCGGCTGACCGCGTTCCAGCGTGAGCGTCGGCGTCTGAAGGACGTGCTGTGCGGCCTGGGGGCGAGCGAGGCGTGGACCGCCGCCTTCGTGACCGAGGTCGACCAGCTGGCGGCCGGGTTCGCCCCGCCGTACATCGAGATCACCAATCCGCTGGTCGACGCCGAGCGGTTCCTGCGCTCGTCCATGGCGCCCGGCCTGCTGCGGGCCGTGCTGTACAACGCCGAACGACGCCAGGGTGAGGTGCGGCTGTTCGAGGTCGGCTCCGTCTTCCACCGGCTCGAGGTCCCGACCGGGGACGGGCCCGACGCCGGTCAGACCGAGCGGCTGAGTGCCGTGTTCTGTGACGAGGGCGACGATGCCTGGTCGGCCGTGGCGGCGTGGCGCACGATCGCCGACGCACTGGGACTGGCCGACTGGGTGCTCGAGCAGGGCCCCCACCACGATCCGGCCACCCGGGTGCTCCACGAGCACCGGTCGGGCACGCTGTTGACCGGAGGTGTCTCCGGCGAGGCGGACGACGGGCGGCGTGCCGTCCTCGGCGTCGTGGGCGAACTCGACCCCACCCTGATCGAATCGTACGGCCTCGTCGGCGCCGACGGCCGCCCCCGACGAGTGGGCTGGCTGGACCTCGACCTCGACGTGCTCCTCGACCCGGACCGGGCGGCCCGCAAGCCGCTCGAGTCGACGCCGATCAGCCGGTTCCCGTCGTCCGACATCGACCTTGCGTTCGTCGTGCCCGAGGAGGTCCCGGCCGGTTCGGTCGAGGCGACCCTCTCGTCGGCCGGTGGCGACCTGCTCGAGTCGGTGCAGCTGTTCGACGTCTACCGAGGCGAATCCCTCGGCGACGCGGCGCGCAGCCTGGCGTTCCGGCTGCGGTTCTGCGCTCTCGACCGGACCCTCACGGACGAGGAGATCAGCAGCCTGCGGACCGCGTGCATCGCCGCCGTCGAGGAGTCCCACCGGGCGGCGCTGCGCTGAGTCGCCACGCGGAGTCGTGATCTGCGCGGCTGGACCGGAGCCCATGGTTCCCGGCCCCTCACCGGCGGGCAGGAGGTGCGTCGAGGCGCGGTGCCCGGGGCCGGATCAACAGCCGGTGGCAGCCCTGCCGGCGGGCGGGGCGATCGCCACGAACTCCCAGGTGGGGTTTCCGAGGGGACTCGGCGTCAGCTCTGTCGTTGCAACCGAACCGTTCGCCAGGCGCTTCTTCCACATGGCCTCGGTCGTACCGGGGATCCGAGTCCGGTTCCATCCGAGGGCGCTGAGTCCCGAATCGACCCTGGCGAAGAGCGCCTCGTTCGAACCGGCCCATCGGAACGAGCCCTGGACGACAACCTCCGACCAGCCCTGCGTACCGGCCCTGCCATCACAGCTGTCCTGATGCGGCTCGATCTTGATCAGATACGGCCGGGACGTGCTCGGCTGCGATGTCCACGGCAAGCTGGACGTGCCGTATCCAGGCAGTGCCGTTGCTACCGGGGAGAGTTCATCCATGATCCTTCCACCGGGATCACCTGATCGGAGCAGGCCGGCGATCAGCCACCACCCGCCGACTGTGAGCATGACCACCAGGACGGCGACGACCAGCCGACGATGACGCGTCGGCCGTGTGCCGGGAATCCTGGCGGCGGTCGGCACTTCTGCCGGGCTGACCGGATCGTCGATCCTTCCCACCTTCACCATGTCCCGATTGTATGACCGCGCTGGCATGGTGACCGCGGTCGGGCTGCCCCGTGACACCGGGTGTGATGCGGTATTCGACCGCCCCGACCAGCGCTGCGGGGGCGCCCCGTGTCGAGTGCCAGGTCAGTGCCGTGCGACGCACGGGGCGATCCCGATCACCCACCTCCGGGGCTGGTCACGTACTCCTTGAGTAGCTCCGCGGCCACGACGGCGTGCAGGACGACACCAGGATTCGAGTATCCAGCCGGGCTGACCCGGACTTCGATCCCCTTCAGGGAATTCGAGCTCCAGGATCTCCTCAGGGGCTGAGCCGGGCTCACCCGACACGTGATCAACACCTGGCCGGACGGATCGATGGCGGACAGTGTTGCATTGCGCACCTGGTGGCCCGTCACGGAGAACTCCACCGTCGTCCCGTCACGCAGGTGCATGCGGCTGATGGTCGATTCATCGAAGTGGGACCCGGTCAGTCGGAGGACGAGATGACCGGTGGCGTCATCCACCAGTTCCTTGACCGGGAAGATCCGCAGTCCGACCGATTGCAACCGGTACTCCCGACCGCAGGCGGTGACTGCCAATTCTGGTTCCGCGAACCCCAGTTGACGGACCTCCATCCCTTCGCGGACCACGGCCGCGAGCTGCCCGTCCGCCGCTGTGAGTTCCCAGCGCCGCCCACCCGCAGGACGGAACTTCAGCTGGTGTCCAGGGAGTGCGGCGAACTTCATCCAGCCGGACTTCGCCTGATCCGCCTCATGCCGCCTGGCCGCTCGGCCCATGTGATTCCCTCCGCAATCCGGTCCGCACGGCCGCCCGGCCGTTCATGATCGACGTTCACGTCCATCGGCTGGAACGTGCTCCTTCCGGCAGGAAGCTATCCGCTGCAGCACCAATTCACGCGGTGTCCCCCAATCGCTGCCGGGTCAGTGGCCATCCGGCACTGAAACTGCCGGCATGGGATACTGGCACGAACGGCGGGAGGAGACCATTGGTGGCGAACGTGACAGTCTTCGTTGACGATGCCGTGCTCGGCAACCTTCCTCCCGTGTGCGTGATCGACGGCATCGCCACCGATGACGCACTCACGTTCACTCGGCACGTCGGTAACAGGACCGGCCTGGGGGTGGCCTGGTTGCTGATCCTGGCCGGCCCCCTCGGCTGGTTGGGCCTGATCGTCATCGCAGCGTTCCGACAGGATGGCGAGACGCTCACCGTGACGTTGCCCTTCTCGGAGGCCGCCTACCGGCGACGAGTCCGGGCGGAGCGCGCTCGACTGCAGGCCACCATTGTCATGGTGGCCGCGCTCGTTGCCGCTGTCATCGCCTGGTTCCAACGGACCACCGACTACCGGCTCCTCGCCCTGGGGCTCGCGGTCATCGGTTGCGCCGCCCTGGTGAGCGTCGTTGTCCAGGGCGCCAAGGTCCAGCACACGACGGTGCAGCTGAACCTCGATGCCTCTCGCCGTTGGCTCACCCTGAGTGGCGTCCACCCATCCTTCGTGAGTGCTGTCCAGCATCGCGATTCCGATGCACGCTCGCACTCCACCTACTAGTCAGCGCAGCAAGGTCTCCGACTGATCGCACGGGTACCGACCGCAGCCCTTGGGGCAAGTCAATCCCCTGGCGTCGGGCGGGCAGCAGGCAGCTGGCGCATCAGGTGGTCGGAGGTATCCGTTCCCAGGAACCGCCGGAGGCCGACCACACAGTCGGGCGCGGGCCGCTCACTGGGATCGATCGGCGGATACGACTGATCCGCGGCCGCCGGCTCGCGACGTGGACGTCGGAGTCACGGCCGGCGGCTACGGACGCCGACTCCCGGAATGCACCGGGCGCGGACGGCGATTCGCCAACGTACGATCGCCCCGGACGGACCCCGCACGCGAGCATCCGCGCGCACCTCCTGGGCCTCAGGTGGGTGTGGGACGCAGGGACCCCTTCTGCTGCACAGGCATCTTCTGGTGCTTCTTCAACGGCAACGGTGGCTGGCTTCCGTTGTTGATCTCGATCAGCTGGAGTGACGAACACTCCATGCCGACCGGGGGAGCGGTGGTCGAGGCCGACGTCACCGGCAGGCGCTGCGGCTTGGTGATCGGTGACGCGAGGATCGGCAGGGTGCCGGTGAGGTCCCCCGTCACCGACCGGCGCCAATCCGAGAGATTCGGAACGGTCACTCCGAACCGGGTCTCCAGGAAACGGAGCTGGGACGTGTGGTCGAGGGTGTCCGAGCAGACCCAGCCGCCGACACTGAATGGGGACACGACCAGCATCGGGACCCGGATCCCGAGCCCGATCGGTCCGTCGACGCCACCGGCGGCGGCGGGCAGGGGACTGACCGTCAGGTACTCGCCACTGGTCCCCGGTGCCGGCGTCGGAGGGGGCACATGGTCGAAGAACCCGTCGTTCTCGTCCCAGCTGATGAAGAGCACCGTCTTGGCCCACACGGCAGGATTGGAGAGGAGCGTGTTGAGGACCTGCTGGATGTACCACTCGCCCAGGGCGGCGGGGGCGGGCGGGTGCTGGTCGAAGCCGACGGGGGGGATGATCCACGACACCGACGGCAACTGTCCGGCAGCGACGTCCTTGGCGAAGTCGTCGGGGCCGTTCGGGTTACCCAACGCGTTGGACACGTTCGGGCCGTAGTAGCTGAAGGCGTTCTGGTGCCGGGTGCTGGTCGGGTCCTGGTACTGCGAGAAGTACTGGAGCACGTTGCTGTTGAGCAGCATCGAGTTGCCATTGGTGACGTCGTAGTTGCTTCCGTACGGGTTGTACACACGCCACGGGACGTTGGCTGCGTCGAGCGCCTCCGGCATGGTCGACCAGGAACAGGTGAACTTCAGGGCCGGGTCGGAGTTCGTGGCGAGGACGGGGCCGCCGGCCACGCCGCCGGGGTCGAGGGTGCCTGACATCGACATCAGCCGATTCGGGTGTGTCGGACCCAGCACCGAGCAGTGGTAGCCGTCGCAGATCGTGAACTTCTCCGCCAGGGAGTACATGAAGGGGATGTCCCGCTTCGTGTAGTACCCGAGGGTGTTGATGCCGTGGTCCGGCCCCTCGTACTGGGTCGAAGTGTGCACGGACACGAACTTGTCCATGGCCCCGCCGTTCCAGGTCGCGTGCTGGGGACCCCAATTGTGCGTCAGGTCGAAGGTGCACTCGGCATTGGACTTGACCGTGTCCATATGGAACGGCAGCAGGGTCGGGTGCTGGCCACCGGGACTGTTGGGCCACGCCTGCGCGAATACGCCGTTGTCCCCGGCGGGGTGGTCATTGAATCCGCGCACCCCCTTCATCGAGCCGAAGAAGTGGTCGAAGGAGCGGTTCTCCATCATCAGGTACACGACGTGTTCGACCGCGCCGAGATCGCTACCCGCTGCCTTCACCTGAGCGGCACGCCGCACGGTTTCGGCCCCCGAGGTGCCGCCAGGGACGAGCGCAGCCAACCCCAGTGCGGCTGCTCCGCCGACACCACCTGCGAGGACCTGCCTTCTGCTGAATGTCCTGTTTGCCATGGAGGCGTCTTAGCACGTCGTTCTCTCGATCGGAATGGCCAAAAATTGGGATTCCGCGTGCTCGGCCGGTTGGCAATGCTCGACGTCGGCCTCCCGGCGCCGGGTGCGACGCCGTTCGTGCCACGCTCCGTGACGCACTCAATACGCGAAGTGAACGCCGGCCCCCATCGTGGAGAACGTCACACCCACGAGGGTGCTGTACGCGTCGACTCGACCGGGCCGAAATGGAGCGTCCCGAACCGCCGGGAGGGCTGCCGGAGATGACCGAGCCATGGACCTGGTCGCCTCGTGGCCTGCCACCCCGCTCCTGCCCGTCGGCGCCAACCACGCAGCCGCAATTCCCACTGCCATCAGCATCGCCCCCGCGATGAGCGCACAGGCCGTCCCGGCGCCGGGCGTCCCGGGGGTGATGGGTGCGATGGGAGCCCTGTCCGGTGACCGCGGTCTCCCTCCTGGCGATGAGCTCCCCACCAGGGTCGTGAGCTGTCCCACGTCGCCGGGAGCGTGGCGGTCGTCGACCGAGGGTGCATGGCCTTCGGGGGCCGGCGGGTCAGGTGCCCGCACCCCGGAAGCGAGCGACCGCACCCCGGGGACCTGCTCGTCATTGCCGCCGAGCGGTGCACCGGTGGACCAACCGCACGGTCGTCCATGGCCGGCGCTCCGTCCCCGTCCCCAGCCCCCTGCACGATTCAGTGGTGGTTCTCTCGGTATCGCCTCTCGGCGTGGCAACCTCCACCGAGCCATCTCCTCGGCAAACCCTTGCCACCGCAGAGCGAGCGCCGCCCTGGTCATTCGGCTACC
The DNA here is from genome assembly GCA_017883025.1 of Acidimicrobiales bacterium. Lineage (GTDB taxonomy): Bacteria > Actinomycetota > Acidimicrobiia > Acidimicrobiales > RAAP-2 > Bog-756. Next base: position 19,141 of record JADGOH010000037.1, read on the forward strand.
GTCGCATCGAGCCCGACCCGCGAAGCGGCGGGGTCAGTCCTTGCGGCAACCGCTGCTCGGCACGCCTTGGCCGGTCACTTTGGCCCGACGTCCTTACAACGGAGGAGCCGAGATGACCGAGCAGTTGCAAGCCTCAGCACAGACGGACGCGCAGCGCCGGACCGCCCTGATCGCCGGGGTGTGGTTTGCAATCACCTTTGTCACCTCGATTCCCGCTCTGATCCTGTACCAACCGCTGCTGAAGCACACCAGCTTCATCTTCGGTTCGGGAGCCCGAGCCGGAGTTGCGTTCGGAGCGACCCTCGAAGTCTTCCTTGCGATCTCAGGCATCGCGACCGCGGTCGTCCTGTATCCGATCCTCAAGCGACAGAGCCAGAGCATCAGCCTCGGCTATGTAGCGAGTCGCACCCTCGAGTCAACCGTCATCGTCATCGGCATCGTCAGCGTCATGTCCGTCGTCACTCTGCGGCACGACGTCGGAGGCGCAGGCGCAGCACACCCCGCATCGCTCGCCCTCGTCGAACGGTCACTGGTCGCCATCCATGACTGGACGTTCCTGCTCGGGCCCGGGTTCTGTGCCGGATTCGGGAACGGGGTGTTGCTCGGCTACCTGATGTACAAGTCAGGCCTGGTGCCACGGGGCATGGCACTGCTGGGACTCATCGGGGGCCCACTGATCTTCGTCTCGGGGATCGCCATCCTGTTCGGTGCCTTCAAGAACGGCTCCCCGGCGGCGAACCTCGCGGCCCTTCCGGAGATCGCCTGGGAGGCGTCGCTGACCGTCTACCTCATCGTCAAAGGGTTCAAGCCGTCACCGATCCTCGCCGTCCCGGCCAGCTGATACTCGATGACGTGAAGCGCGCGGCGCTTGTCCTGGGAGCCGGCGCGCGCCGACCTGCTCGGGGACGTTCGCGATCCCTGTCGGTCCACTTCGGGAACCGGTCCGACCAGCGGAGTTCGCAATGACGGTCACGACCGATGTCTGGGCCGATGTCCAACAGGAGCGCGAAGCGCTGCTTGAGCTGCTCGAGGGACTCACCACGGAGGAGTGGAACGAACCGTCCCTTTGCACCGACTGGAGGGTGCGTGACGTCGTCGGCCACATGGTGAGCGAAACGACACTGACGATCCCGAAGGTGCTCAAGGGCATGATCACCTCGGGATTCCGCATCAACCGGTTCATCGCCACAGATGCCCGCCAGCGCGGGAGCCTTCCCATTCCGGAACTCGTGGAGGGCTTCCGAGCCGCGGTGGCGACCCGCACCCACCTCCCCGGACTCTCATCGCGGTCGATGCTCGAAGACATCGTGATCCACTCGCTCGACATCCGGAAGCCACTCCTCCAGAGCTACGTCGTGCCCGAGGGACGTCTGGTCCTGGTGGCCCAGGACCTCTGGGGCAGCCGCTTCTTCTCCGGCCACAAGCTCTTCCACGACCTCCAAGTCACGGCAACCGATGCAGACTGGTCAGCGGGTGCCGGTCCAGCCGTCACGGGGCCCCTCGAGGGGCTCGTCCTGGCCCTGAGCGGCCGACTCGCCGGGCTCGAGGAGTTGCAGGGGGAGGGTCTGGAGACGGTGCGCGAGCGTGCAGCGAGGCTCTAGGCGCAGCGCGAGGTGTCCTGCGGCGCCGCCAGGCAGATGGCGTCCTCCCGGAGCATGCCGGCGACGACTCGAGTCACCCGGCTCCCGGGTGTCCCGGGTGGCCGGGCTGGAGCCGACAACTCCCTGCCATTCCGACCGCCCGGCTTCCCGCCCGGCCGCACGCCTCTTGCCCGGCCGGCGATCGTTCCGGGCAGACACGCGTTGTACCGTGGCCCTGTGAGCAGCCCGCGAGTGCCCGGTGGGGTGGTGCACAAGCTTCCAGGAGATCTGCGCACGGTGCTGATCGCCAGCCCCACGGCACTCCATGCCTGGAAGGACATCACGCCTCTGGCCCGCAACGAGTTCATCTGCTGGGTCGAGGATGCCAAGCAGGAGGCGACCCGAGAGCGCCGCATCCGCCGGACCCGGGAGGAGTTGGAGCAAGGCCAGCGTCGACCCTGCTGCTGGCCAGGGTGCACGCACCGGGAGCGCACCGGCCGATAGCAGCCGGCCGGCCGCCCCCGATCATCTGGTGAGGGGCGCGACACAGGATGCGGCCGGCCGGCTCGCTCAGGATCCTGACGCAGCCCGATGCGACAGCCGCATGTCCACTCGTGGATGTGACCAACGCCCCTGGGCATGGCCCGGCTGCGCGGGGATGATCCCTGCAGAGCTATCGGGTGAGCCGTCAGCGCGTTCCGCCGGCCGCCACAACGTTGGGAGGGGACACATGGCAACACGTGGTGACCTGTTCGTGTTCATCGGCACGTATCCGGGCCAGGAATCGGCACTGGCGGACTATGAAGTCGTGAGGGAACTGCATCGGGCCGGTGCCGTGGGGACCTACGACGCTGCGATGGTGACCAAGGACCCCGAGGGGAAGGTGCATGCGGTCAGGGTCGAGATGGCGGCTCGACACGCCGGATGGGGTGGAGCGGTCGCCGGTGCCCTGGTCGGCCTGCTGTTCCCGCCGGCGATCATCGGCACGGCGCTCGTCGGCGCGGCCATCGGTGTGGTGAGCGGCCATCTCTGGCGAGGCATGTCCCGATCCGACGTCATGGAGCTCGGGGAGATCATCGATGCCGGAGACGTGGCCCTCGTGGTCGTCGCAGAGAACAAGCTGGAGCAGACGCTGGATATTCGCGGATTCCGGGCTGAGCGGCATGTCCTCAAGAACCTCGATGTGTC
>JADGOH010000159.1 GCA_017883025.1 Acidimicrobiales bacterium
CCCCGGCCAACTCCAGGTCACACCTCGCCGTGGCCCAGGTCAGGGTCATGCGCAGCCGGGCCTGTTCCTCGGAGATCACCGATGCGGTCCGTGGCGTGGACCGGGTCGGGGCGGACGGGAATCGGGAGATCGGCATGGAGGTGCACTACCCGGTTTCGGCGGCGCCAACCCGATGCATCTACGGGACCCTGGGACGGTGTCGACCCGTCCCGTCACGACATCGCTTCGGCACCTGGCTACGGTGGGTCGGGTCCTCCCGATCGCGACGGTGAGGTTTGTACCCGGCGTTACCGGGTAGGAGGTGCGACGGAGCAGTGGCGCGTGTGGCGCCGAGTTGCCCCGGCACGGTGGCGGGTTCGGTGAGCGGGCCGATCGACCAGAGGAGCGGACAGGTGGACCAGTCATTCGGAATCGTGGAGCAGCGCCGTCAGGGGACGAGCGTCGTCGCCGTCTCCGGCGAGGTGGACGTGGCGACCGCGCCCGCCCTGCGTGAGGCCTTGGAGCGGGTCGTCGATGAGGACCACGGGCCGGTGGTCGTCGACCTCATCGACGTCACCTTCATCGACTCCACGGGCCTGGGTGTCCTGATCGGGGCCCGCAAGCGCTGCGCCGACGCCGGTAGGGACCTGCGAGTCGTGGTCGGCGAACCACGGATCCTCAAGGTCTTCGAGATCACGGGACTGACCGAGCTGTTCTCGATCCACGGCTCGCTCGACCTGGCCCTCTCGGCCTGAAGGGACGGACTCGTGACCACGAACAACTCCGCGCCGGACCCGTCCGACACCGCCGCCGCCCAGACGCCCAGCGGGGTGGTGGAGCTGGCGATCCCCGTCGAGTCCGACCTCCTCGTCCTGGCCCGGCTGGCCGTCTCCACCGTCGCCTCGCGCTCGGGATTCGACATCGAGGAGATCGAGGACCTCCGCCTGGCCGTCGACGAGCTCTGCCTGTCCGTCCTCGACGGGCGGCGCTCCGGCCGGTTGCACCTGCGCTTCGACGGGACGTCGGGCCAGATCGAGGTCTCGTGCCATCACGACGGCACGGGCGTCGTGCCCGAACGGTCCGATGCCTACACGGACGGTCTGACCGACGAGCTGTCCGGACGCATCCTCGATGCGCTGGTCGACGAGCACGGGCCGGTCGTCCGCGACGGATGGCGCGGCGCCCGGCTCTGCAAACGCCGCGCCGCACTCGATGCCTGATGGCCCGCCCCGCCCGTCCGGGATCCTCCCGTGACACCTTCGTCGAGTTCGCCGCCACCCGAGACCCACAGCTGCGCGAGCAGCTGGTGGAGGCCCACCTGGGCCTGGCCCATCAACTCGCGCGGCGCTTCGGCCACCGGGGCGAGTCGCACGACGACCTCGTGCAGGTCGCATCCCTCGCCCTGATCAACGCCGTGGACCGCTTCGACCCGGACAGAGGTTTCGAATTCAGCACCTTCGCCACCCGCACCGTCCTCGGTGAGCTGAAGCGACACTTCCGCGACAAGGGATGGGCGGTCCGCGCCCCCCGCCGGGTCCAGGAGCTCTACCTGGAATTGGGCTCCGCCGCCGACGCACTGGCCCAGGAGCTGGGCCACCCGCCAACCGTGGGTGAGCTGGCCGAGCGGACCGGCGCCACCGAGGAGGCGGTGCTCGAGGCCCTCGAGGCCGGCCAGGGCTATCGTGCGACCTCCATCGACGCGCCCGACCGGCAGGAGGGGACCATCGCCTCACGCCTGGGAGCCGACGACGCCGGGTTCGTGGGCGCCGACGACCACCAGGTCCTGGTCGACGCACTGCAGACGCTGCCCGAGCGTGACCGGGTGATCCTGCAGCTGCGGTTCGTGGACGGCCTCACCCAGTCCCAGATCGCGGATCGGATCGGCGTGAGCCAGATGCACGTATCGCGGCTCCTGGCGGCGAGCGTCGCCCGGCTCCGGGAATCGTTCCTCGTCGAGCCGTGACGCCGTGCCGGCCGGCGATCGGTCAGGAGCGCGACGGCAGCTGTGCCACGCTGAGGAAGAATTCGTCCACCTGTCGGACGATCCGGGTGAAGTCCTCGAGGTCCACCGGCTTCGTGACGTAGGCATTGGCGTGCAGGTCGTAGCTGCGCCGCACGTCCTCCTGGGACTCCGACGTCGTCAGGATCACGATGGGGATGGTCCGGAGCTGCGGGTCGGACTTGACCCGGGCCAGGACCTCCCGGCCGTCCAGTCGTGGCAGGTTGAGATCGAGGAAGACCAGGTCGGGCCGGACAGCCTCGGCGTGCTCGCCCTCCTGACGGAGGTAGGCGACGGCAGCCTCGCCGTCCTCGACGACGCGGAGGTTGTGGGGGATCCGGGACCCGGACAGGGCCTCCCTGGTCAGGAGGACATCGCCGGGGTCGTCCTCGACGATCAGGAGTTCGATCGCGTCACTGTGTTCGGCACGTGCCACGCCGCTCCCCCTTCTGCCCCGGTCGGAAGGGTGAAGCATAGTCGGGTGCCGCCGACGTACCCGGTGTCGACCCGGATGTTCCCGCCGTGGAACTCGACGATCTTCTTGCACAGCGCCAGGCCGATGCCGGTGCCTTCGAAGGCATCGCGGGCGTGGAGCCGTTGGAAGATGACGAACACCCGGTCGGCGAACCTCGGCTCGATCCCGATGCCGTTGTCGGTGACCGTGAACCGCCATGCCCCGCCGTCGGCGTCGGGTGACGCATCGACGGTGACCACCGGGGGGTCTGCACCCCGGAACTTGACAGCGTTGCCGATGAGGTTGGTGAAGAGGGACGCGAGCAGCACCGGATCGCCGGGCACGGTGGGCAGCGGTCCGACGGTGACCGTCGCCCCCGAGTCGTCGATCGCGTCGGACAGCTCGGCCACCGCCTCACGCGCGGCCACGCCGGTGTCGACGGCCACGAAGTCGTCCGTGACCCGGCCGACCCGCGAGAAGGCGAGGAGGTCGTTGATGAGCAGCTGCATGCGTTTGGAACCGTCGACGGCGAAACCGATGTACTGGTCGGCCCGTTCGTCGAGCTGGCCCATATACCGCTGCTGGAGCAGCTGGACGAAGCTCGTCACCTTGCGCAGCGGCTCCTGGAGGTCGTGGGAGGCGACGTAGGCGAACTGCTCGAGCTCCTCGTTGGACCGCAGCAGGTCGAGGTTCGTGGCCGCCAGGTCGGCCCGTGCCGCGGCAACCACGTCGAGCTCGCTGACGATCCGGAGCCGCATCCCTTCCACGTCGGACCCGAGAGCGGCGATCTCGGGGGGACCGCTCGGCTCGACGGCCCGGGCCAGCTCGCCACCCGAGACGAGTCGCACCGAGTCGCCGAGCCGGGTGAGGGGGTCCGTCACCCACGACCGGAGCACCCGTGCGAGTGCGACCCCGGCGAGGACGACGAGGACGAGCGCCACGACCAGCGCGACCATCAATTGGGTGGTGGCGTCCGTGAGCTCCGCCCGGGTGGCCGCCCGTTCGGACGCCAGGGCCGCGTTCAGCGCGGCGAACCGGCTCCGGACGAGGTCGAACCGGGCCTTGCCGGGGCCCAGGAGCTGCTGCTCGGCGGTCCTGCCGCCCCCAGCCGTGGTCGAGAGCGCCGCGGGTACGGCGAAGTCCTGGCTCCATCGCACGGCGGCGCCCTGGGCGTCGGCGGCCAGCCGGAGGAGGTCAGGGTGGTCGGCGAGCGCGGCGTGCAGTCGCGCGGACGCCGTCCGCTGGTTGGCGACCCCGAGCTCGAACGGCTGCAGGAACGCCGCGTTCCTGGTGAGCAGGTAGCCCCGGATCCCCGTCTCCTCGTCGAGGTAGGCCTGGAAGAGCTGGTCGGACTGGAGGCTGGCCGGGTCGATCTGCGAGAACAGGACCCGTCGGGTGTCGGTGAGGTGCACGAAGCTGAACGCGGCCACCGTCGAGACGAGGACCACGGCGACCCCGGCGATCGCGAACAGGAGGGTCAGCCGTGCGCGGAGTGTCCACGACCGGAGCCCGTGGGCCGACGTGTGCTGGGGCACGGACCCGGCGGAACCGGCGGTGTCGGCCGTCATGGGTCGCCGGCAGGCGTCGCCGCGATGATCACCAGGGCGACGTCGTCCTTGAGGGGCTCCCCGTTGGCCGCCTCGGCCGCCTCGACCAGGGTGTCGGCCAGTTCGCGCGGCGATTGCGAAGGTCCGAATGCCGCGGCGACCCGAGCGAGCCGGGTCGAGTCGAATCGCTCGGTTCCGTCCACGTCGTGGCCCTCGACGATGCCGTCGGTGAAGATGACGAGCGTCCAGTCCGGACCGAGGTCGATCTCCGTGAACGGCCACCGCGCGTCGTCGAACACCCCGAGCAGGGGTCCCCGTCGGCCTGCCGGGACGGTCAGCACGTCGTCGTGACCGACGACCAGGGGGCTCGGGTGACCGGCGAGCCGCATGCGGGCCCGCTGGGCACCGGCGTCGAACTCGAGATCGCACAGCGTGGCGAACGTCTCGTCCGAGCCGCGCTCGGAACGGAGCACCCGCTGCACGGCGTCCAGGGTGGTGTCGGGGTCCGCACCGGACAGGACGAGGGCCCGCCACGACACGCGCAGTGCGACACCGAGTGCCGCCTCGTCCGCCCCGTGCCCGCAGATGTCGCCGACCACCACCCGCACGGTCCCGTCGTCGAGCTCGATGGCGTCGAAGAAGTCACCCCCGAGCAGGGCGCGCCTCCCTCCGGCTTCATAGCGCACGGCCCAGCTGAACCGCGGGTTGCGCACGATCGGCCGCGCCACCAGGCCCCGCTCCATGCGGGCGCTCTCGGCACGCAGCAGATGGGCCTCGACCAGCTGCCGCGACGATTCCTGGTTATGGCGACGGGCGATGGCGTACCGCACGGATCGCGCCAGTGTCTGGTAGTCGACCTTCCCCTTGATCAGGTAGTCCTGCGCGCCGAGGAGCATGGCGTCGGCGCCCAGCGACTGGTCGGTGATCCCGGTGAGCACCACGACGGCAGCGCCTGACGGGTGCCCCACGATCGCCCGAACGGCGTCCAGCCCCTGGGCGTCGGGCAGGCCGAGGTCGACCAGCACGCAGTCCGCACCGCCGTCGAGCTCGGTCAGCCCACCAGCCAGGTCACGGACCCAGACGAGTGAGTACCCACCGCCGGCCAGGTCGAGGAGCTCCCGGACGAGGAACGCATCGCCGGCGTCGTCCTCGACCAGGAGGACCCGCAGGGCGGCGACCGTCGTCAGCCCTCCCGGCGCCGCCGGGAGGGCTGAGTCGGGTGGGGGTCCGGCTGTGTCGGAGTCGTCGCGATGGGGGTCGATGGTGCCCGCCACCGTAGCCACCGATCACCCTGGTCGGGTCACGTCGGCCACGGCCACGGCCGGAAACGGCCGAGTGAACGCCGTGGCCGGCGTCATTCCCGAATCATCGCGCCCGCAGGCCCGGGAGACGAGCGTCTCCACCGGGCGCACCGGGACAAGCCCGACCGAGGGGCGTGGGCACGCCTCTCGGTCGGGCAGACTTCCCGAGCGGTCCCGGTGGTGACAGGGGTCGTGGGGCGGGTCGTGGGCTCAGCGCTGATGGGCACGCTGGTCGGCCTCGTGGACCGCCGCCTCCGCCCGGGAGGCCTCGGCCTCCGCCTCCTTGGTGGCAACGTCGCGCTGCGCTGCGGCCTTGTCCTGCTGGGCGCGCCCTTCGTCCCGGAGGTCGGAACGGCCGGTGACGGCTCCCACCG
>JADGOH010000160.1 GCA_017883025.1 Acidimicrobiales bacterium
GGCGAGAGCGGCTTCCTGTGCAAGGCCTCGACCAAGACCGAGATCGACCCGCAGACCGGTGTCACCTACCGGTCGGAGATCGAGAGCGCCATCACGGCAAACGGGTTCTTCCCACTGGACGTCTCGGGTAACACGTTCGCCGAGGGCGCGGTCCCCAACCCCGCCACCTTCACCGACGCGGCGTTCATCGCCAACAACGTCACGGGCAACACCGGTGCCACCAAGCAGGGCTTCTGCCTCGTCACCCCGGGCGCCTGAGCCCACGCAGCACCTGCAGTACCAGTACGGAACAGCACCCCGGTGCTGACGGGAGGGGGTCCGGCTTCGGCCGGGCCCCCTCCGCCGCGTCCGGGGGCGGAGGCCGGCTGTGCGGCGGTGTCGGGCCTCAGCGCTTGTCGAGGCGGACGAGGGTGAGGGCGAGGCGCGGGCAGCTCACCGTCGTCCGCCTCGCCAGCTCGAGCAGCCCGTCCGGGACCTCGTCGCCGTGGATGATGGGGAAGCCCCACGGGTCCAGCGTGATCATCTCCGGCAGGAGTTCGGCGCACACGCCTGCCCCGTCGCACGCGATCGGGTCGACCACCAGCTTGTAGCGGGCCCGGCTCACCGGGCCACCGACGCGGCGGGAGCGGGCACGGACAGGAACGGTCGGGTCGTCTGGCACGGGCCGCGGCTCAGGTGGAGGGCGGCGTGGTCGCCGAAGGCATCCACTGCGGTCCGGACGAAGCGGGCCACGCCGTCGGGATGGTGGCACGCCCCCCGCCCCTCGACCAGGCCGCACAGCGTCGGCAGGGCGGCCACCCCGCCCCGCAACGACCGCGGCCGGTAGGCGAGGTGCTCCATCGACGTCGCCAGCACGTCGAGTCCGTTGACGCACGGACCGCACTGCCCGGCGCCCTCGCCCTCCAGATAGCGCACGACACGGGCGGCTTCGGCCAACGGGCACACGCCGGTCGGCAGCAGGACGACCACGCCGGCGCCCAGTGACGAGCCGTGGCCGCGTGCCGACTCCTCGGTGAACGGCATGGTGAGGGCGGTCGACGTCGGGAGCCAGCCGCCGCCGTAGCCGCCCAGGAGCACCGCCTGGATGCCCGCCGCCGCCCCGGCGTCGATGCCGAGTGCCTTCCCGAGTGTGGTCCCGTAGGGAACTTCGACGATGCGGGGCGCCTCCCACCTGCCGGTGACGGTGAGCAGCGCGGTCCCGGGGGAGTCGGCGGTCCCCACGCTGCGGAACCACTCGGGCCCGTAGCGGGCGATCAGCGCCGCGTGGGCCAGCGTCTCCACGTTCTGGACGAGGGTGGGCCGCCCGGCCACGCCCTGGTCGCGCACGGACCGGATCCCCACGAAGGTGGGGATCCCCGGGTTGCGCCCGTTGACCGTGGCGACGGCGGCGGACTCCTGACCGGAGAGGAAGCGGTCGGGGGCGACGACCACCTCGAAGGAGCATGTGTCGACCCTGCGTCGGGCCCGCTCGGCCAGCGCCGCATGGACGCCCGCCACCGGGCCGGCGGTCACGTGCACGATCACACGGTCGGTCCCGATGGCCCGGGCCGCGGCGGCGGCGCCGTCCAGCACGAGGTGGGGGGAGTGGTGCAGCAGGTAGCGGTCCTTGCCGCTCGCCGGTTCGCCCTCGGCCCCGTTGGCCACCACGACCGGCTTCGACCGGCCCGAGCCGGCCACGGCCCGCCACTTGGTCCCGACCGGGAACCAGGCCCCTCCGTGCCCGCGGAGACCGCTCCGGTCGACGGCGTCCAGGAGCACCTTCGGGCTGACGTCCGGGAGGGCGCCCCAGCGCGCCAGGTGCGCGTCGAGCCCCACGACGTCCGCCCCGCCGCTGGCGTCGAGCAGCCGGGTGGGCCCGGTGGGCGCGGTCACCGGTCGCCGCCCGTCGACCCCGACGCACCGGACACCGAGCCCGACAGGGAGCCGGTCTGCTGGTCGATCGTGAGGTTGGCGACCAGGGTGATCGGCCCGGGGGCGGCGACCCGCATGGTGACGGTCCCGCCGTTCAGGCCCACCACGGTGCCCCGGTACGGGCCGTAGGCGACGGTGCCCGACGACAGCGAGACCCCGCCGCCGCCGGACTCCTGGCCGGTGAGCACGATCGTCAACGGGGTCGACCCCGCATCCTGCAGGTGCATCCCCAGGGTGATCTGGATGACGCCCCGGCCGTCGGGCTGTGTCTGGGTCTGCGAGCCGGTGACCCGGCTGGTGAACGGGACCGCCGGGACCGAGCCGGAGCCGGTCGACGAGCCGGACGGCGCTGTCGTCGTCGGCGAGCCGGACGTGGCGGGCACCGTCGTGGGGGGTGCGGCTGCGGTCGACGCCGTCCCGTTCTTGGTCGCCAGTTGCGACAGCAGCGCCGACGACGTGCCCGAGCGGTGCGACCAGCCCGGCCGCAGGGGCCCGAGTGCGGCGAACCCGGCGATGGCGACCACCGCGACGACGGCTCCGATCCCGGCGGCCGTCCGTCCGCCGATTGGCAGGCTCCGGCCGGTGGTGAGCCGCCATGCGAACGCCGCCAGGACCGCCGCCGTGCACACGGCCTCGACGAGCAGCACGATCGGCAGGGGGGTGTCCGTGCCGGAGCCGAGCCCGTGGATCAGGGCGATGGGCCAGCACAGGTACGCGAGCCAGTGGACGAACCGCCACGAGCCGTAGCCGATGCGGTGCCGGAGCCCGCTGGTGATAAGCACGGCGAGCAGGAGGTCGAAGCACAGGGCGCCGAGCCCGAGGTAGATGGGCCGGTAGGGCGAGCGGAACGGCAGGACCACGTCGACGAACCCGATGGGCACGTAGCCGTCGACCACCGTGGTGACGACGTGGACCGCGACGAAGGCGATGCACAGCAACGACAGGTTCCGGTGGACGTCCTGGGACACGAACCGCGGCCAGCGCTGCGTGGTCCAGCCGACCGAAGCGACCACGCCGAGCACGATCGTGGCGCTGAGGAGGGCGATCGAGACGAGCCCGCTCGCCCGGGTGAGGAACCAGAATGCCTTGCCGCCGACGGCGGTGAGTGCCTGTGCCGTCGCCACGGTCATCGGGAGCCGTCCCCGGGCGCTGCCGGCGCGGGGTCGTCCGGCCAGCCGGCGACGGTCACGATCGACCCGTCATGTGCCACCAGTCGGGCGGGCAGCCCCCGGGTCGCCAGCCAGTCCGGTGCGGTGGCGCCCAGGACCAGCGAGGCGGTCGAGGCCGTGTTGGCATCGACGCTCGACGCGGCGGCCACGGTGACGGTGCGCCACGGGGTGGCGACCGGCAGCCCGGTGGCGGGGTCGACCACGTGGTGCACGGGGGTACCGCCCAGGAGCCAGTGGCGGTTGCCCACTCCCGAGGTGGCCAGGCCGCCCGAGACGATCGACACCGACGTCGGGGCGTCGGGGTCCCCGCAGATGTCGGCCACCCCGACGGTGAACCCGCCGGCCGGGGCGGTCTCGACGGCGAGGTCGCCGCCGAGGGACACGAGCACACCGCAGCCGAGGTGGGCGGCGATCGTGGCAGCGGCGCGGTCCGCGGCCCACGCCTTGGCCGTCGCCCCCAGGTCGAGCAGGGTGCCGGCCGGCAGGGCCACGGTGCAGGCTTCGCGGTCGAGCACGACCGAGCGCCAGCCCGGCACGGGCGCGGCAGCGGGCAGGACGCCGGCGACTCCGCCGGCCACGGCTGCGAAGTCACGGTCGTAGCCGAGGCGGCAGAGGGCGGCCCCGACGGTCGGGTCTACGGCGCCGTCGGTCTGCGCAGCGGCGCGCAGGGCCACCTCGAGCAGCGACAGGAGTTCGGGGGAGACGGGCACCGGAGACCCGTCGGCCGCCCGGTGGAGCCGACTGACCTCGGAGTCGTCACGGAAGCGGCTGGCGACGTCCTCGACGCGGTCGAGCTCGTCGTCGAGCAGGCGTGCCGCGGTGACCACGACAGCGGGATCGGTCACCACGACCTCGATCCGGGTCGACCAGCGGGTGGTGCGGTGGGCGCCGAGACGGGCCACCGCAGCGGCGGCCGGTGCCGACGGGCTCAACTCGAACCGCTGCTCAC
>JADGOH010000038.1 GCA_017883025.1 Acidimicrobiales bacterium
CCGCTCGCCGCCAGCCGGTCGAGATGGGGCGTCTCGACCACGGGGTGGCCGGCCGCCGACAGGCAGTCGGCACGGAACTGGTCCAGGGTGACGAAGAGGACGTTCACCCTCCCACTCTTGCAGTCCGGACCGTCGACGACCACCGGCACGGGCCAGGGCCACGCGCGGGATCCATGTGGGGGATCCACGCGGGGGATCCACGCGGGTGGTGCCTAGACTTCCCGCGTGGACCACGTCGACGTCTTGATCCTGGGGGCCGGGCTGTCGGGCGTCGGCAGCGCCTGCCATCTCGAGGCCAAGCGACCCGGCACGACCTACGCCATCGTGGAGGCCCGCGACGCCATCGGCGGGACGTGGGACCTCTTCCGCTATCCCGGAGTCCGGGCGGACTCCGACATGTTCACGCTGGGCTACTCCTTCGAGCCGTGGGTCGGCGACAAGGCCATCGCCGACGGCCCGTCGATCCTCGACTACATCCGGACCACGGCCCACACCCATGGGATCGAGGACAAGATCCGGTTCAACCGGCGTGCCGTCGCCGCCTCGTGGTCGACGGCGGACGCGCGGTGGACCGTCGAGATCGAGCGCACCGACGACGGCGGGCGGGAGCAGATCACCTGCGGCTTCCTGTGGGGGAACACCGGCTACTACCGCTACGACCAGGGATACCGACCCGACTTCCCGGGGGAGGAGCGCTTCGGCGGCACCCTGGTCCACCCCCAGCACTGGCCCCCGGACCTCGAGTGGGCGGGCCGGCGGATCGTGGTGATCGGGAGCGGGGCCACGGCGGTGACGCTGGTGCCCACACTGGCGGACCGGGCCGCCCACGTGACCATGCTCCAGCGCTCACCGACCTACATCGTGGCCCGCCCGGGCCACGACCGGATGGCCGACTCGCTGCGCCGCCACCTGCCCGCCCAGGTGGCCCACGCCGTCATCCGGTGGAAGAACGTGCTGCTCACCCAGTTCAGCTTCGCGCTCAGCCGACGGGCTCCCGACCTGGTCAAGAAAGGCATCCGCAAAGGGGTCACCGAAGCACTGCCCGCCGGATACGACGTCGACACGGACTTCACCCCCCGCTACAACCCGTGGGACCAGCGGCTCTGCCTGGTGCCCGACGGCGACCTGTTCGCGGCCATCACCGCCGGGCGGGCCGACGTGGTGACCGACACCATCGAGACGTTCACCGAGACGGGGATCCGCCTCTCGTCGGGGGCCGAGCTGGAGGCGGACATCGTGGTGACCGCCACCGGCCTCGCCATGCAGCTGCTCGGGGGGGTCGCCCTCGACATCGACGGCACCGCCGTCGTGCCCGGCGAGTCCGTGGCCTACAAGGGGATCATGTTGTGCGGGGTGCCGAACCTCGCCACCACGTTCGGGTACACCAATGCGTCCTGGACGCTGAAGGCCGACCTCACGGCCGAGTACGTCTGCCGCCTGCTCGATCTCATGGACGAGCGGGGCATGCGCCAGTGCACGCCGCAGGCGCCCGACCCGGGACTCCCCACCGAGCCGTTCATCGACTTCTCCTCGGGGTACGTGGCCCGGGCGGCGGCCGACCTCCCGAAGCAGGGGGTCACCACCCCGTGGCGCCTCCACCAGAACTACCTGCGCGACACGTGGCTGCTGCGCTTCGCCCGGGTCGACGACGCCCTCGCCCTGTCGAACCCGGCACCGGCCCCGCGCCGGTGACCGCACCCGCCTGACCGGCACCGGGCATCCCGCACCCCGCTGAGTCCCCGTCACCCGGGGCCGCGCCCGGACTCGCAACCACCCGGGCCCGCGTCCGGCCCCCGTTGGCCCGGGCGCGAACTCGGGCCGCTACCATGTCATCAGATGATGACTTATGGCCGCCGCACATCGCTGCTCCTCCCCACACTGGTGTTCGTCGGCCTGCTCGTCGCCATCGTGAGCAGCCTGGGTGCGCCCCTGGTCCCGACCATCGCCGCCACCTACCGGGTGCCGCTGAGCACCGCCCAGTGGGTCCTGACCGCGGCCCTGCTCACCGGTGCCCTGGCCACTCCGGTGATGGGTCGACTGGCCGATGGCGCCCGCCAGCGCGACGTGATCGTGCTCACGCTCGGCGTGGTCCTGGTCGGGTGTGTCCTGTCGGCGGTGGCCACCTCGTTCGTGCTGCTGGTGGTGGGCCGTGGGCTGCAGGGGGTGGGCCTCGGCCTGCTTCCGGTCAACATGGCCATCGCCCGGCGCAACCTCGATCCGGTGCCGGCCGCACGTGCCATCGCCACCCTGTCGGTGTCGACGGCCATCGGCGCCGGGCTCGGCTACCCGATCACGGCGATGGTCGCCCAGCTCCTCGACCTGCACGCCGCCTACTGGTTCGGCGCCATCGTGGTGGCCGCCGCACTGGCCTGCTCGGTGCTGGTGCTGCCCCCGAGGACGCCCGCCGCCCCGCTGGCCTTCGACGCACTGGGTGCCGTGCTGCTGAGCCTGGCCGTGACCGGGGTGTCCGTCGTGCTGAGCGAAGCCGGCAACTGGGGCTGGACGTCGCCGCGCACCCTGGTGATCGCCGTGGGGAGCGTCGTCGTGCTGGCGGCCTGGGTGCCCCACGAGCTCCGCTCGCCCCATCCCCTCGTCAACCTCCACCATCTGGCCGACCGGTCGGTGCTCATGGCCGACGTGGCCGGATTCCTCATGTGCGTGTCGATGTACCTCGTGGTGCCCATCGTGGTGGAGTTCATCCAGATGCCGCCGTCGACCGGGTTCGGGTTCGGCGCCTCGGTGATCGTGTCGGGCCTGGCGCTCGTCCCCCTTTCCATCGGGACGTTCCTGGCCAGCCGGCTGCTCGTCCCCTACGAGCGCCGGTTCGGGGTGCGGAGCATGATCCCGCTGGGCGCGCTCGTCTTCGCCGGCTCGTCAACCTACTTCGCCCTCGACCACGGCTCGCTGTGGCAGGCGTTCGTCACCATGGGCATCGTCGGCCTGGGCATCGGATTCACCTTCGCCGCCATGCCCGGATTCATCATCCGCGCCGTGCCCGCCTCGGAAACCGGAAGCGCCACCGGCTTCTACCAGGTGCTGCGGAACATCGGCCTGTCGGTGGGCAGTGCCTTCGGGGCCGCCGTGCTGCTGGCCTACACCCGACCGGGTGCCACCTACCCCGACCTCGACGGCTTCCGAGTGGCACTCCTGATCTCGGCAGGGCTCGGTCTGGTGACGGCCGTGCTCTCCTTCGTCCTGCCCGGGCACCGCCAGCCGGGCACGGGACCCCGCACGCCGACCGCAGACCACGACTCCATCGAGACCCGGATGGAGGAGGTGGCACTGCTCGAGGCGGCCGGTGCCATGCTCCTCGACGAGCGCGACCTCGACGCCGAGCGGCGGGCGACGTGATGGACGCCACCGCCGCCCCGTCGACCGCCACTCCCCCGCGGCGGGCCCGCAACGCCGGGGCCACCCGGGAGGCGCTGCTGGCGGCGGCCCAGGAGGGCTTCGGCCGCAAGGGCTACGAGCGGACGACCACCCGGGAGATCGGCGAGGCCGCCGGGGTCGACCCGGCGCTCATCGCCCGGTACTTCGGCTCCAAGGCCGACCTCTACCTGGCCGCGGTGGCGGCCGAGCGGCTGGACGACGACGAACGGGTCGGACCGGTCGACGACAGTCAACCCTTCGCCGACCTCGACCAGGTGGTCGAGGTGGTCCTGCGCCGTACGGCACGCCGGGGCCCGGGGCCGATCCTCCAGGCCCTGGTCCGGGACGACGCCTCGCCCGAGATCCGCGAGGCCGCCCGGGCCCGCATCGTCCGACGGATGGTCGATCCCGTGGCGGCCCAGTTCGAGGCCGACGGAGCCGACCGACCGGTGCTGCGGGCCCAGGTGGCCGTGGCGGCCCTGCTCGGCGTGGGCCTCGGGCGGTCGCTCGGATGGTTCGACGAGCTCCACGCCACCGATCCCGACGATCTGGCCGCACTCGTGCTGGAGGCCCTCGGACGGCCGGACTGACGGTATGCCCGGCGGGCCCGGTGCCGGTCGATCCCACGACCGACCGACAGCCATCGGCGCGGGGCTGTCGATTCGGGCTATGCCTGTTCGTCGTAGTGGCAGTGCGACCCGATCGGCGGGTCCACCGAAAGGAGCCACCATGGCCGAGTACCTGGTCCTCATCTATCAAGACGAGTCGGCGAACACCGACCCTGCCGTGCAGGAGCAGACGATGGCGGGCCACATCCGCTTCGGCGAGCAGAATGGGGCCGCCCTCCGCGGTGGCAACGCCCTCCAGCCGTCGGGCACGGCCACGTCCATCCGGAGCGACGGATCCGGTGGGTTCACCATCACCGACGGAGCGTTCGCCGAGACCAAGGAGGCGCTCGGTGGGTACTACGTGGTGGAGGCCGCCGACCTCGACGAGGCCATCGCGGTGGCCAAGGAGATCCCGGCCCCGGTCGGCGGGGTCGAGGTCCGCCCGATCCGCCCGATGTGAGGCCGGGTCGGCCGGTGGACGCCTCCGTCGAGGCCGCGGTCGCCGACGCGCACCGTCGTGAGTGGGCCTTCGTGCTCGCCGCGACGGTGCGGGTGACGGGCGACATCGACCTGGCGGAGGAGTGTGTCCAGGACGCCTACGCCCGGGCACTGTCCACCTGGCCGACCCAGGGGATCCCCGACCGCCCGGCGGCATGGTTGACCACGGTGGCCCGACGCCGGGGCATCGACGTGCTGCGTCGGCGGACCACCCACGACCGGTACCTCCCGCAGTTGGCGGAGCCCGCGTCGGGAAGCGACGACGACGGGGACGACGGGCTCCCGGAGATCGCCGACGACCGGCTCCGCCTGATCTTCACCTGCTGTCATCCGGCCCTGTCCCCGGAGGCGCAGGTGGCCCTCACCCTGCGCCTGATCTGCGGGCTCACCACCGGTGAGGTGGCTCGGCTGTTCCTGGTCCAGGAGTCCACCATGGCGGCCCGCCTGACCCGGGCGAAGAAGAAGATCGCCGCTGCCCACATCCCGTACCGTGTGCCCGCACTCGCCGAACTGCCCGAGCGGATCGGTGCCGTGCTCGACGTGGTCCACCTGGTGTTCACCACCGGCCACACGGCACCGGGCGGGAGCGATCTCGTGCGCACCGACCTGGTCACCCAGGCCGTCTACCTCGCCCGGATGCTGCGGACGCTCCTCCCCGACGACGCCGATGTGGCCGGGCTGCTCGGTCTCATCGTGCTCACCCATGCCCGCCAGACCACCCGCCTGGCCGCCGACGGCTCCCTCTCGCTCCTGTCCGAGCAGGACCGCAGCCGGTGGGACGCCGCCGAGATCGCCGAGGGGCTGGCTCTGGTGCGCGAAGCGCTGCAGCGGCGCCCACCCGGCCGGTTCGCGCTCATGGCGGCCATCGCCGCCGTCCACGCCGAGGCCCCCACGTGGTCGGCCACCGACTGGTCCGAGCTAGTCGGGCTCTACGACCTCCTGGTCGTCATCTGGCCCTCGCCCGTGGTGGCCCTGAACCGCGCCGTGGCCGTCGGGTTCGCCGAGGGTCCCGAGGCCGGCCTGAAGGTCCTCGACGGGCTGTCCGACGAGCCGCAGCTGGCGTCCTACGCCTACCTGCCGTCGGCCCGGGCCGACCTCCTCCGGCGCCTCGGGCGCACCGACGAGGCCCGCGCCGCCTACCGGGAGGCGCTCGCCCTGACCGACAACGCCGTCGAGCGGGGCTTCCTGCAGGACCGCCTGGTCGAGCTCGACGGACCGTAGTCGCCGCGCACGCGGCGGCCACTCAGCCCAGGGTGGCCAGCGCCTGGTTGAAGGTCACCGAGGGGCGCATGACCGCCTCGGCCAGCCCGTCGTCCGGCCGGTAGTAGCCGCCGATGTCGGTCGGCGACCCCTGCACGGCCAGCAGCTCGGCCACGATGGCCGGCTCGTCGGCCGTGAGGCGCTCGGCCAACGGGGCGAACGCAGCGGCCAGTCCGCTGTCGGCGGTCTGGGCGGCCAGCTCACGGGCCCAGTAGAGGGCCAGGTAGAAGTGACTGCCCCGGTTGTCGATGCCTCCGAGCTTGCGGCTGGGGGACCGCCCCTCGTCGAGCAGGGTGCCGGTGGCCCGGTCGAGGGTGTCGGCCAGGACCTGGGCCCGGGAGTTGCCGGTGTGCCGGGCCAGGTGCTCGAAGCTCACGGACAGCGCCAGGAATTCGCCCAGGCTGTCCCACCGCAGGTAGTCCTCGGCCAGCAGCTGCTGGACGTGCTTGGGCGCCGAGCCTCCGGCTCCCGTCTCGAAGAGCCCGCCACCGTTGATCAGCGGCAC